>JABWBM010000066.1 GCA_013360495.1 Planctomycetaceae bacterium
TAAGTTCGGCCTCACTGATGCCCTTGGGGTTGAGCCATGTTTCGCGTTGATCGTTGAGGCTCTTCGCGGCGGCAGCTATGGCTTTGACTTGTGGGTCATTTTGCTTCTCTTTTCCCGGTGGCCACGAGAATGGAAAAGTCTCGAAGCAGGTTGTAGGCGTATAGCGCGGCCGATCTTCGAGTTGAGTGCCAAGCTCCAGCGCCCATCGTTCATGGGCGACGGAATGCAACACGCCGAAGAAATAGTCGTCCTCACGAGCGAAGACGATAATTGCGTGATCCGGTAAAGTAGGTTTGGTGAACCAAGAGAATAACCGATATTTCGCTGTTGTTGCTGTCCCTATAAAGCGAGTAAGCGGTTCCAAAGCTGCACGCATTGCCGGTCTTGGCTCAACATGTACCCACCATTTATCACGGTAAGACTGCCGATTGTTCTGCATGCGTTCAGGAAAGACGTATTGGCGCACATATTCGAATGGCGATTCATACTGGCACGCCTCTTCGAGAGGCATTTCATTGAAGTCAATGATATACCAACCGCGAGAGCGACGAGTGAGATCGGCTCCATTGACCCAAGGAACGACAACCGACTTGTTGGACTTGCCGTTGGGATTTTTGCCTGCAAGTAATGCTTTTGCAGTTTCGGGGTCTATATCGAACTTGCCGCCTTTCGTATCCCCCATGAAGCCAAGGTCGAAGTTTTCTGACAACCGAACCGCGCGCGTAACGTCTGCGCCATGAGCGCTCGATAAATCAGCGTGTATTGCAGGGACACATTGCCCATCTAACAAATGCTCGGTTTCAGCCTTAGCGTCCTGGCAAATGATGCTGACGTGAACTGCTGCCCCGGCGAGAAACCAGTCGCGGTCGCTCCATGCCTCGAAGATATTGCCGGTTTCTAAAATTCGCCTGAGCGTTTTCTGGTTCGCTCCACCTCGAATGCCCTGTGTCGCAAGAAGTCCTGCCCGCTTCACCTTGCCCTTCTCAATCAGGGCACGAGCGCGTTCGTGCCAATAGACGCTTAAATCAGCTTCCAGAGCTACGTCTTTGCCATAAGCCTTGAACAACGCATCAACGTACTCATCACCGAGACTGTTTCGAAGCCGCTTCCCGCCCAAAAACGGCGGGTTGCCGATGATGACATCCGCCTCGGGCCACTCGGAACGCCGCGCCTCGGGCTTACTGTTCGTTGCAGGCAAAGCCACATCTGCGTCATCCCGACGAAAGTCGGGATCCAGTTTTTCTGGGGATTTCTGGACACCGGCTTTCGCCGGTGTGGCGGGAGGAGATACTTTCTGTCCGTCATCCCGACGAAAGTCGGGACCCAGTTCTCCGTTTGTCTCTGGATACCGGCTTTCGCCGGTATGACGCGCTTTGCCGGGATCCAGCCTTTCGTTTGTCTCTGGATGCCGACTTTCGTCGGCATGACGCGCCGGTGTGACGGGAGTGTCCGTCCATACCAGCAGCGCGTCCATTCGCTTGATGTTGTCGAGGGAGCGCAGGATCGGCTCCCGCGGAAAGCCGTAGCCGTTCTGCACGTGCCATTGAATGTAGCCGATCCATACCACCACCTGCGCCAGTTCGTGGGCGTAGGGATTGATCTCCATGCCGTAAAGTTGCCCCGGATCGGCGTCGGGCATGATGCCGGCAACACCCGCATCCCGCGCTTCGACGATCACTTCTCTCTGCAAATACTTGAGTTGACGCAGGGCAACGTAAAGGAAGTTTCCGCTGCCGCAGGCGGGGTCGAGGACTTTGACCTGCGAAATGCTATGGGCGAAGTCGCTGTAGAGGATGCCGAGTTTCTTCTGTGTGGCTTTGAGAGCTTTGTTCAGGCGGTCGCGTTCCTTGCCCTCGCCTTTGAGCTTCGAGAGTTGATTGCGAATGTCCGCCGTTTCATTCCGTAGCGGTCCAGCTTCTTTCTTCACAGCCTCCCATTGACGGCGCAGGGGGCGCATCAGTACCGGCTCGACGATCAGCAAGATATCCTCGCGCGAAGTGTAATGCGCGCCAAGTTGCGCGCGCTGCGCCGGGTCCAGCGAACGCTCGAAGAGCGTGCCGAAGATGGACGGCTCGATATTGGCCCAATTGAGGCCAGTTGCCATCGAGAGGTCTTTGATTTCATCTTCCGTCATCTCAATCACGTCGGCGCCGTCGAAGAGGCCGCCGTTGAAATACGGGATCTCCACGAGCAAGAATTCACCGCCGTCCTTCATAGCCACAAAAAGTTCTCTCAAGTGTTTGGCGAACTTTTCGGGATCGCGCCCCGCTTTCTTCACGAGCCGCTCGAATACGTCTTCGCCGAGCAGCCCGACATCCTCGGCGAACAGGCAAAAGAGCAGCTTCATCAGGAAATGCGCGGCCTTTTGCGGATCAATGCCGCGTTGCCGCATGGAATCGGCGATGCGCGCGAAGGTGGCAGCCGCTTCGGTCGTGACATGCTCGGCGGTGCGGGTTGGCCGGAGCTTGTCGGGATTGTCGAAGCAGGTTCGCAGGACTTCGATGGCGGTCATCGGAGGTGTGGCGGGGTCGGGCGGCGTGAAGCTGACGGGATCGCCGGATGTGATGGCTTCAAGGTCGAACTCGTAGATGCGCTTTTCGGTGTCGGTGAAATTGGTGTGTATCTTGAAACATTCCATGTCTGTCACGATCAAAAGCGGCGGGTTGCCGAGCGCTTCTCGATATTCGAGCAGTTGGGTATAGGCGGCGTGCAAATCCTTGTGTTTGCCTTTGTATTCAACGCCAAATTTCCCTTTCCACCAGACGTCGGCCCAGCCGTCGCTACCGTCGGAGACTTTTCCAGCGCCCTTTTCGAAGCAGTATTCCTGATCTCCGCTGGTGTCGACTTCGGAAGGCGTGGGTTGATCGAGCATCAGGCAAACATCTCGCCAATGCTCCTGATAGCCTTGGCGTTCGCGTAGTTTGGACTCGCGCCATTTGGCGGCGAAATTTTCCGGTGTCATTTTCGAGGACATTTACACTCCCGGCACAGGCGAGGGCGAGTATAGCGGCGGGAGAAAATACTGGATACCGGCTTCCGCCGGTATGACGCGCGATCCAACGTCACTTCAGGTTTGATGTCAACGATAGCGTCAATATCCCGGATTGAGAAGCGAGAGCAGTTGTTTGTAACGGCGCGTCCACCACTCTGCCTCTTCGCTGCCGATGCGGGCGGCTTTGTTGAACGTAAGGCGGTCATCCGGCGTTTTACCGATGCCTTTGAGCAGATCAAGCAGGCGGCTACCATCGTCTTCGCGCGCGGCCGGTTGGGGAAGCCGCTCGCCGTCAATGTCGATGACCGGGATATCGCCCGGTTCCTCGCCGAAGTCCAAGGATGGAACCTTGCCGTCGCCGGCGGGAGGTTTCGGCTGCTCCGGTTGCGGTGGAGGCGGCACTCCCTCGATTTCCACCACGGGAGTCTCAGGTGCGGTCTCGCCAAGCTCGATGACAGGAACGTCTTCTTCGGCTGGCGGCTTTGGTTGTCCGGCGGGCTTGGGTACCGGCGGCTTGTCGTCCTGGATTTCCACGACGGGCGTTTCAGGTTCCGGCTCACCAAGCTCGACAACCGGAACGTCTTCCTCGACGGGAGGTTTCGGCAGATTCTTTTTTTCCTCCCCGGCGGGAGCCGGAGTGTTTTTTGGCGGTGGCGATGGTGGCTGATTTTCTTTGGGCGGAGTTTTCGGATCTTGCGCAATCAGGATAGCCACATCCCGGCTTTCGCCCGCATTCATGGCGCGGAGGAGCGAGAGATCGTCAGTAATAACGGTGGCGGCCGGGCGCTCGGGCGTTCCAGCGCATCCGGCAAGGAGCAAGGCGGTTATAGCGACTGATCGCTTCATGAGATTCTTCGACAATCTACACGCCTATGTGCCAAGCTTTCTCGACCCCAAGCATTCGACTCATGCTATCGCCGCGCATCCCCTCTGCCAAGCCCGCTTTTGCGCCGGGGTGCATTCCTCGTTGGTTGAATGTAGCGTCCCCGCGCCCCCGCGGGGCGGAACGACCAAAAGCCAAGACGCCCTTGCCTGAGGGCGTGAGGCAAGCGCGCGAAGCGTTCGTTACGCCGAACGCATCTTGGCGCTACGTTCCACTACGTGTCACGTCTTTGTTCAACCAACGAATGCACCCTTTGCGCCGGGATATAGTTCATAGTTCCCGCTCACGCCTTTTGGTATCGTGCGGCAGCCAATTTCACAATCTTTTCAAGGGGTGGAACGCATGAACTGTGCGCAACTGATGATCAAGTGTTTGGAGGCCGAGAAAGTCCAATTCATTTTCGGCATTCCGGGCGAGGAAAACCTCGACGTGATGGACGCGATGCTCGACTCCAATCTGCGCTTCGTGCTCGTGCGTCACGAGCAGGGCGCGGCTTTTATGGCGGACGTGTACGGCCGTCTCACTGGCCGCGCGGGTGTGTGTCTCTCCACCCTCGGCCCCGGCGCAACCAACCTCGTTACCGGCGTCGCCGACGCCAACATGGACCGCGCGCCAGTGGTCGCCCTGACCGGTCAAGCCAGCCTCGACCGGATGCACAAGGAATCGCACCAATACATGGATGTGGTCGGTATGTTCCACCCGATCACCAAGTGGAACACCATGCTGCGCCATCCAGCGGCTATTGCCGAGTCCGTGCGCAAGGCTTTCAAATTCTCTGAAGAGGAATCCCCAGGCGCCACCCACCTCGATTTCCCCGAAGACCTTGCTCACACGGCCGCACCTATGACCGAAGTGCCGCTGGTTCCAGAGAAACCGCCCGAACCGCCGAAAGCTACGGATGCTTCCATTAAGGCAGCCGCCGCGCTGATCAACGGCGCGAAGAACCCGATGATCCTTGCCGGCAACGGCGTGATTCGCGGCCACGCCAGCGATGCACTCAGAGCCTTCGTCAAGCATACGAATCTGCACGTGGCCGAAACCTTCATGGGCAAAGGCTGCGTTCCATACAAGGACAAGCATTCGCTGCTGACCATCGGCTTGCAGGCCCACGACTTCGTGAGTTCCGCCTTTGACGTAGCGGACGTCGTCATTACTGTCGGCGTGGACATGGTGGAGTATCACCCTTACCTCTGGAACCCGACGCGCAAGACCAAGGTTGTACATATCGCCCGCACAGCATCCGAAGTCGACAAGCACTACCCGGTGAAGCAGGAAGTCATCGGCGACATATCTTCGAGTCTGGAGCGACTCGCCGAAATGCTCACACCTCGCGATGACGTGGCGCGTATGGACGCCATCCGCGAAAACATCCTGACCGAGATTTCCCGTCATGAGGACGACAGCGGCTTCCCGATCAAGCCGCAGAAGATTCTCTCCGACGTGCGCAAGGTTTTAGGCCCGAGCGATATCCTGATCAGCGACGTCGGCGCGCACAAGATGTGGATCGCGCGCCAGTACCCCTGCCTCGAGCCCAACACCAACATCATCTCCAACGGTTTCGCCTCCATGGGCATCGCGGTTCCCGGCGTGATGGCCGCAAAGCTCGTCTACCCTGACCGCAAGTGTCTCGCCATCTCCGGCGACGCGGGTTTCATGATGAACGTGCAGGAGATCGAGACGGCCGTGCGCGAGAACATCCCGATCGTGGTGATGATCTGGCGCGACGGCGAGTATGGCCTGATCAAGTGGAAGCAGATGAACAAATATGGCCGCCCGAGCCACGTCACCTTTACCAACCCGAATTTTGTGAAACTGGCCGAAGCCTTCGGCGCGGTGGGTATCGGCGTCGAGTCGGCGAAAGACCTCAAACCAGCACTGGAAAAGGCTTTTAGTCTCAACAAGCCGGTGGTGATCGATTGCCCGGTGGATTACAGCGAGAACATCAAGCTCACGGCTGAACTGCGCGAATACACGGAGCAAGCGAAGAACACGATGATGATCTCGCGCCACGCGACGGAACTGCGGAAGAAGCAATAGGGAAGATTTACCACAGAGGCACAGAGGACACGGAGATGGAAATCAATTCCCTGACAGAACAAGTCATCGGTGCCGCAATCGAGGTGCATCGATCATTGGGACCTGGATTGCTTGAATCGGCGTATGAAGAATGTCTTTGCCATGAATTGCATCTGCGAAAGATTATGTTCGAAAGACAATATGTTCTGCCGGTGGAATACAAGGGCGTAAAGCTTAATTGCGGGTACAGGCTTGATGTGCTTGTTGCGGGCGCCGTTGTTGTCGAGGTTAAAACCGTCGAGGCAATCGAACCCATTCATGAAGCTCAATTGCTGACGTATCTGAAACTTGGCGGTTGGAAAGTCGGCTTGCTCATTAATTTCAACGTTCCATTGCTCAAGGATGGAATCAGACGCAAGATTCTATAGGTGTCTTCCCTCCGTGTCCTCTGTGTCTCTGTGGTGAATCTTTCTCAAGGAAGCAGCGATGAAAAACCTGATCAATGGCCAGTGGCGTGAGGGCAAGGAAACCGCCCCCAACATCAACCCCTTCACCGGCAAGGTGATTGACCAGTCGGCGCTCGCCTCGCCGAAGGACGTTGAGGACGCAGCCGTCGCTGCCGTCAACGCCTTCGAGCACACCCGCAAGCGCCCGGCATGGAAGCGCGCGGAAGTGCTTGCGCGCGGCGCGGAAATTATGAAGCGCCGCAAAGAGGAATTGGTCGAGACCATGACAGCGGAATTCGGCCGCCCGCGCATGTTCAACGACATCGAAACCGAACGCGGCATCTTCACGCTGATCAACGCTGCCGAGGAAGCCAAGCGCCTCAACGGCGAATACATCCCGCTCGATCTCATGCCCGCGACAGAAAATCGCTACGCCTATTATCGCTATGAACCCATCGGGCCAGTATTCGGCATCTCTCCCTTTAACTTCCCGATCAATCTGCTGATGCACAAGATTTGTCCTTCATTGGCCGCCGGCTGCACGCTGTCGGTAAAGATTCCGCCCCAGACGCCGAACACGCCGCGCATCGTGGCGGAAATCATGATGGAGGCGGGCTGCATTGACGGCGAATTGAACGTGTTCGACTGCACGCCTCAGGTGGCAGAAGCGGGTGTACGAGACGATCGCTACAAACTGCTGACATTTACCGGCAGTCCCAAGGTGGGTTGGTACTTGAAGTCCATCGCGGGCAAGAAGCCCGTGATTCTTGAGCTTGGTAACTCCTCCGCAGCCATCGTCCATCACGATGTTCGCGATCTTGACTGGTGCGTGAATCGCCTCGTGGTCGGTTCGTTCGCAGCTGCCGGGCAGGTATGCATCTCGACGCAGCGCATCTTCATCCACGAAAAGATTTATGGTGAGTTTGAGAAGCGCTTTGTCGAAGCGGTAAAGAAGATGCCGTGGGGCGACCCGTCGAACCCGAAGGCCATCATGGGCCCGGTGGTGGACGACCTCGGCGCCAACCGCATCGAATCATGGATCAAGGAAGCCACCGATGGCGGCGCGAAGGTTCTCTCTGGTGGCAAGCGCAAGGAGCGCCTGATCGATCCGACGGTGCTGACGAACGTCAAGCCGACGATGAAGGTCGCCTGCGAGGAAGTCTTCGGCCCGGTGGTATCGCTCTGGAAATACACCGACAAGGACAACGTCTTCGCCATGTCCAACGCCACGCCCTTCGGACTGCAGACGGCAGTGTTCACCGACTCTATCGCGTTCATGGATAAGGCGGTGGACGAGTGCGAGGTGGCGGGCGTGATGATCAACGAGTACCCTACCTTCCGCATCGACCACATGCCTTATGGCGGCATCAAGGATTCTGGTCTTGGCCGCGAGGGCGTGAAGTATTCGCTCCACGATTACACCGAGAAGAAGCTGGTGGTGGTGAACAAGAAGCCGACAGCATGAGAATGTACCGCTCTACACAATGTCATTCCCGCGACATGAGGCAAGCGAAGCGTTACGCCGAATGCAGCGGGAACTCAGTAGTACGAAAAATATTTCGTTTGGCCTGGATTCCCGCCTTCGCGGGAATGACGATAATATGCGCGTCCTTCTTATTCGCGCAAAGCGGTTCTTCGCCGCTCATGATTACCACGCACGATGAACTTCCCATCATCGTTGCCACCGTTCCCCATGAGGAAATCGTCACGTTCAAAGCGCAGGGGGGTGTTCCACCATATACGTGGGGGACGTTCGGCGGGCTTCCGCCGACAGGTACGAAACTGTGGGTCGAAACGGGTCTTTTCTCTGGCGCCGCGACGGAGCCGAGCGGTGCTGAGCCTCACCGTTTTACCATCACGGTGACTGACGCTGCTGGAACGAAGGTAGCAAAGCAGTTCAAGCTCGTGGTTCGTCCGTCCATGCAACCAGACAAGCGCCAGGTTGTGCCACCTTACGTGTGGGGCTTGCTCCTGCTACCGGGGCTGGCGATCCTCTGGTTTGTGATTCGCTACGCAAGGAACACTGCGAACACTCCGGGCTCGTGAAGGCTGGCGGTTGTCCTCTTCCATAATTGAGACATGATGGGTATCCTCGAAGAATGGATTCCCGAAAGGCATACCTATGAATTATCTCGGCTTATTCGGATGGTTGAACGGGCACGAGTGGATCGTACTGGTGGTCCTTGGGTTGCTGCTTTTTGGCCGAAAACTTCCCGGTATCGCCCGTAGCCTCGGCCAGTCTGTGGTCGAATTCAAGAAGGGTATCAAGGGCGTCAAGGACGATTCCGACGCGGCCGCAAGCCTGCCGTCCCAGCCCCAGCAAGTTCAGCACCAGGCTCCGGCGTCGCCTGTGATCGACGTTACGGGTTCCTCAAAGCCCGCTGCCGAACCAAAAGCCGGAAGCTGACCCTTTTAGTGGTCAGTGACAGCTATCTTTCGGGGTTGGTTTACTCGCGACCCCGCGAAGTCCAGTGGACTGAGCGGCGAGCGCCGGAGGATTCGGACAAACCAGCCCCCCCAGATAAAGGTGGCGCGAGCCACCAGTATCATTTTTCCCGTTGCATCGCGCCCCCGAACAAGGCACAACCCTTGCCCGAACGCCCTTAATTGGTCCGGATGGAGAACCTCGTGGCAAAACAGGCGTCTCTCGCTCAGGGAAAAGCCGCGCTTTCGAAGCTTGAGAAGCAGGCTGGCTCGGCTCTCGCGCGCGACACCCGATCCGCTGTCACCCGGCTGATGATGCCGGTGCTGATGGATAACACGAGCCAGACAGCGCTCGGGCGCGTGCTGCGCGAACTCCGTACGAACTTCGTCGACTGGAACGAAGTGCGTATCAGTGAAGCGCGCGAACTGATCGCGGTTTTCTCCCGCGCCGGTGTCAAGCACGCCAACAGCATGACGCGTCAGCTTCAACTCTGTCTCAAGGACGTATTCGAGCAGCACAATATCGTGAACTTCGAATTTGAGCGCCTCGACGAAACCAAGTGCGTCAAAGTCGAAGTTGTGGAACAGCCAGAAAATCCGGAAACGCCAGTCCCGCGCGAGGAAGGGCTGCCATCGCACGCCACAATCTCGGGATTTGTCGATGGCGAGCGCCTCTTGAATGAAACCACAAGCCTCCCGCTCAAAATCGTGCAAGCGAAGAATTCGGACCGTATTTTCAATGTCGTTTGGGAGAATCCGGCCCGGCTGCACGCCCGCGCCGTTTGGGCCGTCGGGCTGTCCCTCAATCTCGTTGCCGAAGGTCTTTCGCCCGTCGAGGCTCTGAACGACTTGCGCGCATGCCTTGGCAAGTCCGAGGAACAGGAGCGTTTCGCAGCGTTGGCCATCGCTCGCTACGAGAAATCCCCGGGAAGTTTTGCAAAGTACTTCGAGAAGATGGGGGAAGCGCCGCCCGCTGACGAAGACAAGACAGCCTTTGCCGTTACCCTCGGCTTGATGCCCGAGAACAACGGCAAGAAGGGGCCGAAGGAGCCGGTCATGCCTCGCGCCGAACGCATGGGTCGCGTGAGCAAGCGCGCCAAACCAAAGTTGGCCGCCGAACCCATTCAAAGCCGCGGCAGCACGCGCACGAAGAAGGTGACCAAGAAGCAGACAACGCGAGTCACGCGCAAGGCGTGATACCGCCAGAAAGGATTGGCAATGGCGATCTTTGTCGACAAGACCACCCGCGTCGTGACCCAGGGAATTACCGGAAAGCATGGCGCGTTCCATACCGCCCGTTGTACGGAATATGGAACGAAAGTTGTCGCGGGTGTCACACCCGGCAAGGGCGGGTCTTCGATGAAGACCACACCCGAAGGCGATCCGCTCAAAGACGACAAAGGCAAGGCCGTCTCCATCCCCATCTACGACACGGTGCGCGAAACGGTTAAGAAAGAAGACGCCAACACAGCCATGATCTTCGTGCCGCCTCCGTTCGCAGCCGACGCGATTCTCGAAGCCGCTGGCGCCGGTTGCCGCCTCGTCATCTGTATTACCGAGGGCATTCCCGCCATGGACATGGTGCGGGTGAAGGCCGCGCTCAAGCGCGACTATCCGAATACGCGTCTCGTTGGTCCGAACTGTCCCGGCGTGATCACACCCGGTGTCGCCAAGATTGGCATCATGCCCGGTCACATCCATCGGCCCGGTCACGTCGGCATTGTCAGCCGTTCGGGAACGCTTACGTACGAAGCCGTACATCAGGTGACCCAGCGCGGGCTTGGCCAGTCCACCTGCGTCGGCATCGGCGGCGACCCGGTCAACGGTACGAACTTCATTGACTGCCTTGCGGCCTTTGAAGCCGACAAGGACACCCACGCCATCATCATGATCGGCGAGATCGGCGGTAGCGCCGAGGAAGAGGCCGCGGCATTCATTAAGCGCAACGTCTCGAAGCCGGTCGTCGCGTTCATTGGCGGCCAGACAGCGCCCAAGGGTAAGCGCATGGGCCATGCTGGCGCCATCATCTCCGGCGGCAAGGGGACGGCGAAGGAAAAGATCGACTGCCTGCGCAGCAACGGCGTGACCGTTGCCATGTCGCCGGCGGATATGGGGACGACCTTACTCAACGTGTTGCTCAAGAAGACCAGCAAATCCTTCGGCGCGCCAAAACAATCGGGCAAGGCCAAACCCGCTGCGAAAAAGACTGCGAAAAAATCCGCTGCCAAGGGGAAGGGCAAGAAAAAGTAGCCGGCGTTTGATCGCGCCTCAATCGTAGTAGTTAGGACATTACGTACTGGAATTGTTCGCCCTATGATGAGCTTGCTTTCCCAGCGACTTTTTTCACTGCCCTTCGGCTGAGGGCGCTTGATGCGAGGTGGCGTTGCCACGTCGTGCGAAGCGCTCCGGTAATCTCTCGCCACTGCTTTACCGCGCCGCTCTCCTGATGTTCAACGCGCGCCCGCGTCTTGCCCGTGAGGCAGGGACACGCCGGACAAACCCGCGTGTTCCGTAAAGCCTGCGAGGATTGTGGACGTATTGAGATCACCCAACCAGTATCAGGAGAAAGACGATGAAATTGAATTGCGCTTCTGTTTGCATTGGCGCTGGCCTCGTGCTCGCGTCGTGCGCTTCGACATCGACCATGCCCGATAGTCCGGGCGTGATGATCACCGGTAATACTGCCACGTTCAACGCCACCCACGCATTCTCGATTAAGGTGCCGGAGGGGGCAAAGAAGGTGCAGGCATGGCTCCCCATGCCGGACGAGGACGACCCATCTCAGGAAATGTCGAACTGGAACGTCGTGTCGCCGTATCCCGCGAAAGTCGTTCACGACAAGGACGGCAACAACTTCCTCTACGTCGAAGCGACGAACCCCAAGGCCGGTTCATTCGACGTGACGACGACGTTCACTCTTTCCCGCGCGGAAGTGCGCTCGGACCTCGACCCTTCGAAGACTCGCCCGCACACCAACGATGAGATCAAGGAGTTGGCGGAGCACCTCAAGGGTTCGTCGCAGAGTATCATCGACGATAACGCGAGGAAAATGGCCAAGGACGCTGTCGGCAACGAAAAGAATCCGATCCTTGCCTCACGCAAAATCTATGACGCGATTCTTGGCTACGTCGAATACCACATCAAGGACCCGATGCCGGACAAGGAAAAGAAGATGCAGGCTACCGGCACCGGGAGCAGCGTCAAAACCTTCGAAACCAAGTGCGGCAACTGCACGGACTTCCATTCCCTGTATGCGGCCGTTTCCCGCGCAGCAGGCATCCCCACCCGCGAGGTGTACGGTGGATTCTTCAAGACGCCGCTCGACGGCAAGGATACGGATGCGAGCTACCACTGCTGGATCGAGTTCCACGCCCCGAACATCGGCTGGATCCCGCTCGATGTTGCGGTCGCTGACGTCTACACCGCTGACTTCAAGGCCAATGACAACAGCAAGCCGCGCGCTGTCCTGACCACCGCCACGGGCTATGACGGTCCGGACGCCAACATGGTCAACTACTACTTCGGCAACCTTGAAAACCGCCGCCTGTCGTGGCACTGGGGCCGCGACTTGACGATGAACCCGCCACAAGCTGGCGCTCCTTTGCTCTGGAATCCACGCGGCTATGTGGAGATCGACGGCAAACCTCTGGCAGCTGCTGATTTCACGCGCAAATTCACGTATAAGGGGGTGAAATAGGAGTATTTCGTGGATGACCACCTGAGCAGCGAGGACAGGCAAAAGCTCGACGTGCTCCTCGGCGACATTGCGCGGCTGCGCGGGTCACCGTGCCGGGAGTGCGGGGCAACGCTCTGCGCCCATCAGGTGGTGATCGCGGTCGCCATGGGTTTCAAGGCCGGGGCGCTGTGCGTCAAGTGCATCGCATCCGGCCTTGAGCGGCCATACGGGGCCTTCCTCGATCATGTACGCCAGCACATCGCGGGGCGGCCCTGCCTCAACGCTGCTTGGCTGCGGGCCGGGGACATTGAAGGAACAGGCAGTGTGGAGCGGCCTAGGAGCCTCTGGCCAATGGAGCAGGCAATGAGTGACGGTACGCCGAAGCACGACGCCGAATGGGATGCAGGCGACATGGGCTGCGGGGATCTCGTGCTTGAGTTGCGGCTGCGGCTCAAGGATATGGCCGCCGGGAAGGTGCTGAAACTTCGCGCCACAGACCCGGGCGCACCCGAAGACATTCCCGCGTGGTGCGGGTTGACTGGACATTCGTTGACACACAAACAACATCCAAACTATTGGATCAAACGGAAGTAGCGTCATGCGCCCTCGCATGACGGACAAATCAAAGGATAGATCGTCACGCGAGGGCGCGTGACGCTACGAAATAAGAAAGGGATAATCATGCCAGGAAAATATGTGGTGACTCTGACTCACGCCAAGGACAACACCGATAAGGCGACCGTCGCCTTTGTCGTCGCCAACGCCGCCGTCGCGTCGGACAAGGAAACCGTGGTCTTCCTGAGCATCGAAGCCGTGCGCTTGAGCCAAAAGGGCTTTGCCGACAGCATCCACGAGGAAGGTTTCTCGCCACTCAAAGAGCTGATGGCGAACTTCGCCAAAGCCGGCGGAAAGATTTACGTCTGCTCGCCGTGCTTCAAAAAACGGGCATTAAACGAAAACAACCTCGTCGACGGCGCGGTGATCGTCGGCGGCGCCAAGCTCGTCGAATTCCAGGGCAGCGGCTGCCCAGGGATCTCATATTAATAATGATTCACCGCAAAGACGCAGAGAACGCAAAGGAAGTAAGATTTTAGCCGCGGATAAACGCGAATGAACGCGGATAAGAAAGGCGACCACAAAAAACGCGAAAGAGCAAAATCACGAAACAAGATTTCATTTTCGCGCTTTCTCGATTTCGTGATGCCCTTATATTCGTGTTTATTTTTGTTCTTCTCTTCGTATTTGAATGGCTTTGCTCTGCCTTTGCGCTCTCTGCGTCTTTGCGGTGAAAATCTTGAAGCTGAGAATGAACGATACGGCCAAGAATAGCCTCCCCCAAGCGGATGCCACCATCGACGGCGGCGACCTCGATTGCGGCTCTGGCCTGCTGCTCATGATTCGCAACGCCATGACACCGATCCCTGCGGGCGGCGTGTTGGAAATCCGCAGCCGCGAGATCAGTGTGAAGGAAGATCTGCCCGCGTGGTGCCGCATGGTCGGGCATACGTTGGTGAGCGAATCTCCCGCGCCAAACAAGTACACGCACTATTTCGTGCGCAAGAAACAGGACGCGGATAGTGCGCTGTCCGTGGATTTGCAACAGGCGAAAGACTACGTCTGGCGCGCGCGCATCAAGTGGCAGCAAGGCATGGTGAGCAAGGTGTTCGCCCGTAACCACGCCTTTGAGGTCGGCCAACCCGCGAGCTTCAATACTGAGGATGAAGTTCCCGGCGCCATCGAGCACCTGCTCGGCGCGCTGGGAGGCGATCTGAGCGCCGGCTTTCAGTGGAGGCTCTCGCGCGCAGGCATCGAAGTCTACAACCTTGAAATCAGTCTCTCGGCCAGGGTCGGTAACGTACTGGTGTTTCTTGGCATCGAGGACGACGGCAACCCCGGCATCGAAACTATTGATGGTAAAGTCTATGTCGATGCCGATAGTGACAAGGGAGCATCGAATGACGAGATCGAACGCATCTGGCAGGACACGCTGCGCCGCTCGCCGCTGGCTCAGACGTTAGCGCCGCACGTGAAACTGAACATTGACCTTAAGCGGGTGCCGTAATGCCCAAGTGGCCGAAATTTCCCGTGACGAGCATCGGAAGCTGGCCGCGCCCCGATTGGCTGCTACGCGCCACCAAGAAGAAGCAGAAAGACCTCCCAGAACTTGAAGACCGCGCGACGCTCATGGCGATCGAAGCGCAGGAGCAGGCGGGCGCCGACATCGTCGTGGACGGCGAGCAGCGCCGGGATAACTTTTTCAGCTACGTTGCCGACCGGCTCGATGGCGTGAAACTGATGAGCATGGCGGAGTTACTCGATCACGTCGACGACAAGTCAGCTTTCGAAGCAATGCTCAACGCTCTTGATGTCCCTGCCTTTGCCATCAAAAACCCGGTGGTGACGGGGAAGATCGCGCCGCGTCGCTCGCTCGCGATGGACGATTACCGCTTCCTGCGCGAACACACAAAGAAGCCGGTGAAGGTCACGTTGCCAGGTCCCTATCTCTTGAGCCGCTCGACATACGTGCATTCCCTGACATCCAGCGCCTACGCTACACGCGAGCAGATGTCAGACGACTTCGTGACGATCCTGCATGACGAACTCAAGGCGCTGGCGGCTGCGGGCGTCGAGGTGGTGCAGTTCGACGAGCCGGTGCTCACGGAAATCGTCTTCGCCGGAAAGTCGAAAACCCACACCTTCATGTGAGGGGTTCTGGCGGCGAAGGCAAGCCCGGAGGGCGAGCTGAAATACGCGGTGGAGCTGATCAATCGCGTCGTCGATGGAGTATCCGGCCCGCTTATCGGTGTCCACATCTGCCGCGGCAATTGGAGCAGGGAGGAAGATGTCCTGCTCAGTGGTGGCTACGAAGACCTGATGCCGCACTTGAAACGCATGAACGTCGGGATGTTCTCACTCGAGTATGCGACACCTCGCGCTGGGCGTTTAGAAGCGGTGGGGGAGTTGCGTCCCGGCACGAAGCTCGGCTTTGGAACCGTTAACCCGCGCACGGATGCGATGGAGGACGTTGACTGGATCGTGTCGCGGGCGCGCTTTGCCGCCGGCATTCTTGGCGCGGACAACATTCTGCTCAATCCCGACTGTGGCTTCGGAACATTCTCCGACCGGCCTGTGGCAAGCGCCGAGATCGCATCGAAGAAGCTTGCTACGCTTGCGGCTGCGGCAAAGAAGCTGCGCGGCTAACGCGTTGTCAGGTGGTTACGACCGCTGCCCGACGATGATCTTTTTGACCTGCTCCAAAGCATTTCCCCAATGCTCCTGCCACACGAGAGAGTTCATCCATCAGCCCGGCGTATTGCGGATAGGTCAGGCTTTGCGGGCCGTCGGAAAGGGCGCAGTCTGGGTTCGGATGAATCTCGATCATCACGCCATCGGCGCCTGCAGCGAGCGATGCCAGTGCCAGCGGCTTCACCAAGTCGCGCCGCCCTGCTGCATGGCTCGGGTCCACAAGCACCGGCAGGTGCGAAAGCTGTTTCAAGAGTGGAACGGCCGCAATGTCAAGCGTGTTGCGCGTCATGCGCTCATAGGTGCGGATGCCACGCTCGCACAGGATGATGTTGGGATTACCTGCGTCCGATATGTATTCGGCAGCGAGCAGAAGTTCCTCAATGGTGGCGCTCAAGCCTCGCTTGAGCACCACGGGTTTGCTGGTGGCACCCACTTCGCGCAGCAGGTCGAAGTTCTGCATGTTGCGCGCGCCGATCTGGAGCACATCGACATACTTCACCATCTCGTCGATCTGGCGCACGCTCATCACTTCGCTCACGCTGGCAAGTCCGTTCTCGCGTGCCGCTGAGGCGAGAAAGCGCAGACCCTGTTCACCTAATCCTTGAAACGCATAGGGGGAACTGCGTGGTTTGTAGACGCCGCCGCGCAAGAGCGTCGCGCCATGGTGAGCGGCTTCGCGGGCGACATCGTGAATCTGCTCCTCGCTCTCGACGGCGCAGGGACCGGCGATGACCTGAAAGCCGCCGTCGCCGATCACGCTGCCACCGGCTTTGATTTCTGTGCTCACCGGGTGGAATTCGCGGCTCACGCGCCGGAAGGGTTGCTTGAGGTCTTGTGCGTCCTCGACGCCGGGCAGCGCGCGCAAGGTGTCGACGTGCATACCGCCCTTGGGGTCGACGATGCCGATGATGGTGCGGTCGCCGGCCTTGGAGACGGACGCGCGCGCGCCGCGTTCTTCGATGTCACGGATGACGCCGGTGATTTCAACGAGCGTCGCGGTTGCTTGCATGGTGATGATCATGGGTCAATCCTTCGCACAAAAGGCTTTATGATTTTCACCACGGGGAACACAGGGCGGCACGGGGGGGAAGCACGTACCAATGGCGTCAGTCTTGAGGGACTTGTATCTCTTTAC
>JABWBM010000247.1 GCA_013360495.1 Planctomycetaceae bacterium
AAAGCATGAGTGGAAATTGCTCCTCGTTGCGGGCGTCGTCGCTGGCATCGCCACAGCCATCAAGGTCACGGCAGGTGTCGCTTTGGGGGCAGCCGCTCCGTTGCTTCTTTGGCTTTTCCCCCGCGAGATCCCGGCCTTATCCCGGATACGAATGCTCATCATTCCTGCCACACTGGTGATCGCGATCCCCCTTGTATGGATCGTCGGCGTCGAGTGGATGTCTGACACGCCGCCAAACACCTTGGCCACAGACCTTCCTCCATGGATTACAAGGCCGAGCTGGTCGGGCGCCGTGGAAATCTTGAATGCCTGCCTCACTCGGGTTCCGGTCGTTCCGTTGCTCTTTGGCGTCGCGGTAGTGGGGTGGAAAAATATCTCCCGCGGGTTGAAGCTCGGCTGCTGCGCCGTTGCTTTGGCAACATTCACGCTCATCGCAGTGAATACGCTCGAACCTGTCGCCGTCATTGGCCGCTATCTTGTGGTGGTGCATATCGGCGCGAGCGTCCTCCTGTGCATGATTCTCGAACAATGGCGGAAATGGTACGCCGTCTGCGCCATCGTCGCGGCTTTGGCCTTCATTGCAATCGGGCAACGGTCCGGCCCGGAGTTTCGAACGATCGAACTCGTACTCTTTGCCGGCGGTGCTGGCGCATGTTTCGTTTTTCTTCTCTGGCGCAAGGTTCGTATATCGTCACTGCACATTTTCCTCATAGCCGCCGTTGGCGTTGCGTCTGTCTTCGCTGGTCTTTCGGCTGGCCGCAGCGTTCGCAAAATCGAAGCCTTGTTCTCGGACAATGGCCGGGTCGAATGGCTCAAGCACCACTGGCTTCCCTATGAAGCGGTCGCAACCTACAACAGCCGCCGAACCCCTCATGACTCCATGCTCCTTGGAATCGCGCCAAAGCTCTACGTCGATGGCCCCGCCTACAGTGGCGGCAAGATTTTTAATGGCGTCGACTGGCGGATGATCCCAGATGCGGCCACGCTCGTCCGCTATATGAAAGACAACGAGTTCTCTCACGTACTCTTTTCCAACAGCTTTGGCCAGATTCCGGGAGGGGAGCACCTCTATTCCGACGGCAAGCCCCCGACCGAATCGTTCGCGCGGGTCGGGCTTGTGCTCGGAGTTGTCACCTATGCGAGCAACGGCGATTGGACGGCAATCTATGAATTGCGGCCATGAATCAACCAAACTCGCTGTTATCAAACTCCCGTGATTGACACCCTCCCCCGAAAGCGCAACAATAAGCTGATGTTGCTCGAATGAGTCTCCCCGGGCATCACGGCGTAAAAGCATAACACCATGGCACAGGAACCGGTCACCAAACACAAGCTCGGCAAGATCCTCGTCGCGCTCAAATATGCGAACGTCGATCAGGTCAAGGAAGCTCTCGAATTCCAGCGTGACAATCCCGGCCAAAAGCTCGGCCACATTCTCGTCACTATGGGCCACTGCACCGACGTGCACATCGCCCGCGCCCTTGCCAAACAGCGTGGCGTCCCATTCCTCGACGCCGCCAACCTCGCCAAAGTCGTTCCCGATATCCTTGCCCTCGTCACGCCCGAACAAGTCAAGGAGCATCGCGTTGTTCCGGTGCTGCACAAAGGCAACACGCTCACTGTCGCTTCCCCCGACATCATGGAGTTCTTCACACTCGACAATCTGCGCTTCATCTTTGGCTGCGAGGTCAACTACTGCATCGCGCCTGAGAAAGCATTGGGTGACCTCGTAAAGAATGTCTACGGCATCGAAGATTTTTCTGCGGCTGCGCTCGCCGCGGCTGCTGCAAAACAAAACGCCGTTTCCCTCGCGGATATGAAGGTTGATGGCGATGAGGACGAGGAAGGCGTCGTGGCCCAGCTCGTGCAAACCATCCTCTCTGACGCGGTCAAGCGCCGCGCCTCGGATATCCACGTTGAGCCGATGGAAGACAAGCTGCGCATCCGCTATCGCATCGACGGTGAGTGCCGCGAGATGGAATGTCCGCCCAAACGCCTGCAAGGCTCCGTCATCTCGCGCATTAAGATTCTCGCGGGCCTCGACATCACCGACAAACGCCTGCCGCAAGACGGCCGCATCAAGGCAAAGATCGAGGGCCGCGACATCGACCTGCGCGTATCGTCGCTCCCCTGCTTCTACGGCGAGTCGGTGGTGATGCGTATCCTCGACAAAGCGGAAAACATTGTCAGCCTCGACACGCTCGGCATGCACGCGTCGGACTTCGAGCGCTTCCAGCGCATGATCCAGCGGCCCACAGGCATCTTTCTCGTCACCGGCCCCACCGGTTCAGGAAAGACCACCACACTCTACGCGGCACTCCTCTCGCTTAATCGCCCAGACGTCAAGCTGATCACCGCCGAGGATCCCGTCGAATACAACATGTCGGGCATCAATCAGTGCCAAGTGCGCGAGGACATCGGCCTCTCCTTCGCCAAAATTCTGCGCGCCATGCTGCGTCAAGCTCCTAATATCATTCTCGTCGGCGAAATCCGCGACGAGGAAACGGCTGGCGTCGCCATTGAGGCTTCCCTCACCGGTCACCTCGTATTCTCGACACTCCACACTAACGACGCCCCAAGCTCGCTCACGCGTCTGATCAACATGGGCGCAAAACCTTTGCTCGTCGCCTCGGCCATTCAAGGGATCCTCGCTCAACGTCTGATCCGCCGCCTCTGCCCCCACTGCAAACGAGCCTACGTCCCCACCGAAGCCGAGCTGAAATCCGTCGGCTTCCGCCCCGAACAAGTCAAGGGCAAGACTTTCTATGAACCTGTCGGTTGCGCGAAATGCAGCGGCGCCGGCTATCGCGGCCGCATGGCCGTCTTTGAACTGCTCGAGATGAACCTCGCCATGCGCGAATTGGTCTTCGAAAACGCTGACTCTCTCCGGCTGCGCAACGCCGCCATCGAAAACGGTATGTCAACGCTCCAGATCGACGGTATGCGCAAGGTACTGGCAGGACTCACCACCATCGACGAAGTGCTCACCATCACGCATAGAGATGATTTGGCGCATTGATGAAGAAGGGGTCAGGGGGCAGGGGTCAGGAAGAAAGATACGCCCCCACGCCGGTTGTCGGGAACTTTTCGATTTTATTTTGCAACGTTGCCGGATCATCGTGTTTGTCTTCGTCTTCCCCGACCCCTGACCCCTTCCCCCCCCCACTGCCCCCCTTTTACGAAAATATACTGTGAATTAATCGAACCACCCCGCTCC
>JABWBM010000248.1 GCA_013360495.1 Planctomycetaceae bacterium
CCGCTTCCATAAACACCAGTTCGCTCTCGATGTTGTCCCAATCTTCCCAGTTTCCAACGGTGCGCCAATAGGCGATGCCAATGGTGTAGGCCGGCGAGATGGCAATTTGCACCAGACGGGCCCCCCAAAGGTCCGCATTCCCGCTAAAAGACTCACTCAGGGAGAAGCTCGCGCCGCGATCGAGACTGATATCGACGGTGACGGTTCCAATTTCATTGATTGAGGCGATGCACAGCACATTGTTCAGCGCCGCAATCTCCTGATCGCGCCAGCTGCTGCCATAGGAATAGACAGCCTGATCCTCGCCGCCTGTAAGCGAATCGCTTGCTTGATCGTACTGGAACCACACGCGCTTGCGCTGGCTCCAATTGTATGCGTCCGCTCCGTCGCCATCATAGGCCGCGAAACTGTATCGGTCGCCGGATACCGCGATGGTCGGCAAGCCGAACTGGTAAGAGTCGCTCGAATAAACAAGCTTCGAAAACTCCGCGTCAGCCGTCACGGTTGCGGACTGTTCGGCCTGATTGATCACCGTCGCTTCGCCAACGGTCAGGCGGATGCCGATGCTGCGGTCGTCTTCATCAGTCATGGAACTATTCGGAACCTCAATGCTGAAAATTTGATCCCGCGTGACAGCCCCGTCGATCGTGATCTGCGAAAATCCGTCGCCGGTGACCAGCAGAAAGCTGTTCATGGAGACGAGTCCGGCGGCGCTAACATTGACGCCCTCGGTGGCAAAGCTCTGAACACCCGTGAAAATCGGATCATCCCCGGCGGCAAGGTGATGCACCTCAAGCCGCAGCACGCCGGTATTACCCGGCACACGGGCAGTGATGGTAAAGGAGAATTCTTCGCCGGCAGCGGTCTCAAGCTCATACACGGCGTCGAAAGGTTCGATCACGGAGTCGCTGAGCACAGGTTCGGTGGAAAGCGTGTCGATGTCCGCGACCTGCAACATCGAGAGACCCGCAGACAGGACGACGCTGCTTTCCGAACTTTGCGACCCTGTGCCACCGCTTCCCGGTGGAGGTGGCAGCGACGGCCCAAGGAAAGGAACCGCAGGAACACCTGAGCCGCACGACGCCAGTGTCATCACGATTGAGACGAGTCCAACGAGACACCCACAGGAAACGCAGAATCTACGGAAGTGCATACGTTTCTCCACCGTAAGAGTAGCCGGGAGTTCTTCGCGGATTGCAACCCTTATGCCAATCGAGATTGCGACGCTGAGAACGGTATGGAACGATGGGTTGCGTTATCGTAACTGGCTACAATGAATGGTGTTACGCCGGTTCATCGTCGAATGTTCCACCGCAGGAGTTCTTCTGCGCGGACAAGTCGCTACCCCCACGTAACACGCAACCATTTGCTGGTTACTTGCTTACGCATCAAAGTGGTAACGAAGTTTCTTGGCTCCCCACAAGGAGAGCGCCAAGATTATTCTATTCGTCGTGCGTGAAATGGTATTCGTTGGGCAGCCAAGAAGTGCTTCACTTTGGATACGAAACAGTGCTTGCATCATTTCTGTTACACACTTCTTAAATGATACAGGCGCCCTTGCGGACGCCTGCATCTATCGAAAACGCACGTCGGGGTGCGGCTAGCGAGATACGCTTGCTTCTGCCATGGCGATCTCCTCACAGCGGTCGATCACGATCACGGGCTTGTCCCAGTCCTCGTAGTTCTTCGTTTCACCGGTGAATCCCACGCGCTTGTCGAGCACCAGGTCGAGGTTGCCCTTCTCCCAGCGCACGTAGTAAAGCACGTCGCCGGTATCGTCCACGATCATATGGCTGGCGGGAGTCTTGGCGTCGCGGCCATGGCTCTTCACGATGCCGACCGCGAGATAGGCGATGGGTTCCGCGTTGGCGTCCTTGTTGAGGACGTCGGCAATCTGTGCCTGGCGTTCGGCGTCAGCCTTCTGCGCTTCCTTGGCCTTGGTCTCGGCAGCTTCGATCACTTCGCGGATCTTGGCGTCGGTACGCTTCAAAAGATCGATGCGGTGCTGGGCCTTCTTGCGGATCTCCTCGTTCTTCGCGAACGAGGCGTATTGCTGATACAACTCGGCGGCCTTGGTCAAGTCGCGCTTTTCGGTGGGTTTCGCCAGTTCCTCGAGGAAAATCTTGTCCAGTTCCTGAAACGCCGCGCGCTCGTCGTTCGGAGTTCCTGCGGCGCTCTTCGCGTCGCCGCTAGCGGTCGTCACGGGCGGGGTAACCGTTTCGACAGGTTCGTCGGTCGCGGCGATAAACTCCTTGCTGATCCAAGCGCGGGCCTGTTCCGGCGGCACGATACGCACATAGCCGCCTTGCTTAACGGTGTTGCCGTCGTCGCCACGGACAAGGCTAACGGTGCCACGGTTCACTTGGCCAATGGGATATTGCTTGGTGTCGGCGGATGCGCGGAGATTGACATTGTCGCCGGTCACGCTGGCAGTGCCGTCGCCGTTGTCCTTCAAGAGTTGCTCCGCGATCCAGCACGGGCAGCTTTGCGGCAGGCGAACCTCGAACCAGCCATCCTTCTCCGACACGACCACGAGCTTGTCGCCCTTCTTGAGGACTTCGAGCGTGCTGTGCTGGGTGGATGGGCCGCCGCGCAGACGCACGGAATCGCCGCTTACCTGCCCAACATGGGGAAAGGTGGCGGGACCGGCCGCGAGCGAGGTGACGCTCGCACCGAGGAGTATGGCCGCAACTATTGTGCGGCGAGCAATGTTCCAAAACAGCTTCGTACCCATGAGCGTCTCTCCAGTTCAGCGTTGACCAATCAATTCGATATATGTTGCGGTCGTAGCGCGATGCGCCCTTGTATGGCGTCTCGCTTTTTGCGCGATGGCGATGACGCCATCCGGAGTTCCCTTCGGCAGTTCTGAGTCAAAGGTGTAGGGAAAATCACGCGTGCGCGTGTGTTCATATGATAAAGCTGTCTTGCGAGGCGCTTCTCGCGCGATACCATCTCATCCATGTACGCCAATAGCGTTGAGATTGTTTCGTCATCTATGGAACCGGCCATCCCTTCCGGATCTATTGTCGAATATGAGAAGGGCGATCCTGAGCCCGGCGATATCGCGGTCTTCATTTCGCAGGGCAAGGTGATGGTGCACCGCGTCCTCGCCCGCTGGCAAACACGGCAGGGCGTGTACTATGTTCACCGGGGCGACAACGCTAGTGATAGCGGAATCTTCGCGGCTCACGAACTGATCGGCGTGGTGATGA
>JABWBM010000067.1 GCA_013360495.1 Planctomycetaceae bacterium
TCGGCATCCAGAACCCATGAAAAGACAAAGAGTTAAGATGGATTCCGGCTTTCGCCGGAATGACGATAGGATCCGATTTCTCTTTTGGAGTTGGTATGACATGACGCCGCACATGCAACAGGGGCCGGATGTCCGGCCCCTGCTCGATATGCCACGAAAGCCCCGGCAAATCGCTATGATGAATCTGGCTCTTAGAAGAACAACGAGAAGCGCATGGTGAAGTACTGCGCCTTGCCGACATCGTCGAGATCGGCCATGACGTAGTTCCACAGGATGCGGAAGTTCCCGTTCCAGTACCAGTTCAAGCCGATGGTGATGTCGTTGGCTTCGCCGCCCGCGACACCGCCATCCTCGAAATCGCCTTGCGAATAACGAACTGCGACTTCCCAGCCGCCGATACCGCCTTCACCCTCGCCGCCATACACGTTGGTCAGCGGCTTGGTGTAGCCGAACACTCCACCCTTGTATGGGCGCTGTTCGCCGGTAAGGAAATAGCTGGCGTAGACGTAAAACGCAGTAAGCGAAGGATCATCGAGCGCTTCGGAGTTGACCTGCACCGAATGGTATTCGCCCTGAACGCAAAGCGACTTGTACGTGAATGCCGCGTCAACTTCCCACTTCATCACGTCGTCAACATTGTTTCCACCGCCGCCATTGAGCGCGCCGGTGCTGAGCAGACTTGGCCCCATACGAACCGATGGACGCGCCGCGAACGCCACGCCGCCTCTCCCATTGTGGAAGCTCTGCACGGATGCGCCGACGTGAACGATGCCGTCCGCGCCACCCTCGCCGAAGGAATAGGGCATGCCGAACACGCGTCCAGTGACGCTGTACTCACCGTCGCCAGAGTCTTCGCCAAAGGCGTTGGTGTTGCGGCTCACGGCAACCTGGAACGTAAGCCTTTTCTTCTCGAGAAAGCTTTTGGTTAACATCATTCCCGTCTGACGTTCGACGGTGAACGCATTGACCGGTCCAGCACGCTCAATGAAGGTATTGTTGTTGGAACTGTTCTGAATCTCGAAGCCGTAAGGTATGAGGAACTGTCCCACACGAACCTGGTCGACCAGTGGAACCTTGTTGATGTCGAAGTACACGTCTTTGAAGTCCGCGGTGCCGTCGGCCGCAAAGTCATACTGCGCCTTGAACCCGAAGTGCTTCATGAATTTTCCGGCAATCGCGAGGCGCGCGCGGCGGAAGATCACCTGATCCTGGAACGTGTTTCCGGTCGCGGCCTCGAGATCGTCGTCGCCGCTCCCCCACTCCCAGTCGTTGTGAATACGGCCGCCAATTTTGATGTCGACGGACTTGTCTTCGGAAAAGAAATTCAAACCGTCATTCCAGCGGGCCACCAAGTCCTGCGCCATCGCAGAACCGCCGAACGCGAGGGCGGCAACAACTCCCGCCAGCGCCGTCGGCTTCTTCATTGCGTGTAACATTGTGCTCCTTTCGGCTGTACACGTGCCAATTTCTCTCACTGAGCGACGAACGCTCGCCGCGTCTTTCGGGCGCGCTATCTACAGAAAGCGTGTAAAGGCTTGATGAATGGAGAATTAATACTGGAACTCGACAATCAAGAGCAACAAGTCTAGTGCTCGCTAAGTGGTTGTATTATGAGCATTTAGCCATTCGTCATTCTATACCGTTCTTTAAAGCCTGTACGATGCTGGTATGTCAGCAATTACCGGCATCACGCGGCCGGAACGCCGCCGCGAAAGACAAAGTACGCGGCGCCGATAAGACACAATCCCGCCCAAAGATAGTCGAGTTTTATGGTCTCGCCCATGTAGAAAACGCAGAACGCCGCGAACACGACCATGGTAATAATTTCCTGCATGATCTTGAGCTGGACGAGGGAGTAATGCTGGAAGCCGATACGGTTAGCGGGAACCTGTAGGCAATACTCGAAAAACGCCACTCCCCAACTCACGAGAATCGCGATGATCAACCCCTTTGACTTGAGATCCTTCAGGTGACCGTACCAGGCGTAGGTCATGAAGATATTCGAGCCGATCAGCAGGCCTATGGGCAGAAAACGTTCCATGATACTCCCGTACAAAAGGTGAAACCCGCCGCGCTTCTGCGGCTCGCGGGCGAATCTTCTCATGCATCATGTCGATCGCAATGGAGAAGCGGATACGTCACGGGCAAAGTTGAGATAATAAGCTTCTCGTCATCCCCGCGACGCGAGGCAAGCGAAGCGTTACGCCGAGTGCAACGGGGATCCAGAACCTACGAAAAGTCCAAGGTCAGCTCTGGATTCCCGCCTTCGCGGGAATGACATGAAGGCGGACCTTGCACGTGACGAACAGAAGCGGAGCGCTGATCTTTGCGGTATCTTTAACAAACGCATGTAGGATCGCCGACACCATGGACCGCACTCACACACGTCTGAGCCGCTGCCTCGCCGAAATGCTCGGCACGTTCATGCTCGTGTTCGTTGGAACGGCGGCAATCACCGTGAACGCGCTCACCAACGGCGCGGTGAGCCATACGGGCATTTGTCTTGCGTTCGGGCTTGTGGTGCTCGCGATTATTTACGCCATCGGCGACGTTTCGGGTGCGCACATCAACCCGGCGGTGACAATCGCTTTTTGCCTCGCGCGGCGCTTTGAGGCGCGTGAGGTTCTTCCTTACATCGTCTTTCAAATCGCCGGAGCCATCGGCGCAAGCCTCGTGGTAGCTACGATCTTTCCCAACGACGTAACGCTCGGCGAGACACTACCCCAACTTCCTGATGGGCAGGCTTTTACGCTGGAAACAACGATCACATTCATCCTGATGTTCATCGTGCTGTGTGTTTCACGCGGGCCGAAGGAGCGGGGCATCACGGCGGGTATCGCTGTCGGCTCCGCCGTTACCTTCCTCGCGCTGGTGGCAGGACCGCATACCGGAGCGTCCATGAATCCTGCGCGCACGCTTGGCCCGGCGCTGGTGAGCGGAAACATGGATGGCCTTTGGCTCTATATGGGCGCTACGACATTGGGCGCGGCTATCGCGGTTCCTGTGTACGGGATCATCTTCGCTGGCAAACGCGAGGCGCCAATCGTATGAAGAAATCGTCATGCCCGCGACTCGCCTCGGCGAAGCGCTTCGGCGTAGCCGGGAGGCGGGCATCCATCTTGCTTCAGACTGGATTCCCGCCTGCGCGGGAATGACAAGAAAAGTGATTCCGATGGGACAGCATCCGAACCGAATCCTGTTCGTGTGCGTGGAGAATGCCTGCCGCAGCCAGATGGCCGCCGGTTTCGCGCGCGCATTGGCTCCAGATCACTTCGAAATCTACAGCGCCGGCTCGCGCCCGTCAGGCGTTGTCAACCCGCGGGCGATTCAGTTCATGGCCGAGGTGGGCATCGACATCAGCAAGGAATCGTCGAAATCTATCAGCGAAGTCCCACAGCAAGGGTACGCCGCCGTCGTCACCATGGGCTGCGGCGACGCCTGCCCCTTTATAAAAGCGGAGCGGCATATCGATTGGTCGCTCCCCGACCCGAAGTTGCTCTCGGATGACGAGTTCCGGCGCATTCGAGATGAGATCAAAGCGCGGGTTGAAGCGCTTTTGAAATCAGTAACGTAGCCGGAATGACAGAGCGGCGGCGCTTTCTACAAACGCAAAAGATTCTCCTCCGTCTATTCCGGCGAGACATGCTCGAAGGGCGGCTTGCCGTAGACCTGCTTCAGGTCGGCAGGGAGAGTAACGGCTTTGCCTGTTCGGTGTTGGTATTCTTGTTCGAGCGCGGCAGGTATGAGCAGGCGCGCCGTCTTTTCTTTTGCAAACAGCACGACGATCCCAACATCGGGATGCTGGTCAATCCAATGCTTATTGTACGCAAACAAAATGCCTTCTCGCGTTCCATCAAAAAGTTCGACAAGTGTTTTTCCATCCCGTGGGCCGGAGAAAATGCAATGCATTTCTGGGGAGAATGTTCCCGCTCGAAGCTCCTGATCCGTGACTTCTTCTCCTGATGCTCCAGCAAGAAAACGCATGTTGTCGGAACTTATCATTCGTGTGTTCCACAGCTCCAGTAATAGCTGTGCTGTAGTTTCTTGCTCGGCAATGTTCTCAATAAATCTTCGTTTATTGACATCGCCCCAGATGCTAACAGCCAATGATTGCTGGAACTTTGTCAATTGCTGAACATCGCGCTTTGCGTTCGCCGACGCGCAGCCGATACCAAACACGCTGCCCAGCAACATCGTGACAACGATCAACCGTTTCATACTCGACTCCTCAATCACTCAAGGGAAAGAGAAGAATTTTGGAACAGGGATGAAGATGATGAACGCAGAGTATGAACAAGGATTTTTCACGCAAAGGCGCGGAGTCGCAAAGTAGAAACGTGAAGATAATTCACCCCTCTTTCGACTAGCTCTCTGGCTTCTTTCTTTTTCGTGATTTCCATCTTTCGTGCTTTCGTGATCCTCTTCCCTTTGCGCCTTGGCGGCTCTGCGTGAGAATTCTTCTTTCTGAAATTATCTCCAGAATTCATCAGCGTTCATCATCTTCATCCCTGTTCCAAATTCCTTCATGGCCATAAAAATGAGTGAGTAAAGATCGCTACGCTGCGCGAAATGATTGAAGAAGGGGATGACCCCACAGTGCTCGACCTGGCTCGGTGCATTGCACCTCGCCTTTTTCGGTCTCGCACCTAAAGAGGGAAAACCTCGCTCTCGCGAGGTTCCCCTATGGCAGACTTCCGACTCTGGTGCAAGTCGGACTACAACCAGGTGTTGACGAATACGCCAACCCCTGACATCGCGCCTCCCGGCGCGAAGTACGCAGAGAACAAGTTCAGGCCCATGCCGCGATTGCGGTGCATCAGGTTCGAGAAGAGGAACCTGAGCGAATCCTGCTTGTTCACAAACTCCTTGAATTCCTTCAGCTTGACTTCGCTGTCGATCGGACCGAACCCGTCGAAGAATCTGCTGATCTCGACGTTGGCCGACTCCACCAGCCGGTCAAGCTTGTAATCGTTGTCAAGCTCGTTCCGATCCTGCTTGCTCACCGCCACCAAGGGAGTGATCAACGCTTCGCGAGGAACCGCCTTGCCTTCCTCGATGATCAAAACTCGCGCGTATATCTGTCCCGGATGTTTTTCATCCGTGAAGACTTCAAGACCATTGATCGGAGCTGACTTCGCGCGGGGCGAAGAGGTATAGCTCGTTACGCCGTTCTGGCGGGGCTTCCCGAAGCTTACGCCCGAATAGGTGATCACTTCGCCGCGACCTGGGACGCGGCTCACCGGGGCAAGCTCATCGAGGGTTGGAATGCGATGAAGGCTAGACTCGTCCTTGAGTCTGCCGTCGTTCGCATCGGTCCTCGAAGTCGGAATGACCTCAGCCGAAGCCGTAGACGACATGGGTTTCCCCTGCTATCCCTCTCTGGATCAGCTCGGGAATCAGATCGGCAAGCATCCATGCCTTGCCGCCCCTCTCCGTGTCGTCCCGCATCTTTATCCCCGGGATCTACCCGAGAGACGCGGACGTGCTCAAGACTCAAACGTCATGCGGAGAACTGTTGATACAGCACCCCTTACAACATCTGACTCCGATCATACCTCCTATCGGCAGAATCGGCAACGAACTTGAGTTTTGACGATAAATTTTTCACGAATATTTTGGTGGCGAGTTGCCGGTAGCGTGGCAAAGGGCGATTCCGTACACTCCAAGTCAAAGGATAGTTCAGTGATCACTTCTGATCCTTCAGTATCGTTGTAACTTTTGCCATGATTGACACCCCACACACCATCGCTGAAAACCTGAGAAAGAAGCTCCAAGGCATGAAGAACGCAGGCGTTAATGACCTGATCGTTGACAAAAAGGCGGCAAAGCTCGCCACCATGGCCAAGCAGAAAAGGATCAAAAACGATCTAAAAGCGGCACCGTCAAAGGCTGCGCCAAGTCAAAAAACTATCAACGCTGGCGCCGTCTTCGTCGAAAGCCAGGCGGCTAAAAAATTAGGCGCGTATGGCGGCGAGCGCGCCAAGCGGCTCGCTCAGATGGCCCGCGACGTAGCGAATTGCGCGCAATGCCAGCTCTGCTCCGTCAGAACCCAAACTGTCTATTCGCGCGGCAACCCGAACTCGCCCCTGATGTTCATCGGCGAGGCACCAGGAGCGGACGAGGACGCTCAGGGTTTCCCCTTCGTCGGGCGCGCGGGAAAACTGCTCGACGACATCGTGGCGAAGGGCATGCAATACAACCCCGATGACGTCTACATCTGTAACGTGCTGAAATGCCGCCCGCCCAACAACCGCAACCCCGAGCCGGATGAGATCGAGGCGTGCCGTTCATGGCTTGAGGCGCAGATCGAAATCATCGACCCGGTGGTAATCGTCGCGTGGGGAAAATTCTCGGCGCAATGGCTGCTGCAATCGGACGCCCCCATCGGCAAATTACGCGGCCGCATGTGGGACGTTGGCGGCCGCAAGGTGGTCTGCACCTACCACCCGGCATATCTGCTGCGCACGCCGTCGGCGAAGACCGAAACGTGGAAGGACGTGCAGATCGTGATGGATTATTTCGGACGCGGAAAACCACTGCCGATGCGGGTGTGACTTGTAGCGTCATACCGGCGCAAGCCGGTATCCAGTCTTCGAGGATCTCTGGATGCCGACTTCTGTCGGCATGACGAGAATGAGCGATACATCCTTTGGAAGGAGCTACTCGAACTTCGGTTCTCTGCCTTCGGTCCAGGCCTTGTGAGACTCATGGAAGTCCGGGTGCTGCATGCAGAGCGCCTGCGCCTGCGCCTCGGCCTCGAGCGCGGTGTCGAGGTCCATGGTCATCTCTCGGTTGAGCATCTCTTTGGTCATCTGCAATCCAAGCTGCGGCCCCTTCGCCAATTCCGCTGCCAACTCCCCCACCGCGCGTGACAAGTGCTCCTGTTCCACAATCCTGTTGTAGAGACCGATGCGCTGCGCCTCTTGCGCGTCAATGAAATGCCCGCGCATCAGCAATTCCGTCGCCGCCGTGAGTCCTACCACGCGCGGCAGCAGGAACGCTGCCCCCATGTCCGCGCCGCTCAGGCCAACCTTGGTGAACAGAAACGCGATCTTGGCCTTTGGCGTCGCGATGCGAATATCACAGGCGAGGGCGATCACTGCCCCCGCGCCACATGCCGTCCCATTCACACCGGCGATCACTGGTTTTCGCAGCTTGCGGATATTGCCGATCAGCGCGCAGGTCATGCGCGTAAACTCGATCAGCTTCGCGGTATCCATCTTGAGCAAGGGGCCGATGATGTCGTCCACGTCGCCACCGGAGCAGAAGGCCTTGCCCTCGCCGGACAAGGTCACCACGCGCACATCGTCGCGCGTCTGCAGGGCCGAAAACTCGTCGCGGAGCTTCGCGTAAACCTCGAAGGTAAGCGCGTTGTATTTGTCGGGCCGGTTGAAGCGGATGTTATAGACGCCGTCGGAAAGTTCTGTGAGGTATGGTTTCGTCATTGGTTACACACTGGGCTTTTCATTCGTCATCCCGGCGCAAGCCGGGATCCAGGCCGGAAGATGGATTCCGGCTGCGCTCGGCGTAACGCGCTTCGCGCTTGCCTCACGTCGCCGGAATGACAGCAATCAACGTTTTACTCCAACACCGCCGTGGCTTCGATCTCCACCATCGCGTCGTCCTCAAGCAATCCCGCCACTTTTATCAGCGCCATGGCCGGATAATGATAGCTGAACACTTCCTTATAGTATGCGCCTACGTCACGCAATTGCTCGCCGTAGGCTTTCATATCGGTGACGTAAATCGTGAGCCGGCCGACGTCCTCGACCTTGCCACCGGCAGCTTCCACGACCGTACGCACGTTCTTCAACGCTTGATGGAACTGCGCCGCGAAGTCGCCCTTGCCGACGATACGCTGTTGCTCGTCCCACGCCACCTGCCCTGCCACGAAAAGCATGCGAGAACCACTCAGGATCACGCCGTTGTTGTAGCCCTTGGGCTTGGCCCAGTTGAGCGGATTGGCGATTTGCATTCGATGTTTCATGGGTCTCCACCCGCCGCACGATCGTTATTCTGACGGTGAGTCAGGCGGCGGGATGATAGCGTTAAATGCACGCTGATACGAATTCAGTATGCTGTCGATTACGCTGTGCGCTGGCCCCTCTGTAACTTTTGAATACTGGGCGATCGTATAACGGCCCACAGAGCGGGCTTTCGTTCCGCGGCCGGCCGAACTAAGACTCTTCAACGCCTCGCGCATCGCGGACTCCGAAGTATAGGCGCGAATAATGACAAACTGGAGGTCTTCAACCGGGTTCTTTGGATTGACCGCCAGTTCCGCGCGCAAAACCAGATAGCGCGTAACCGTCGGGCTTCCCGCATCGGCGGCGTGTCCATTGCCGGGGTCGAACCCCAAACTGGAGCCATCGCGGCGCTTCATATCACGAATAGCTTGAACCGTATCGTGGATCGACGGCGCTTCCGCCACCCGTACAGGCGTCTTCTTCCATCCCTCATTGATCATCCCATCGTGCGCGAGAATGCCGCGAACTCCGGCATCCACCGCAGCCCGCAACGTGTCCGCATTCACGCTCGTGGCAAGCCGGTCGCCCTTCTGCACGATTTCCTGGCCGCCACCCGACGAAAGCCCGCCGGCGACGAAGTAGATTCCCCCGGCGAGGATCGCGCCAACAAGGAGCAACATGTAGACCACGAAAACGGCGCGACGCTTGTCCCGCTTACTTGCGATCATGACGCGGCCTTCCACAGGCTCGTCATCATCCTGTGAATGCCCCGCGAGCGGCCGTGTCGGACGGCGCGGACGCAACGGTCCCGTTGGATGGCGGGGCGGCTGTGGGCGTGCGGGACGACGTGACATGGGTTGTTCCGATGATGCTTTTCCCCCATACGCCGGGGCAAGAGAATCCGGCAACAAAACTTGCGGCGCAGTATAGTTTTCTCCGCAGTGGCATTTGACGTTTTTTATGTCTGCTTCTTGATAAGCGTTTAAATCTTCACCTTTGCCCCCATATTGACGCAGTGGCGGTGTATACTCCATGAGGGTATGGGACAAAAAATCACCAGCAGAAGGCGTAGTGACCGGTGTACCGCGGAATTCCCGCTGGAATTCGATATCACCGACGGCCAAGGCAGGCCCATCTCGGGAAACAAAAGCCGCGAAGGCGTTACGCTCGATGTGTCGAAGCACGGCTTGTCATTCATCGCGGAACAGATCGACGAAACGCAGCTGCCCGAGCTGGTGGATGGCATGGTTATGCTGGCGCTGACCGTGACGCTCCCGGACAACAAGCGCTCCACGCTGCTTGCCCGCGTTGCCTGGGCCAACAAGTTCGATAACGATAGCGGCGGCCGTTACTTCATCGGCGTCGACTTCGTTTCCGGCGACGGCATCGACGCGCTCTATAAAGCCGCCAAATCGTTCAGCGTGTAGGCACCGCTAGTATTGGAATCGCCGCCATTGACCTTTGGGAATGAGTGGTGCCGAGGGGGGGATTTGAACCCCCAATCCCTTACGGGAACTACGACCTCAACGTAGCGCGTATGCCAATTCCGCCACCTCGGCGTCATATCATGTCAACATTCGCAAGCCGTCCGGAACACGTCATTCCGGCGAAAGCCGGAATCCAGAACTCACCAGTTGTCCCGCGGTACTGGATACCGGCTTGCGCCGGTATGACATACCCTCGTTACGAGCCTTGCCAAAAGTTCGCCAATACTACGAAGCAACCTTTCGACGTCAAGTGGACTTGCCCTTCTTCAAAAGCGCCCTACAATGGCGGGTTGGCCAATTTTTCCGGACGCTGCTATGACCAAGTTCACCAATCCAGCCATCGTGCAAGCGGATCTCACCATCCTGCTCGAGGTCAATAACCCGCTCTACGCCGAAGCCCGCGACGCGCTTGCCGCCTTCGCCGAGCTTGTGAAGTCGCCCGAACACATCCATACCTACAAAATATCGCCGCTCTCGCTCTGGAACGCGGCTGCCGCAGGCCACAGCGTCGCCCACGTCAAGCAAACCCTCAAGCGCTTCTCGCGCTACGACCTTCCACCTAACGTACTGCGTGACATCGACGATTACATGTCGCGCTATGGCCGCATTAAGATCGAGCGCGGCAGCGCGCCGACAGAGTTGTTGCTCACTGTCGACGACCCGATGCTGCTCACGGAGCTGATCCACCACGAGCAGGTGCGCGACTTCCTCGGGAAGCCTGCCAGTGATAAGTCCTGTTCGGTCAATGCCGGTTCTCGCGGCGCGCTCAAGCAAGCGCTGATCAAGATCGGCTATCCGGCGCAGGATCTCGCGGGCTATACGCCGGGCGCACCACTGCCGATGTCCATGCGGGCAAAAACACGAACAGAGGAAAAAGCATTCGCCGTGCGCGACTACCAGCGCGCCTCAGCTGACACCTTCCACGCGTCGGGCGGCTCCAGTGGCGGGTCGGGCGTGGTCGTGCTCCCCTGCGGCGCAGGCAAAACCATCGTCGGTATCACCGTCATGTCGCTCGTGCAGAGCCACACGCTGATCCTCTGCCCGAACGTCGTAGCCGTGCGCCAATGGATTCGCGAATTGCTGGAGCGCACGACGCTGACGGAAGATCAGGTAGGCGAATACACCGGCGAGAACAAGAGCATCCGCCCAGTGACCGTCGCCACCTATCAGATCCTCACATACCGCAAGAAGAAAGGCGGCGAGTTCCCGCACTTCCCGCTGCTCAACAATCCGGACTGGGGCCTGATCGTCTACGACGAAGTACACCTGCTGCCCGCGCCGGTGTTCCGTGCTACTGCCGAGTTGCAGGCGCGCCGCCGCCTTGGGTTGACGGCGACGCTGGTGCGCGAGGACGGGCTTGAAACCGACGTGTTCACGCTGATCGGTCCGAAGAAATACGACGTCCCCTGGAAAGTGCTCGAAGGTCAGGGCTGGATCGCGCCCGCCGAGTGCATCGAGGTGCGCTGCCCGCTGCCCGGCGATATGCGTGTCCACTACGCCATGTCCGACGACCGCGAAAAATTCCGCATGGCGAGCGAGAACATTGAGAAGGAAGCGCTCACGCGCGCGCTGCTCGAACGTCACCCCAACGATCAGGTGTTGATCATCGGCCAATACCTCAACCAGCTCGACATCCTCGCCGAACGCTTCGATATCCCGCTTATCACCGGAAAAACGCCGACCAAACGCCGCGAGGAGCTCTACGGTCAGTTCCGCGACGGCAAAATCAACCGCCTGATCGTGAGCAAGGTTGGCAACTTCGCCGTCGATTTGCCCGACGCCTCGGTGATGATTCAGGTCAGCGGCACTTTCGGCTCGCGCCAAGAAGAGGCACAGCGTCTTGGCCGGGTACTTCGCCCTAAGGCCGACGGGCGCGGCGCATTTTTCTATTCATTAGTCACCGCCGACAGCAAGGATCAGGACTTCGCGGCCAACCGCCAACTTTTCCTCGTGGAGCAGGGCTACCGCTACACCATCACCACGGCGCAGGAGTTGGCGGGTAAAGCGCCCGTTCCTGCGGAGGCGGTTCAAACGTGAAAGTCCACAAGCACGTAGGAGTGATCGAAGCCGCCGATCGCCAGACGCTGGAGGAAGCGCTGGCCATAGCTGCCGCGCAGCATGAAGTGCTATGCTTTCTGGCGCCCAACGTGGCGGTGTTGGAGCGCGAGACAGCGCGCAAGGTGGCTGGTGCGCTCACGGGCGCCGGCATGCACCCGAAGGTGGTGGAATGACCCGGGCGTCGACCACTAAGCGAACCCGCGCGCCCGCGCGCATCCTCGAGGGCAATGCCCTGCGGCTCGAGCGCGATCTGATCCTGTTATTCGCTGCTGTCCGCGACCATCCGGCCAAGCTCTTGAAATCCGGCGCGCCGTCGAAGACTTTTTTCACGCGTTTGCGTGAAATGTTCAAAGATGTTTCGGCAGACGCGGAAATTGACGGATATATCCTTTTCCTGCTTGGCATCTCCCGTGCTGCGGGCCTCCTGCACGAGCGTGACGAACACCTTCATCCCAATACTCTCGCCATCGATGTGTTTTTTGCCGAGGCCCCATCGGCGCGGCTCGATAAGCTGCGTCAGGCATGGCTTGACGCAGGCGAATTCAACGAGTTTGTGCTCGTTCCCTCTCTGGAGTTCGCAGCCAAACGCGATTCCGCGACTCTCGACATATGCGACGTCGTTCCCGGTGCCGCCCGTATGCGCGATATCCGCCGCAGCGTGCTCGCCCATGTCGAAAAACTCGAAGCGGGCCGCTGGATGCGCAGTGACGACTTCAGCGATGAAATCAGCCGCGCCCAGCCGGGCCTGCTGATCCCGAACACCGGCGCGGGACGTTTCGCCGCCCAAAAGTTCTATACCGGCGTGCGCGTGAAGGGCGACAAGCATGAACTGCCGCGCGAGGGTAACTGGCCGCTCGTTGAAGGCGCGTTGATCGGCATGCTTCTGCGTTCGCCCCTGCTGCTCCTCGGCTACGTGGATATCGGCGTCGACGATGAAGGCGAGGGATTCGCATTTCGCCTGCGTGGCGCTGACACCGCTCTTGCCGATGATACCGAGTCGAAGCAGCCCTTCGCGTTGCAGGCAAACTTCGAGGTGCTGGCATTCGTCCCTGAGATGACACCCGCCACGCTTTGGGCCATCACGCGCTATTGTTCCGTCGTGTCCTTCGCCGATGTCGCGACGCTCAAAATCGAAGAACGCCACATCGCCCATGCCATCAACGAAGGCGGAAGCTTCACCGGAATCGTCGCCTTCCTCGAGTCGCGCAGCAAGACCGGACTCCCGCAAAACGTGCGCTACAGCATTGAGAACTGGGCGCAGAAAGCCGAACGCGTCGCCATCTATCTAGACGCCTGCCTTTTTGAGGCCGAGGGCAACGAGGACTTGAGCAAACTGGTGCGCGAACCATACCGCAAGCGCGCCGCTCTCGCTCCGCTGGCGGAGCGCCACCTCGTCGGATCGAGCAACGCAACCCCCGACCCGCGCGAGGGGATCGCTCCGCGCTATCCCGTGCTCGATTATTCGCGGGCCTTGGCGCCGGTGCTGCGGGCAAGCGATGACGGACTGCTTTCCTGCCAGAGCGAGCAGGCGAATTTCCGCATCGTGCAGGTGCTGGCGCGGATCGCGAAACAGGAATCACTCGAGCGCTGGCGAATCACGCGTGAAACCTTCGGCGAGGCCGTCAGGAAGGGGCTTCCCCCAGAACGCGCTATCGAACTCCTTCGCTCCATCGTTGCTCACGAATTGCCAGCTGCCCTTTTACTCAAACTCCAGGGCTGGGCCGGGCGACTCGAACCGGTCATCCTGCGGCGTACCGCCCTGCTGGAATTCCAGCAGGCGGAGGCGGTCGAACTCTTGCGCGCGAGCGCTGCTTCGCGCAACCTCCCAATGCGCGTGCTCAACGCGACGACCGTGGAGGTTGAGGCCGATGAACTTGACAAAGTCCGTGCCGTTCTCGCCGACCTCGCCATCCCGGTGGTGGAGGACAGCCATTCGTAGCGCGGCGGATCAAGATGTAGCGCCCTGCGCCCCCGCAGGGCGTCTTGGCTTACATAAGGCGCTTCTTTGTCAAAGACGCCCCTGCCAGAGGGCGCGGGGCGTTACGGCCCTTCTTGCGGCGTTCCTCCTCACCGCCTGCACCGGCCCTGGTGTCGACCATCCCGCCATCGCACCGGGAGTCAAAGACCTCCACGGCAAAATCACTGCCGAGCCAACACGGCTTGAACTCTATCCTGAATACCTCCGCTTACAGCTCGAACAGCGCGATATCGACGGTGCGCTCGACACCGCGAAGTTCTGCATCGAACACAACCGCGACGACTACCGCGCGTGGCTTCTGTCCGCCACGGCACACAAAGCCTCGGCCATGGTTGGTCGCGAGCGCGCGTTCGTTGAGACACACGACGCGCTGCTGCGCGCGCATCAGCTCTCTTCCACACGCCACGAAACTGCAGAGGCATTGGCGAGCTTCGCCCACGAGACATGGCGGCCAAAAGACGAACGCAAGTGGCGAGAAGAAGCATTGCAAGCTGCGCCACCAGAATTGGTCGATGAACTGCGTTTGGCGTTGGCATCGCTCTGTTTCGAACAGGGCGATATGACAGCCTCGCGAGAAACATTGGCGGCGATCAGCAAACCTTCATGGAGCGCGTTTGCTCTCGGAGTGAAGCTTGAACTCGTCGAGCACGGCCTCGACGCCGCGCTCAAGAAGCTCGCCGAATTCACGGAACGTCAGGAGCCGTACTACGCACTGGCATTCAGGCTCGCGACGTCAGCAACGACGCGCGATCACATCGAAATCTGTGAGCACATCTTCACCGATGGCCTCACGAACAACGAAGCCCCGCAGATCAGACTTACCTGTCTCTTTGGCCTTTGGGAATGCGCGTGGATCGGCCATGACATCGCCAAAGGGCGAGGCGCGCCAGCAGGCGCTGACGCCTTCGCCGGGCGCATCGAGCAGGTCGACGAATTCCACCCCGAATGGGTGACACGGGCGTGTACGATGGCACGAGCGACGGGCGATGACGGCATGCGTGACGCCATGGAGAAGCGGCTCGAAAGCATGGGTGTCGCGCCGCCGCCGGAGTGGAAGAATTTACGTGATGCCGTTCTCGCGTGGCGCGTTGAGGATCTGCGCCGTCTTTCCTGTCATGGAATGGCCTTCGAGACGATGCGAAGCCTGTGCGGCGAGACCAACGACCAGCAACTCGTTGCCGGCCTTGCTACGCTCGCTCTCGACGGGGGAAAACCTGATGACGCACTAACGTTTTTGGCGCGGCTACCGGAGCCTAATGCTCAGCGCACTGCGCCGCTCCGCTGGCGCGCGCTATTGCAAGATGGCCGTGCTCCTGAGGTACATAAGGAAGTGAACGCCCTTCGATTGACTGAAGCGCCTGTCGGATCCCCCATAACGCTCAATCTCTTCGCTGTCACCAGTGAGTTACATATTGCTCTGAAGTAACTTGGAATCGACACGCCATACCGGATAGAATCACGTCCCCCGAAGTCGCCAAGGCAAACCATGCCCTTGCTCGTCCGCACCATGTTCGTGCTCTTGCCGCTCCTCGCGAGCCCCGCGTATAGCGCATGGGTTGAAGAGGCTTGGGGCTGGATGCCGCTGGAAAACGTGCAGGAGAGCATCGCATCTGAAACAGCGCTGATTGCCCGAGGCGCATCGGCAAACGCCAGCATCCGCCTCTACCATACCAGCCGCCCAGCGCAGACTTTTGTCAACGCACCAACCGAGAGCCAAACTCCCGCGTTGACAGTTGCAAACATCGCCTTTGGCAAAGCTTGGCTTGGGCGCGAGGGATCGACATATGCCCTCGAACTGGCTTCGCCCATTGGCGAACGTCACCTTGTCCTGCTGCTCGAAGCGGAGCGTCCCGGCGCCGATCTTGTGACTGCCGCAGCCGAAGTTCTTAGAGCGAGCGCGTTTCTCCCCCGCCCCGCAGGAGACCTGCGAGCAACTCTTCTTCCTGGATCGAACGGCGTGCTGTCGCTGCCAATGCCCTGTGTCCCGCACGATCACAACACATGGCTGGAACGGGATACTGTTAACGGGTCCGTCGCGAGCATCGTGCGCGTGCTTCCGATCATCCCGTCGCGGGACATTCCCGACGCCGCGCGTATGCAGCGCGAGGCGGAGAAAACGCTGATTGCCCGCGAGGTCAAAGCGCTTGAAGGCGGCTCGCTCACGCTCTTTGGGCGCGCGAGCGCCACACGCACCATGGAGCGCGCCGGGCGTTCGCTCGCCACGATATACACGAGTGCTGGCGACTGGCTCTATATGATCCTGATCGAGTCGCGTACGCGCGAACGATTGAACGCCATAGTCGAGACCATCGCCACGTATTCATGCCTGCTGACGCCACAAGCCGAAGGGCTGCTCTCATCGCGCGGCATCGGAGCGGTGCAATCCGTTATCGGCATTGCCGACTCTCGTGGGCGTCTGCGTATGGCGTTCCTCGATGGCCAAGGCAAGCCGGTCTCATGGCATGGCCCGGCCGTACCGGTGGAACTGCGCGATGGCGAGGGCCGTAATGCCGGCGATCTGCGCCTCACCGGTTCGTGGCGTTTGAGTCTCGCGGGGCCGGGATGGCCCATTGATACTTCGATTGTAACCGCCGTAGTGCATTTGCCGGGCGGCGTAACGTATGATGTTGACATTCTTCGTCCGCCGGAGTGAACTTTGACGGGCTGGAATCGTTAACACTGTAGCGCCATGCGCCCCTTGCTTCGCGAAGGCGAGTCGCATGGCGGGAGGCAAGCACGCAAGGCGTGTGTACGCCGAGCGAAAACAAAGATGGATTCCCGCCTTCGCGGGAATGACGTCAGGCGAGGGCGTGAGGCAAGCGCGACCTGGCTTCGCCAAGGCGAGAGCGCGTTACGCCGAACGAATCTTATGACGCTACCGAATGGAGCACCTGAGGAAACACCATGGTCATAGCCTGCCAGCGATGTGGCGCTCAATATGACGCCTCCCAACTCCAGCCCGGCGCGAAGTTCCAGTGCGGAAGCTGCGGCGGCATGGTGCAATTCGGCGGCGGCGGTCCGCGCATGGCGCCG
>JABWBM010000249.1 GCA_013360495.1 Planctomycetaceae bacterium
TGCCCGACCGTCGGCAACCTCGGGCAAGGGCCCCGCCGCCATCTCGAGCTTCGGCGACTCGTGAGTGGGTCGGTAGCCTTCACCCGCATGGCGGCCATATTGCGCCTCGTCGATGAAGGTCTGCGGATGTTCGATGCGCACCCCGAGCTGAAAGGGGCGTGCTTCGAGGCTCACGCCGCGTTCGTTGAGCATGTCGTAGGTGTCGCGTGCGGAATGGCCGATGGCGACGATACAGGCGGCGCATTCGATGCGCTCGCCGTTGACGATGGCTGCGCGAACCTCGCCCGCTTCGATCTCCAGGTTGTCGAGGCGCGCGTGAAAGCGAATCTCCGCGCCTGCCGCTTCCGTGGCTTTGCGCATGGCGACGACGACCGGCGCCAATTGGTCGGTGCCGATGTGCGGAGCGGCGTCGATCAGAATGTCGGGCGACGCGCCGTATTCGACGAAAAGCTTGAGCACGTTGACAAGGTGCGGGTCTTTATTTTTACGCGTGTAGAGTTTGCCGTCGGAAAAGGTTCCGGCGCCACCCTCGCCGAACATGGCGTTGGCGTCGGCGAGTAATGGCCCGCCCGCGTTATTGAACTTGCCGATGGAGCGCAGGCGGCTATCGGCGGGAGCGCCGCGCTCCACGAGCAGCGGACGGTAGCCCTGCTTGGCGAGCACAAACGCCGCGAACAATCCAGCCGGGCCGGAGCCGACGATCACAATGCGGCCACGCGGCTGCTCCTTGCCTTTGGGAAACTCCAGCGGCGGCAGGTGGGGGACTTCGCCGATGTTGCGGAAATCGTCCCAGCGATGCAGGTAATCGTCTTCATAGCGCGGCTCGATCTCCACGTCGGCGGTGCAGTTGTATTCGACGCGGCCCTTGCGTGCGTCGATGGCGCGCTTGGTGAGCGTGATCGAGCGGACGTGCTCGCGTTGCAAGCCAAGGCGGCGCAATGCAGCGCGGTAGAGCGCCTTGTCCCCGGAGTCAATGGGGACCATCAGATTATAGAGGCGCAGCTTCTTCATGATCGATGCCTGTTTTGAATCTCAAAGCGAAACAACGAGGCAGGGGTCAGGGGTCGGGGTTCAGGGGTCAGAAAGACGGAAGACTTCATGCTTCCGAACTGACCCCCGACCCCTGATCCCTGACCCCATTTCCTATTTCTCGCGCGAATGTTTTGGCAAACGCGCTGGTTCTAACATCAAGTCTTGAGCGACAACCCGAGCTGGGCGAGCTTGCGCTTGACCTCAATTAATGACGTAGCCCCGAAGTTCGGCACGGTCATCAACTGCTGCTCGGTGTGCTCGACAAGCTGGCCGATGTTGGCGAGGTTCATGCGCTCCATGCACTTGCGCGCGCGTACCGAGAGGTCGAGCGCGTCGAGGGACTCGGCGAGAATGCCCTCGTGCTTGGGGGCTGCAGCTTCCAGCGCTTGATCGATGCTGGTGGCTTTGAGCGCCTCGTCCTTGCGCATGCCGAGACGCAGGCCACGAGAGGCAAGGATCGCCTTGATCTCCTGCAGCGACGTTTCGCCGAAGTTCTTGTAAGAGAGCAGTTCGGTCTCGCTCTTCTCGATCAAGTCGCCGAGCGTGATGATGTCCATCTTCGAGAGGCAGTTGCGCGAGCGCACCGACAATTCGAAGTCGCTCACCGGTGTGCGCAGCACCTGCATGCGCTTGTCCTCGCGCTTCTCCTTGTCTTCGTCGTAGTACATCGTCAGCGAGGCTTCGGCGTCCTTGAGGTACATCTTGGCGCGGGCGTGGTCGGGATAGAGGGCGAGCACTTCGCGGTAACAGCGCATCGCCTGACGTTCCTCGTTGCGGTCTTCATATAGCACGCCGAGGTTGAGCAGTGCGTCCACAGGGCTTGGCCGGTGCTGCACAAGGCGCTCGTAACGCTTGATGGCGGTGTCATCATCGCCGCAACGGTCGGCGATCAAGCCGCCAATGAAGAGGGCCGCGAGATTGCCGGGGTGCTGAGCGAGGGTTTGGTCGGCAAGAGCGGCGGCCTGTTCAAGCTGGCCTGCGCGGAAGTAGTATTCCGCGCGCAGGGCCTGAACATCCGGGTCGTTGGAGTTGCTCTTTTCGAGGGAAATGATGGCCTTGTCTGCCTGTTCAAAGTCGCGCGAGCGCACGAGCGCCGTTGCATAATACAGCTTTGCCTGCGGGCTTGTGCATTCCTTGAGCACGTCGCGGGCCTTCTGCGGCAGGTTGAGTTCGAGCGCGGTCAGGCCGAGGAAAAACTTGCCGGCTTCGCTGCTCGCTTCCTGTTCGAGGACGCGTAGGGCGCGCTGATGCTGGCCGACGAGGTAGAGGTAAATGCCCTGCTTCTCGCGCGAGCCTGTCCATTCGGCGACCTTGTCGTGGGCGCGGCGCGCATCCGTCTGGGTCGGGAACATCTTGTAACGGGTGCTCAAGAGCGCTCCGACATCGGGGCGCGCGCTGTCAAGGATTCCCAAAACGTCGTCAACACCGGGCATAGTCAAACTCCTGTGAATGGTTGTCGCTTTGTAGAAAAGTGATCCCTTAACCAAGAACCACTACATGATGTCATTCCCGCGCAGGCGGGAATCCAGTCCCCGCAGCAAGCCTTGGTTGGCTCTGGATCCCCGCCTTCGCGGGGATGACGCTGCGTAGTGCTGTTCCTACAAAGCAAAGTTGTCAAACGCGAGTGGCGAAGGATATGCGGCGGCAAAGGAGCGTCAAGGCAAAGTTATCCCGCGGCTGCCAAATTGACAGCTCGCGTCTCGTGGGTCAGTATTCGCGGCATAGGTTCGTGCAGGCCAAGCTATACTTGCGGATGCTGCGTCATTCTTATGTAGCGCCACAGCTATGCTGTGGCGTCTTGAACGACGAGAAGACGTCACGGCACTCGCCTCGGCGAAGCCGCTCCGGCGGAGCCGGATAGCCGTGACGCTACAAGACAGACGATTCAGTTGTAGGGCAACCGTGGCCAAGAAGTTCAATTTTCGACTGCAACCGGTGTTGAAGTACCGGCAATGGATCGAGGACGAAACGCGCAAGCGTTTCCTCGAGATCCAGCGCGTGCGCAACGAGAAGCAGCATGAACTCGACGGCCTGCGCGACGACACCCAGAAAGCTGTCAATGCCATGGTAGACGCCAAAACCGGCAACGTCGATGTCCATCGCGTGCGCACGCTCAACCGCTATATCACTGGGCTCAATATCTCCACCATG
>JABWBM010000068.1 GCA_013360495.1 Planctomycetaceae bacterium
TTTCCGCGAATCCAGCAACGGTGCGGCTTTGCGAAAATCCCACTCGACGCGCTCCCTGATTGGCTCACCGCTGCGTAAAATGGCGAAACCCTAGTCTAATACCAAACCCAAAATGGTTGTTGGATTTACCCGTCATGCCGACGACGCGAGCTCAGCGAAGCGTTACAGCGAGCGCAGTCGGCATCCAGCGACTACGAGGAATCGTTTGTTAAGTCTGGATTCCGGCTTTCGCCGGAATGACGGTGGAAATCACATTTCCAATTTAGGATCGGTATAACATGATTTTGCCCGCCGCGAACGCAGCGTTATCGGCGGCAAAGGGCGAGATGCCGCGCGCGATCAGATCGGCATTGATGAACACCGGACAACCGGCTTCGCGCAGCAAAACTTCCCCGGCAAAGGTCGCCTTTCCGGCGCCGTTCGGGCCGGCGATGATGACGATACGTTTCTTTTCGCGGAGCCTTCCACTCATGGCTTAAGACCCACACCTCATGTTTCCCCGATGAGTGCGGTTTCGGGATTGGCGCTCAGAATGTGGCACTACCGGCCGTATTTGAGGCGCTCGGCAAGGATTTCGGGGAGGCCTGCGTCAATGATCTTGCGGCCGGCTTTGTCGACATCGTACTCAACGCGCTTGATATAGACCTTGCCGTCCTTGTCGTCATACAACCCGAAAGAAGCTTTCGGATTTTCATCGCGGGGCTGGCCCACCGAGCCGACATTGACCAGCGACTTGTCAAACCCCTTCAGGTCGATCTCGTAGCTCATGGTGTAACTCACCATCGGACCGGAGAAGAAAGTCACCGGCACGTGGCTGTGCCCAAGGAAGCACACTCGCGTGCGCAGCTTGTCGAGGCTCAGGCGCGCGTCCTGCGAAGTTTGGATGTAATCGAAAAGGTCGGGGAAGCTGAGCGAACCGTGTACGAGCGTGATGTCGTTGTTCACCTCGATCACCAGTTCCCACGTGCGAAGCGCTTCCATGTGCGTCTCTGTGAGTTGCTCGCGGGTCCAATAGACCGCGTGCTTGGCGTAGGTGTTAAAGAACTCGATCGAGAGCTTTCCGCATACGGCCCAATCGTGGTTGCCCGCGACGATGGGAATTTTCATATCGATCACGCGCTCAAGACATTTCACCGGGTCGGCGCCATAGCCAACGATGTCGCCAAGGCAAAGGTAACGCTCAACATTGAGCTTTTGACACTCGGCCATGACGGCGTCGAGGGCTTCGAGGTTGCTGTGGATGTCACCAAAAATGGCCCAGCGCACGCGTATCGCTTCCTGTTGTGTAATCGCCACTGAGAGCGTGTTACCGCCCGCCCAATGCGAACGCCTCACCCGGCGCGCGCCCTGCGTCCCCATCTAAATCAGACAAAAGCAGTCCAATATGTAAGTCTATCACTCCGCGGCAGAGGGGGCAATATACCCGACGATTCCGGCGCGTGCAAAGCCAAGTCGTAAAGAGCTAAGAATCGTTTCACCTGCTCCTTCCAAAGTGGCTCAGATTTCGATATTTTTGAGAGGAACGGGCAGGATGTTCCCATGGCCTCAGAACGCATATTGATCGCCGACGACGAGCCTCACGTCCGCAGCGTGATCGCCACCGTGCTCGAACGCGAGGACTACAAGGTCGTCACCGCCGGCGACGGCGAGAGCGCCATCGCGGAACTGCAGAAAGGCTACTTCGACCTGGTGCTCTGCGACATGCGCATGCCGAAAATGGACGGTTTTCATGTGCTGCAGTGGATCACCGCCAACGATTCCGAGCTTCCGGTGATCATGATCACCGCCCATGGCACGATCGAAACCGCCATCGAGGCGATGAAGATCGGCGCACGCGACTTCTTGCTCAAGCCCTTCGACATGGCCGACCTCGTCGTCACCGTGCGCAACGCCATCGAAAACACGCGCCTGCGCCGCCAGAACACGCTGCTGCGCCGTCAGCTCGCCGACCAATACGACTTCTCCAACATCGTTGGCCGTTCAAAGGCCCTGCGCGAAACCCTCGAGCAGGTGAAGGCGGTGATCGACGTCAACGCCACGGTGCTCCTCACCGGCGAGTCCGGATCGGGCAAGGACCTGATCGCGCGCGCGATCCATTACAACGGCCCGCGCAAGGCCAAACCCATGATCACCATCAACTGCGGCGCGATCCCGCCCGAACTGATGGAAAGCGAGCTTTTCGGCCACGTTCGCGGGGCGTTCACCGGCGCGGAGCGCGACAAGCGCGGCCTGTTCGAGGAAGCCGACGGGTCGGCGATCTTCCTCGACGAGATCGGCGAACTTCCCATCCATCTCCAGCCAAAGCTCCTGCGCGTACTGCAGGACGGCGAGTTCACCAAAGTCGGCGCGACACGCCCGCTGAAAGTTAACGCTCGCGTGATCGCGGCCACCAACCGCGACTTGTGGGCGGAGGTCGAGGCGGGGAACTTCCGCGAGGATCTCTACTACCGCTTGAATGTCATCCGTGTGCAGGTGCCGTCGCTACGCGAACGTAAGGACGACATTGTTCCACTGGCCAATCATTTCCTTGCCGCCTTTGCCGCGAAGTACCAGCGCCCCGCGCGCTCGTTGACACAGGCGGCATGCGACGAACTGCTCAACTTCCGCTGGCCGGGAAATGTGCGCGAACTGAGCAACGTGATCGAGCAGGCGGTGATCCTGCACAAGGTCGACGTGCTCGACGTCGCGCACCTGAACCTGCCGAAGCACCCCGAATTCGATGTGTCGAAGGATTCATCTCGTTGGGTCGCCGTGCCGGAGGGTGAATTGACGCTCAAGGAGATGGTCTCCGACGTGGTGTATCAGGTGGAAAAGTCGAAGATCGGCGAGGCGCTCGAACGCACCGACGGTAACCGCACCAAAGCCGCGCGCATGCTCGGCATCTCCCTGCGCAATCTGATGTACAAGCTCAAGGAACTGGATATCGGGTAGCCGATGCCGTGGCGCCACGGGTCAGGCACGGCATGTTTCGGGGGTGCTCCGCCCCGCGAGGGCGGGAGGCGCTACTGTCCTCTAGTTGGGCGCTACTCTTCGTCCGGATACACCACGTTGCCGAAGAGTGCGATGTCGCGGCCATACTCATAGGTCTTCACGCGATCGAGACGCAGCGCGCCGGACATCAGGTTGACGCCTTTGCCCGCAACGGGCGACGGCGCGTCCTTCCCACCGACCATCACCGGAGCGACAAACACCATGGCGGCGTCAACCACGCGCTGTTCGACGGCATCGGTGATCAGGCCGCTGCCGCCTTCGAGCAAAACGCTCGCGATCTTTCGCTCGCCAAACAACGCGAGGATCGCCCGCCACGGAATCCGCCCCTTGTCGTTGGGCGGGAGGTCTACGACATCCGCACCCATAGAACGAAGCGCGCCGCGGTGTTTGCTGGGCGCATCCGGGCAGGTGATGACGAGCAGCGGAAACTCGCGCGCGCTTTTCACCAATTGTGAGTCCGCGGGCAGTTCGAGGCGCGGATCGATCACCACACGCAAAGGTTGTCGCCCGACACTCGATCGATTGTTGAGCATCGGGTCGTCGCGCAGCGCGGTCCCGATACCGACCATGACGGCGTCGCTGCAGCCGCGCTCCTCGTTGGCGCGCATGCGCGCTTCTTCCGACGTGATCCACTTGGAATCGCCGCTCACCGTCGCGATCTTGCCGTCGAGCGTCATCGCCCACTTCGCCGTGAGCCACGGGCGCCTTCGAGAAATCAAACTCAAGTAGGGCGCGTTCAATTCCCGCGCCTCGTCCTCGAGCAGCCCCGTCTCAGCCACGATGCCCGCGTCGCGCAGCATCGCTGCCCCTCGCCCCGAGACTTCCGGGTTTGGGTCAGCCACGGCGATCACAACGCGGTGGATGCCGGCATCGATGATCGCGGGCGCGCAGGGAGGGGTCTTCTTTCCCGGCCCGTCATGGCAGCATGGCTCGAGAGTCACGTACATCGTCGCCGCGCGCGCGTCATCGCCGGCGGCCTCAAGGGCGTTGGACTCAGCGTGCGGAGCGCCATAGCGTTCATGATAGCCGCTCGATACGATCCGTCCGCCCTTGACGATCAGGCAGCCGACGAGTGGATTGGGCGAAACGTACCCCCGCCCGCGCCGCGCGAGATCGATCGCCTGCCACATAAATCGCCGGTCGTCGCTCATGATTATTCCGGTCAATCCTCGACGAAAAACGTGGCATATCATACCATCGCGCCCATGGCGGCGACGCGAAATAGACTTACGCCTGCGATCCTCGCTGGTTTCGCTGTTCCCGGGCTGGGGCATCTGCTGCTCAAACGCAAAGGTCACGGCACACTCTTCGCTATTTGCGTCTATGGCCTGTTCGCGGCCGGCATGATCATGTCCGGCATGACGGCTATCGACCCCGAACACCATCCTGTCTATTGGTGGCTCGCGCAGTTCGCGGCCGGAATCCCCGCGTGGGTCGTGCATTGGGGCGGGCTGGCGAAAGAGCCGCTGATCGGCGAAACCGTGAGCATCGGCGGGCAGATGTACGGACTGACGTATGTGTGTGTGGCGGGCTTGATCAACCTGCTTTCGCTCATTGAGCTCGCGCGCCACAGTTCGCCTGCGCCGGAGACCTCCAGCACGGAAGGGGCGAAGGCATGAACGACTTCCTCTGGACGCTCGCCGCCTATGTTCCACTCACGCTGGTGGTGTCGACGGCGCTTTCGGCCATGAGCGAGCGCAACCTTCGCGATGTTCCGCGCCACGCGATGAAATTCTGGGGAACGATGCTGGTGTTCAGCGCGGTGGCGCTGGTGCTGATCACGCTGGCGCAGGATCCATGGCTGGTGTTATGAGCGCTGAAATGCTTCCAGAGTTAATCTTCAGTAGCGTCACGCCTATGGCGTGACGAAGCGGCACGGACCATAGGTCGAAAGACGTCACGGCATAGCCGTGACGCTACCCAAGCACTGCAATTTAACTTGGGAACGCTACAAACGCCTGCTCAAGACGCGGCGCAAACACCACACCCAGCCAAGCATCGCAAGGCCCATCCAGAGAAGAAGAGGTTTGACCGCGTCGCGTTCGAGCGCGCAACCGAGGAGCGTCGCAGGCTTTCCCTTCGACTTCTTCGCCCCACTAATGTAGGTGTAGGCGGAGGTCAGCGTGTCCGATGCCGCGCCGTTGCTGACAGTAACGCTCACGATTCCCGCGGAGGAAGCCGCCGGCGCGAAGAGCGTGATCAACGTCGGAGTGACGGTTTCGGTATCCGCCTCAATACCCCCAAAGGTAACGGTCGTTACGCCGCCGAGGTTCGTGCCAACGAGCGTCACAACATTCCCGCCGTCTACGGAACCGCTGGAGGGGATGATATTCGAAAGCTGCGGCTGCGACGTCGCCGGACTGCCGTAGACGAAGCCATCGCTTTCCGTCACGCTCGACACACCGTCGGTGAGGAAAATGTCCGCCACGAGATCGGCGGTCTGGCCCGGCGTGACGACCGTGACGGTGGTAGCCGTGGTGCCTGCGATGCTTGCCGACCTGCCGTTGAAGCTCACAAACGATACGGCGCCAAGATTGGTCCCGGTAATCACGACGGTGGTGCCGCCGGTCACGGGGCCGATGGCCGGTTCGACATCGGTGACGGTCATGGTTCCCGCGAGGTTGAACTCGTTGCTGGTGGCGGGCTCGCCACTCAAGTCTGCAACATTGCCAGCGTCATCGGTAAAGATCAGGGTCAACCCGCCGGCCGTCGGGGCCGCGAGCGTGATGGCGTCAGCTCCAGTGAAACTTGCCACGCCGCTTGCCGCCGTGGCTGTTCCTACATCGGTGCTGTCGTCAGAGCGGCTTGCCGTGACCACATCGCCAGTAACGTCGAGGTCGCGATTGCCATTGGCGTCGGCGAATTCGAGCACGACATTGAACGCTGTGCCGATGGTCTGTGTCGAGCCGGGTTGCGTGATAAACGAAAGGCCTGACGCAGCGACATCGTAGGTCACGCCGGTGCCGTTCGTGACGAGAGCTTGGCCCGCTTCGAAGAAGCTCGTGTTGACGTCGTCGGGCTGCGTGAAACTCGCATCATCGAGCGAGAGCAGGAAGATCGTACCGTCGATGGTGCCTGTTGGGTTGGCCGGGGCGCTGAGACGAATCGTGTAGGTTTCGGCGACGCCGTTTTCAACGCTGATGTCAAGGCCGCTGAAGGTGAGGGTTTGAGTACCCGTGGTTCCCGCGACCACGCCGGCCTGAAGCGTCACATCCGGGCCATTGAGATACCACGTGTGCTCGCCAGCGTCGGCGGACCCGGCGATGTCGATGACGATTTCTTCGACCTTCGTGGCAAAGGGATCGGTGGTGCCGAGGTCGGTGATCTTGAAATCGAAGATGTTGACGCCGGTTCCCATGGCGGCGAGGACAGAGTCGACGGTGGCAGGTTCGGCGAGCGTTGCGGATGCGGTGATGGTGGTGTCCGCATCCGGTTCTTCGATGGGGTTGAAGGTGAGTAAATCATCTGTAACGGCGAGGTAGTGCGTTGCAATCCATTCGTCCGATAATGCTGTGCTTGAGGCCCAGACCTCATCAATAAAACCGTTCCATTCTTCATTTGTCGCCGCTGGCGTCTTGTGTCTTCCGACACGCATGACACCCGTCTCCGACGCAATCGTGCCTGTCGTGTTTCCGACGAGAATGCCATCAAAGTATATGTCGACGTTATCGGGGGTTCCTTGTGTAACAGCGATGGCAATATGATGCCACGTGTTTAAAACGATTGTCCCTGTCGCCGGGTTGACCTCTGTTCCTGTCACCGATGTGGCAAAACGATCAACTGGACTCGCATCGCGGGCTTGGTCGACAAAGCCATTCGTACCTTCTTGACACAGGATGACCTGACGTTGTGACCCGGCTTTCGTCCGAAGCTTTACCCAAGTTGACAACGTAAAATCAGTCGTTGAGATATCTCCGGTCGTAAAAAGAGATGCGCTCGGAATGCCGATGTGATCGTCGGTGCCATCAAAATCAAGACACGTGCCGGCTATGCCCGCAACGACATCGGCTGCAACCATCGATCCATTTGCCGTTCCCTCTGCCGCTCCGGTTACACTGTTCACCATCTTCGCGCCGCCACCAGTCGGGTCGTCAGCGAAATGAAAGATCGAAGTATACTCCGGCGACCAGGTGTCGAGTGGATCAAGCGTCGTTGGCGTAGCAGCCACATGATCGAAATAAAAGTAGAAATACGCGCTCGTGGGCGATGCCGGGATCGATGGTACATTGACCCATATGGCATTGATGGCGGCGGTGCCGTCCCAAGCTCCCCCTTCGATCTCATAATTCAACTCAACCACATCGGTGCTGTCAAAAAAGCGTATGTCGTCCCCGCTTTGAATGTCAGCAAAGTCAAAATTCACGCCATCTTCCAACTGAACTAAAACAGGAAAGTTGGAGAGCGCCGATGTTACCTGAGAATTGTCAACGTCGAGCTTTATGCGTTTCTGGAACCCGTCCGGCCATGCGAACACCGGTGTAGAAAAGCACCCGAACACTACAAGCAACGTCAACCCAAGGACGACGCGCGGGCGGATCAATCGACTGCGATGTCCGGGCATGAGACTCCCCCAACAAGAGCGCAACCACCGAGAAGGCGACCAGTTACCGCCAAGCGAAAATACAGGCCTCACGGGGGACAGGAAACCCCGTCATCCTACCTCAAAAGACGGCAAAACCGAAGGGTTTTCAGCGGCTCGGCGGCCAGAATCTTCGTCATTCCGCGATGACATGTTTCAGCGCGCCAGCAAAGAAGCGGACGACGAAGGGATTGGGTAACGCCCCGCGGGAACGCGCCTCGTCGTACTGTTTCGATAGCCGCTCGCCCAATGCATCGGCCCCAAAACGCCCGCGCACATAGTCGCAAATGGCGAGGAAAGTGTCATCCGAGGCACTAGCGAGCGTTTCGACCAACTCCGTCGAGCGCTTCTCATCGAAAGGCGCCCACACATAGGCCGCAAGCTGGAACTCCACCGCCGGGAGGCCCGCGACCGTCCACTCGGGCGGGATCGAAAGATAGCGCGTGGGGATCCCGAGCGATGGCGACGCCGTGAGCGCAGCGTCAAGGAATTCGCGCGCCCCATCCTGATCGCCGCGCTCGATGTATTCCTCATACACGGCTGCGAACTGATAGTGACTCCCCTCGCCCCGGACAGCCGCTTCCCGCAGAAAGGCGAGGCCGTCGCGCTTGGCGAACTTGGGAAGCAGATCGTAGAGAATCTGTCCGATGATCTCGTCGTCCGGGCTCTCCATCACGTTCGCCAGCGCCACGCGCATGGCATCCTGCTCGCGCCCGATCTGCCGTAACGCCCCGGCCAGCATGGATGCGGACTTTTGCCGCCGTCCAATGCGCTCGACCCAGTTTCCCGCGAGCAGTTCCCGCTGCCGGTCCGAATCGCCGTTGGCCCAGGCGCGATACACTTGTTCCGAGTGGCGCGCGACTTCGAATCGTTCGTCAGCATCGGCGGGCTTCTTCGTCACCACAAAAGGCCCAGCAATGAGCGCGTCGATGCGCGACTCGGCAAAACAATCGTAGGCGTCCTTCGGCGAATGCACGATCGGCTCACCTTTGAGGTTGAAGCTCGTGTTAATCAACACCGGAACGCCCGTCAGCTCGCCGAACAATGTCAAGACGCGATGCAGATGCGGCAAGGTCTCGCGCCGCACGCTTTGCAGGCGACCGCTGCCATCGATGTGCGTGGCGCCGGGGATCAGCGCTGCCTTGTCCTTTCTCACGCGCGGCACCACCAACATGAACTCCAGCGCCTTCCATGCCGGGGTGATGCCGGCCTCGAACCAGTCGGCGACGCGCTCAGCGGGCGCGATAGGGGCGAAGGGGCGGAATCCTTCGCGGAATTTGACGCGCGAGTTGAGCTGATCCTTGATGTCGGCGCGACGCGGGTCGGCGAGGATACTACGCTGGCCAAGCGCCCGCGGGCCGAACTCGTCGCGCCCCTCAAACCAGCCGACGATCTTGCCTTCGGCGAGCATCTTTGCGGCTTCTTGAGCAGGGTCTTCAACGCGCGAGTAGACCGCACCTTCGGCTTTCAACTGCTGCTCTATCTCAGCGTTGCTCCATGCGCGGCCATAGGCATCCGTCACTTGAACCGCCATGCGCGGCTGCCCATACAGGCGATTGGCCGCCAAAAGTGCTGCGCCAAAGGATGTCCCGGCGTCACCCGAAGCGGATTGCACGAAAAGGCCATCGACATTGGGAAGCTGGGCGACGTTCGTATTGGCGACGGAATTGAGCGAACAACCACCCGCGAGACAGACGTTTCGAAGGTTGAGCTTCTTCGTCCAGTGCTCGACGACCGTGAGCAATTGTTTCTCGAACCAGCGCTGCGCGAAATACATCACGAGCTTTGGCAGGCGCTCATCGCCCGGCGCGAGCTTGACCATGCTTTCGACAATGCGCCGCGTATCCTCGTAGACGTTGTCGCGAAAACCGCGAAGATCGTAGGTGTATGGCAAGGGTCTGCGCTTGAAACGCATCTCTCCGGTTTCGGGTTCGATATCGCCGAAGTCGTCAAGGCGGGCGTCGATGGCATCCTCGGTCCAGCCATTGACCTCCACCACGCCCGGCACACCGAATGGGGCGAGGCCCATACCTTTGCCAGCGTTCTCGTTAAAATCGAGGTGGTTGCTGCCGAGCGCCGCCGAAGCCATCGCCCCATAAAAACCGCCGAAGGAAAACATCATGTCCGGCTGGCGCCAGATGCAGCGAAGCTCCTGCCCCCGTCCTTCCCACAGGCAATATGCCTCGCGGCCATTCCTGTATGGACCGCCGCGCCCATCGAAGGTGAAGACTAACGCCGCATCGAAACCCGAAGGATAGTAGGCCGATGCCGCATGGCTCAGGTGATGGCCGACGACATGGATCGGAATGTTCTTTCCCGGCGCGTGCTCCGCAAGCAAGAGTTTGAGCATCGGTGCGACCGCGTCGGGCGCGCCGTCGACGGGCGTGCTCGCGATGGCGGTGAGATCGGCGAGGCCGATACCGGCATGATCAAGAGCGAGTTCGAGGGCGCGCGCCGGAAAACGCACGTCGTGCTTGGCGCGGCTCAGGCGCTCCTCGGCGAGCGCAAAATATGGTTCCCCATCGCGCAGCAAAGTGACGGCCGCGTCATGCCCCTGATGAAAACCGAGGATCCATGTCGGGGGCATCGGCGGGCTTCCTTGGACGCGGGGTTGGAGGCTTGTCATTCCCGCGCAGGCGGGAATCCAGTTTTCGCCTTTCTTCTTTGGAATGTCTTTTCCAAAGGCTCTGGATGCCCGCCTTCGCGGGCATGACGATTCGGTGTCGCGCTATTCATTCACGCGTTCGAGAAACTCGCCTGTGCGCGTATCGACCTTCACCTTGTCGCCGGTGCGAATATGGTTCGGCACCTTGATCTGCAGGCCGGTATCGGTTGTCGCGGGCTTGATGATGTTCTGCACGGTGTCGCCGCGCACAGCCGGTTCCGTTTCGGTGATGCTCATGATCACCGACGGCGCCAGTTCAATCGTGACCGGGTTGCCCTCGTAAAAACAAATTTCCACCACTTCATTCGGGCGGATGTAGTTGATCAAGTCCTCCAGCATCTCCTTCGGCACCGTCGGCTGTTCAAAGTTTTCGGTGTCCATGAAAACGTAGCCGCTCTGGTCGGGGTAGAGGTATTCCATCGGACGCTTGTCGAGATAGACCGTTTCCATTTTGTCGTCGGGGCGCAGGCGGGCCTGACCGCCGACGCCATTCTGAATGTCCTTGTATTTGATATGCACGATGCCGCGCAGATTGCCGGGCGTGATGTGGGTATAGTCGGTGATGCGAACGAGCTTGTTGTCGATCTTCAGCACGTTGCCTTTGCGGATTTCCGTCGCTCTGATCATTGTCCCTACCTTCGTCTTCTCTATATCCGGGCCGAAACGGCCGATGCCCCATGTCGCCGCACCATTGCGGGTTCGTCGAAGCCTCGATTGCGTAAGCGGGCGTACTCTATCAGCGGCGCAGATTTGGTCAACATGGGGAGGCGTTCCCGGCAGGACTGCTCAAAGTCCCTGTGGAACGTCATACCGGCGAAAGCCGGTATCCAGAGACCCAAGAACAGACTGGATTCCGGCTTCCGCCGGAATGACGGCAAGTTGCAATCTCACGACTTTGCAGCAGTCCTGGCGCTCCCGGCGTTGTAACACTTTAGTTACGCGAATATCCCCGGTAGCGCACGTGTTACACGAATGTGCCGCTCTGAACAACGCGCCGGGCGTGAACGCCTAAAATAGCCACGTTCGATCGGAAGCTGACAACGAATATGGGGGTTGGGCATGACATTGCTGCTACGCGGAGGACTCGGCATTTCAGTGTTGGTTGTCGCGGTGCTGCTTGGAGCGTCGCAAGCCTTCGCCAGCTTGCGAATCAATAATACCTCGCTTCCTGACGGCTATGAAAACGTCAAATATCTCGACACCATGTTGGTCGTCTATGACATCGGCAATGACGCCGTGAAGCCCTTTGACTGGAGCAAGACGAGCGGCCTTCCCGGTGGACTCACGGTTGTCGAGCGTTTGAACGGCTGGTTCATCACCGGCACTCCCGATCCCGGAACTGGCGTTGATCCCGTCAACCCGGCACAAGGCTATAGGGATTGGACTGTGACGCTCAAGGTCGTAGATAGCCACGCGGACCCCACCCAGCGTCAACGCGCAACGAAAGATCTCAACCTGCGTGTTTACGAAAAACTCTTGACCGTCGAGATCACCAACACTTCCCTCAAGAACGCTACGCCGGGAAATGCCTACAGCGAAACCCTCACCGCCCAGTACGGGACAAAGCCCTATCAGTGGAACGATACCAGCGGGTTACCGGCATGGTTGTCCGTCAGCGGCGACAAGCTCACCGGAAACGTCCCGGCGGGCGACGCGGGAATGTCCTATGACATTACTCTCGCTGTGAAAGACGCTAACGGCGGAACGGACACGCTTCTCCTGACGCTCACCGTCGACAACCCCAATAACCTGGAAATCACCACCGACAGCCTTGTCCCCGGCATGGAAGAGAAAGGCTATGGCTGGAAAACGGTTCAAGCAAGCGGGGGCGCTGGAAACTACACGTGGACCCTCACCGGGACACTTCCCTCCGGCATTGTGTTTGGCGGTGGGCTTTTCCTCGGTACGCCCGATGATGGCACTGCCGCGCAGTCGCCCTACTTCATCACCATCACCGTGACCGATGAGTCCGTCCCGCCTTTGAGTGACAGCAAGGATTTTGAGTTCATGGTTTACGAAACCATCGCCGTCACCACGACGCAAATTCCGGATGCATGGGAGACAGAAGACTACGGCACGCGCGTGAACCTGCGCGCAAGCAGCGGAGAATCCCCCTACGATTGGAGCGGAACGACAGGGCTGCCTGATGGCATGAGCGTCGCAACAGGCGGCACGATCAGCGGGACGCCAGAACCCGGAACTGCGGGAACATGGTTCATTGACGCCGTGGTCAAAGACAACAACGGCTACAGCGCGTCCGGGACCGTGCAAGTTATCGTGAACCCTCCACTCACCATCGGCACGGATTACCTGCCTGACGCCGGCGAAGGCTACGTGTACGGACCGATGCCACTTGTAGCTTCCGGCGGCCACACCCCCTATACATGGAGCGTGAGCGGCCTGCCTATCGGCATGACCTTCGACGCGGCCACAGGAGAGATCGGCGGGACGCCTGCGGGCGGAACATCGGTGATTTCACCCTATACCATCGACATATCCGTCGAAGACTCTCACACCACGCCAAACACGCTCGCGACGAAGCTTGACCTCGTTGTGACCACTGACATTCCACCGGTATATATCACGACGCGCATACTTCCCGACGCCATCCCCGGCGAGGAATACACTTTCCAGCTTGATGCCATCGGTGGTTATCCGGCCTATGCGTTCGAGGGCGAGCAGCTGCCCTCCGGGATCCGCCTCATGAATAACAGTGGCGTATGGGAACTGGCCGGGTATGTCTCGCCAAATTTCGCCGGTCAAACGCTGGGCTTCACCGTGACCGCCACCGATTCCGCGGTGATTCCTGGAACGGACACCGTGAGTCTCTCGCTTCGCGTCGCCGAGTTGCCTGTGCCGCCGGTAAGAATCATCACCTCGAGCCTGCCACTGGCCACCATTGGGGACGAGAACTACGAACCTGTCGAACTTCGCTCAACGGGCGGTGAAGGCCCCTTCAGTTGGACGCTGGACGAGGGGCCGGATTGGTGCAAGGCGATCACAAGTGGAACAAGCTGGTACCTTCAGGTAACGATTCGAGATCAGAGACCGGCGGAACCCGGCTTATTTCCAATTACGATCACGGTGCTTGACGCCACAACCGGCGAGATGGACACCGTGACGCTTAACCTCTGGCTGCAGTCCAGCCACGCGACTCCCGAAGAATCCGGTGACATGGGCGATAGCGTGTCCACATCCATGCTCGCGGGCGCTCCACCGGCAGCCGCTTGCAGCCTCGGCAACGGTTCGCCGGCAATCTTCGCACTGCTCGCTCTTTGCGTTGCGGCAATGGCATTCATGACGAGCGTTGCTCCGAAGAAAACCTCGCTACGCAACGTCATCCCCGCGACTCGCCCCGGCGAAGCGCTTCGGCGTAGCCGGGAGGCGGGGATCCAGAGCTAACCGGAAATTGCCGCGGGGACTGGATGCTACGCGCGCACGCGTCCCGCCTTTGCGTGAATGACGCTTCGTGGCTGTTGCTTGATGAATTCCTGTTTTCTACAGAGCAACAAGGCGTCATCTATGAATTCTTTGGCGGCTGCTCCGGAGGTGACGAACCGCCTGCGCGGTCGAGTTCGTTCTCATTGAGCGGTTGGAAACGCCCGGAATCAGGACTCGGAGCAAGTGCAAGACGCGGCGACGGACGTGTCGATTTCGCCGGACCAGCACTTTGGGTCATGCGCTCTTCGTACTCTTTATCGAGCAACGCCTCGGAAATGTCGTCGAGCAGCAGGTATTCGATCTCACCAATCCTTGACGCGTGGGCCGGGCTGAGCGAGTCGGTCGCTTGGGACATGTAGCCGATGAGTTCTTTGTCCAGCGCCTCGAAACGCTCCCGGTCAACGGTCGGCCGCCCCCTGCCATAGAGGCTGTATAGCATCAGGTAGTTCTCGTAATAATAATCGTAAATATTTGCCATATATACAGTTACGAGAAAACACGTCTGAAATCACCCCTTTTCCAACCCGTGATGATATAATCTTGGCCTACGGACAGGGAAATGTAATCACAACCATTGATCCCCGGAAGTCCGAATTGGATCAAAAAGAAGCCGGGACGATGGAAATCTGGTGCCTTGCTGGCAAGCTCACCACGCCCTGAGGGCGCTCGGCGTCACAAAATAAGGAGAGTGGCCGCATGGCCGCGGACAGTACACTTGTCATCGCAACCGGAGCCGGGATAGCGACGCTATCCACGGGAGCGACCTTGCTCGTTTCAGTAATCGAAGAAAGTTTGAAGTTCTATCACCGCTCGGAGCTTTTCGAGCTTCTCCCTCCAGCCCGTCATGAAGCGTTCGAGCGCTATCTCAAGCAGGCCGGCCGGCCGCGCCGGACCTGCCTGCAGTACAACTCGTGGTACGACCTTCGTCAGCGCGAGCTGACCGTTACCAACCTCCAGCGCATCTTCGACGGTTTTCAGTCCGGACTGCTGCGCCCATACCACCTGCGGTTCGATGCCTTCGTGCCCGACGACGGCTGGCAGAACAAGCAGAGTATCTGGGAGGTCGACCGGGCGATTCTGCCCGACGAGTTCGCGCCGCTGGCCCGCTACCTGGAAGCTCGTGGCAGCCGCTTGGGACTCTGGATGCCGCTCAACGGCACCAACCTCGACATCGCCTGGGGCCAGGCGCAGGGGTATCTGGTCAGCGAGCTGGGCGGCCGGCACTATCAGTTGACCGACCCCAGCTACCAGGCGGCCATCCGGGCAGCCCTGCGGCACCGCGTCGCCGACGGCAACCTCGGCTACTTCAAGCACGATTTCAACAACTTCCGGACTCGCCGGCACCCGCTGGGGCCAGAGGTCGACTTCGAGGAGAACCTCGACGTTCAACTTGCCCTGCATCGCTTCGAGCGCGAGTTGCAGCCCGATATCTTCCTCAACGTCACCTCGGGCATGTGGCTCTCGCCCTGGTGGCTGCTCGAGGCTGACACCATCTGGATGGGGTCCGGGGATTTCGGTTACGAGCGCACTTGGCCGCAGGTATCCCGGCGGGACTGGGAGTTGACCTACCGCGACCAGCACTTCTACCGCCAGTACGCGGTCGAGCAGGCGCAGTATCCGCTCTCGCGGCTGATGACCCACGGGATCATCCACGGCAGACTCAACCGCCTGGGCGGGCTGGACGAAACCACTCGCGAATGGTCCGACAGCGTCGTCTTCTATTTCGCCCGCGGCGTGCAGCTCCAGGAGCTCTACATCACTCCCGACCTGATGAGCCCCGAGTGGTGGCGGATTCTTGGTCGGGCGATCCAGTGGGCCGGGGCACACGCGGCCACCCTGGACCAGACCCGTTACCTCGGAGGGGAGCCGCGCCGCGGCGAGGTCTACGGCTACGTCCACTGGGGCGCCGACGAAGGCCTGGTCGCGGTTCGCAACCCCGATTCACGGCCGGCAACGCTGGCGCTCACCACCGCCGAGCGGCCTGCGAGCCTTGGCGCGCCCGGCGCCTGGCGGGCTACCCGGATCTACCCCGACCACGGCCTGCTGCCGGCGACGCTGCTGTGGTGGGTGAAGATCGACTGGCGATCGCCGCTGCGCGAACTGTGGTCGCGGCTGAAACTCGCGGCGCTGGCGTTCGCCCTGCTCGGCATCGCCGCCGCGGGTTTCGGCAAGGACGTCGCCTCGCTGCTGCGCA
>JABWBM010000069.1 GCA_013360495.1 Planctomycetaceae bacterium
TGCGTTGCGTGTTCGTGCCGCCCGTCATGCGGGAGCCCGAGTTTCCTCCAACGCGCTCCGGAACACGGCGTAGCCGGCTTTGATGTGGCGGCGGAAGAATTTGAGCGCTTGCTCGCGCGCGTGCTTGAGCGCCTTTCGGCGTGACCCGCTTGTGCCGGCCGGACCGGCGCTCAACCGGATCGCATTGCGGTGATGAAGCGCGGCGTAGACGACAGGGAGCGAAATGCCCCGCGGAGCTGCACGCAGGGCGTCGTTAGCCTGTAGAAAGAGCGTCATCGCTCGCTTGTGATCGCCTGCGAGAAGAGCGCATTGGGTTTTCACCACGGGCGCGACGTATGTGCGATATTCTTCGAGACTCTCGTGGCCCGCGAATTTCGCCAGCGAGTCGTCAACGGTACCGAGCAAGGTGGTCAAGCGTTCACCTCGTCGCGCCCGGGTCACGGCGCTGACGAAGAGCGCCGTATGCGCGAATACCGGCGTTGCGGGACCGCGATAGTGCCCGCCGAGTGTCACCGTTTCGTCGAGCTGCGCGCCGTTCTCGTTCCACATGGCAATCAGCGCAAGGATATGGGTCGCATCGTGGGCGCATGACACTTTCGCCTCTTCGAAACCGGCCGACCCCGAAAGCGCGTTCGCCAACGCTAAAAATGGCAATGCCATGAAGGCGCGGTAGTTGCCCTCGGCTATGTCGGGAAGCAGCCGGGTCAGGCGTTCGCGCGCGCGCCGCAGCCTGCCAAGCTCAATGTCGCCGAGCGCCGCTTGCATGAGCAGCGCGTGATAGCCTGGTGTTTTTCGAACTGCCGCCGGCACGAAGAGCAACGACGCCTCGGCGATTTGCGACGCTTCCGGAATTTGCAGTTGCAACCTGAGCGATGCGGCGAGGTTTTGCGCCCATAAGCAACCAGCGTGGTCCAATTCATCGCCGAGCCGTTCACCTTCGATGAGAATTTGAGAGACGAGCCTGCGCAGGAGTCTTGTCGACTCCCTGGCATTGCCGGCGAGGTAAGCGTAATGCGAACGATGGTAGATGTAGTCACGCTCCAGTACCGGGTCGTCGCACAGCCGCGCGACCTGGCGGCAGGCTTCGAGGAGGGGCCTCGCCTTGTCAGGATTGCGTTCTTCCTGTATGGCAATGAGTTGGTCGACCAGCATTCTGAACACTGGCCGGCTATGCTTGTTGAGCTTTGCGCGGAGTTCTTCGTAGCGGTTGAGCGCTTCGTTCAATTCGCGCAGCACTTTGAGGTGTTCCTTGCCTGCGAGCGCGCCGAGCCGCATCTTGGCCACGGCGTTCATCGCCTCCACCAGTTCGAGCAATCCTGTCGCCGTATTGCTCGCCACTTGCGGAACGTCGGAGAGCATCGGGCTGCCTTCGCCGGTGAGCAGCCATGCCGGGTTGACGCCGAGCTCGCGCACCAGCTTGCGGCAGAATGACGCCGGCGGGCGGCCGTCCTTGATGTAGCGTCCGACGGTGGGGAAGGGGAGCTCGAGCCTGCGCGCCAGCCCGCGCACGGAATCGTTGCCGAGCACCTGAGCGAGACGTTCGCGAAGCGCTTCGTCCTCGAGCGCATCGCTGTTCTGCCGCGTCTTGTTCCTTTGGGGCATTGGCTCTCTCCAGAAATGAAACGGCCCTGAACGGTTGATTCGATATTGATACGCATTCTACCTGACAGTCGCACAAAAATAACTCAAATATGGTTCACTGTAGGGGCCAGCGCATAGCTCAAGCGGCCATACAGGAAGAGCGTCATGAAGACCATAATCCAGGCGGGCGTCGCGATGCTGATGATGGCGGCGCTCGCACCCCTGCAGGATATCGCGGCTGCGCCGAAGGTTGCGCCCGCGCCGCCAGGGCCTTTCATCATGATGGAGGAGGATTCGCAATATTGGCCGAAAGAGATCGGGTTCTCGAATGCCAACAATCCCTTTGTTGGATATAGCATGACGTTGCAATCCTATACCGTCGAGGTGGACGCGTCGTGTACGCCAAGCGGCGCCAACGAGCTTTATACCGGGACGCTCGGGGTGAGCCTGTATCAGCCGGTCACGATCAACAATAATCTCTGGAAGTTTCAAGGTACGCCGCTGGACGGTACGGCTGATCCGTATCAACTCGGGCGTTCTTCAACCAAGTACCTGCTCCATCTGACCGGCATCAACAATAGCAACGTCATTTTCAACTACACCTACGATCTGATCATTCTCGAGAATATGAGCCTTGTCACGACGCAACTTCCCGTCGCGACGGAATATGTTCCGTATAACGCGGATCTTGACGTCGACATTGGCGGAGGCGTCGCGCCGCTCAATTTCTACAGCGCAACGGGGCTGCCCGAAGGCCTGAGTATGGATACGAGCGGTGTGATTACCGGAACGCCCTTGGCTGGCGCCGCTGCTCTCTCGCCATATACCGTCATCTTTTCAGTTCAGGAAACCGGAAACTCCGGCGGTGGATTCGGTTCGCACTCCTTCTATGCATCCTGGCAGTTAGAGTTGGAAGTCTTCGAGGCCGTACTCACCATTCCGCCAACGACGTTGCCGCAAGGGCAAGAAGGCATAGATTATCCTCCGACAGCTCTGTCCGTCGGCGGAGCCAACGCGCCTTACGTCTGGACGTATATCTCCGGTCTCCCTGACGGCATGACGCTTTCGAGCGACGGCGTCCTTTCGGGGACGCCTTTTTGCGGCGCCGCCGAAGGCGCCCCATGGACGATCGTCGCGGACATCGTCGATTCATCGCCCGTCCCATTCCGCATGACGACGGCCACGGAATTGCTTCTCGATGTGGCCGGGCCTGTACTGACGCTCTCCTCGACGGGCGCGTCGTTACCCGATGCGATGGAGGCTGTCCCATATGATGTTGTCCTCGGCAATCACGTCGGGTTTTCCGGCGCGAGTCCGATGGCAAAGCTCGCCTGGCGGCCCGGTTCAGCGATGTTTTCCGCTTTCAACGTGCTCTCGGTTGGTGGTGTTTGGCGCATACTCGGAACGCCGCGCGCGGGCAGCGCGGGAACTCACTCTGTCTCGGTGGAACTCGAAGAGGCCGATGCTTACGGCAGCCATACCGTTGCGTTGACGCTGCCGCTCACGGTCCTTGCCGATGACGGCCATGCGCCTCTCATCTTGCTGACCAGCTATCTTCCCAACGGTGTCGAAGGCGAGAACTACCCCCTTGCTTTGCTTCGGGGCGGGGGTGGCAGCGGGCAGTACGGTTTCAGCGCGACGGGGCTGCCGCGCGGACTCGTGCTCGGCTCCGGCGGAGGCGCGTGGTGGATCAGCGGAGCGCCCGAGATGAAGAGCGCCGGCCAGTATTCCATTGTCATCACGCTCATCGACGCGGAGACCGCCGAGACGCGGCAATCGACGCTCGCGATGGCCATTCTTCCGGCGGAATCATCCGTGATCACGGCTGCGGATGGCGCAGCTTCGGAGAGCGTTTCTGGCGAGATCGATCGCGCGCAACTCGTCGGGGGCGCAGCGTCATGCTCGCTTGGCAGGCAATCGTCTTCTCTTTTCGCGCTTGTGGTGCTCGCGATTGGATTGATCCTTCTTTCGCCCCTAGCGCGGGCGATCCGGCGCAGACAGAGAACGGTGTCCACTGCGGGGCTCGCTATTGGCGCGGCATGTTTTGGCGCCGCGGAGCTTTGTTCGGCTGAGGGGTCGTTTGTGGCCATTCCGGCCGATCCGGGTCCTTTCGTTTTTATGGAAGGAGTGGAAATACTGCCTGGGTCAGTGCAGTATCAATCTATCGCTTTCGAATCGAGCGATGGCCACGGGAGCGCGTATCCGATGGCGCTTCAGTCCTTCTCCTGGGAAGTTGACGCGTCATGCACGCCCAGCGGCGTCAACGAACTGTACACCGGAAACCTTGGCATCGTTCTCGAACAGAAAGACCACGGTGTTCCAGGCGCTCCTCAAACCAACCCTTGGCAATTCAAATACACGCCGCGTCAGGGGGCGGCCGATCCCTATCATACCGGCGCGGTATCGACCACGTATTGGCTTGTGGCGAACGGCGTTGGCGGCGTTGGCGCCGCAGTAACGAATCACACCTTTCGCTACAAGGTCGTCTTTCTCGATGATATGAGCCTCATTGCGGCGCAACTCCCTCCCGCGATTGAAAACCGCCCATACGACTCCGCGCCAATTCAGGTGAATCCGGGTGGAGGCGTAGCTCCCCTTGTCTTCCATAACATATCCGGGCTTCCCGACGGGCTCGCCATGCGCCACGACGGCGCGATAACAGGCACACCGTCGCCTGGAACCGCGGCATCTCTTCCTTACACGGTTTCTTTCAGTGTACAGGAGACCGGCGCGGGGTTTCTTCCCGGACCTCCGAATACTCCGCACGCTTTCAGCGTGGGGTTCCAGATCGAGCTTGAAGTGATTGAACCCTACCTTGCCGTATCGGCGCCGGCGCTTCCGGTGGCCCAGGAAGGAGTCGATTATCCAGTCACAGCCCTCACCGTCAGCGGCGGCATCGGCCCATACACATGGAGTTACGTCTCAGGATTGCCGCTAGGTATGACGCTCTCAAGCGACGGTGTGATCTCAGGCATTCCGTTTTGCGGATCGGCCGAGGGCAGCCCGTGGTATGTCGTCGCGGGTATTGCCGATACGTCCTCATCACTCACGATGATGGCGACGACGGAGGTTCGGCTCGACGCAACCGGCCCGCTGCTGACCATCATACCGGTAGGCGGGCAACTGCCGCCAGCGACGGAAGGCCTGCCGTACGATGTCCTGTTGAGCGATTACGCAACATTTTCGGGTGCCACGGGGACGACCCAATGGCGGACCGGTCCCACGATGCCACAGGGGCTTGGAGTCGCGCGCCTCAACGGGGCGTGGCATATCCAGGGTACGCCCATTCCCGGCACGGCGGGAGTTCGATCAGCGCACATCGTGCTCCAAGAAGAGGACGTCTACGGCAGCCATACGGTGAACGAAAGCCTGGCGCTCACGATCAACCCGTCGTCGGTCCAGCCAGCGCTGAGAATGCTGACAACCTATTTCTCCGAGGGCGTGGAGAACATCGCATACCCCCTGACAAGGCTCGAAGCTGCGGGCGGATCCGGAGAATACTCCTTTCATGTGAGCGGCCTCCCTCACGGACTTGGACTCCATTCCTCGGCGAACCTTTCATGGATCAGCGGCACGCCCGAGCTCCAAACAGCCGGGCAGCACCTGGTTGCTATAACTCTGCGGGACATGGCCAACGGCGAGACTCTGCAAGTTCCCATCACGCTGGTTATCTTGCCCGCCGGCTCCACGCCGTCAGGCGCTCCTGCGGCACAGGGGACAAGCTCCGATTCAAACGGCGTTCCTAGCGGTATCGACCGCGCGCAGCTCATCGGCGCAGCCGGGTGTTCGTTGGCGACTGGTCAACACGGTGTAGTCGCCATGGCGTTTCTTCTCGCCATTGCCCTTGGAGCGGGCCTTCTTCGCCGGCGAAGAACCGCAGCGTGATGCACGAGCTCATGGCGAATCCCCGCCTGCTGTGATACCGTTATTGGCGGGATATCCGCCACATGATCGACCACCCGGCCATCACTCACGGATCGGATTACACCACGATCATCCTCGCCTGGTTCGATGGCGGGCTGCACTGGTTCGATACGCCGCGCAACCACCTCGACATGGTGGTGATTCTCGACGCTTATTACCTCTCCTACGCGCTCGGCATCAGCCTTGCCTGGATCTTCGCTCAACGCTGGCAAAAGCAGGGGAAGTTTAAGGTGCATTCCTGGCAGGTGTATGACCTCACGCTGATTTCGATTCTCGGCGTGCTGCTCGGTGCAAAGACCGTCTATGTGCTTTTTTATCACCTCGACTATTACATCGAACACCCCGAACAGATCATCACCAACTGGTCCGGCATGGCGAGCCACGGCGCGATCCTTGGCCTGATCGCCGGCTATTGGCTCTGGTCGAGAGCAACGAAGGTGTCGCTCCTGCACATTGTCGACAACACCTGCATTCCGGCGGCTATGGGCGGCATGTTCATCCGCGCCGCCAATTTCTTGAACGGCGAGTTGTATGGCCGCTCGTGCGATCCGGATTTGCCTTGGGCCATGCGTTTCCCCATGCGCGACGAGGTTGGGCAGTGGCTCTATGCCGATGCAAGCAACAAGGTGTATTCGGTGGTCATAGATCAGCCGGACGGAAAGATCACCCAGCACCTTGAACCTTACACGCTCAACGAGGGATGGATGCGGCTGACCGAACGAAATCCTGTAAAAATTGAGGGTCAGATGAACGTATGGCCCGTGGTGACGGATGCGCGCCATCCGAGCCAGATCTATCAGTTGATTCTCACGGGCATCGTCCTGACGACGGTGCTGTTCATGATCCGCAAACGCTCGACACGCGTCGGCACCGTGACGGGGGCGTTCTTTGTCGGCTATGGTATCACGCGTATTATCGAAGAGTTATTCCGCCAGCCCGACCAGCAACTTGGATTTGTCACTCGATACCTGTCGGATGCTTTCGGAATCGAAATGCCAAATCTCTCCATGGGCCAGCTTCTGAGCCTTGGGCTGATTGCAGCGGGCCTGCTGATCCTGCGCTACCGCGCCAAACACCCGCGCCTGATCGCCGAACTCCCCATGCCCATCGACCCGCGCGTGCAAAAGAAGGGCTAGTACGTAATTCGAGAAATATTGCCTAACTACGCGTCATCCCCGCGCAGGCGGGGATCCAATTATGTCGCGTGCAAAAGCCACAACTCACGATCTTTGACCAAACAACCATCGCCGGCAAGATAACGCGATCCAGAATGGAAGCGAAGGGACAGTGAATATTGCCCATAATTCCAGGAAATTTCCCACATCAAAACCCATCGGAAAACCTTTGAACACGAGAATAATGATCGGCACTAGGATGAGTAATGCTGGTGCTGCCAACACCCACAAGCCCGAAGCTTTCCGGCGCAAGAGCAAGATGATGCCGGTCATTAATGCAATTGGAATGGGTAGCCCGAAGAAAATGATGTAGTCCCAAGGCAGGGGAAGCTCGACACCTGCATATTCCGCTTCCTTCACCATGTGAAATGCTTCGTCCAACACCGCATAGAATATGAAGACCGTTGTCGTCAAACAGAGGATAAACGCCAACCACAGCCGACGCGGCCGGGCGGCTGCGAAGTCTTTCTTGTCCGTTGGATTAAGATTCATTTGGTTTTCTCGCTTTGGAGTGGCTTTATTCTAAGGCCTATAGTCTATCTGCGCGAGGATCGTTCTGACCTGACGCGATGACCATGCTACCATCTCCTTATGCACACCAATCGCCTCGCTCACGAAACCAGCCCCTACCTGTTACAACACGCGCATAATCCCGTGGACTGGTACCCGTGGGGCGAGGAAGCGTTCAAAGTTGCGCGCGAGCGCGACCTGCCCATCTTCCTGAGCATCGGCTACTCCACCTGCCACTGGTGCCACGTCATGGCGCATGAATCCTTCGAAAACGAGGACGTCGCCCGCGCGCTCAACGGCGCCTGCATCGCCGTCAAGGTCGACCGTGAAGAACGCCCCGACGTCGACAACATCTACATGCAGGCGCTGCTCGCCATGCGAGGGAGCGGCGGCTGGCCGCTCTCAGCCTTCATCGATCATGATCTCAAGCCCTTCATGCTCGCGACGTATCTACGACCGCAGCAGTTTATTCAGACTATCGTGGCAGTGAAGCAACATTGGATGGGCGACCGCGCATCGCTCAAAGCTCACGGTCAGGCTATCACCGATCACATCGGCCAAGTGGCCTCGGCGGCAAGCGGCGAGCCGGGGCAGGCCGAACTCACGCGCACCTACGAAGTCCTCGTGCGCATGTGCGACCTCGAACACGGCGGCTTCGGCAGCGCGCCGAAATTCCCGACGCCGCATACCTTCACCTATCTGCTGCAACATGCCTTCCGCGCGGGCAAAGACAGCGCCCGCGAAATGGCGGCCCATTCGTTACGCGCCATAGCCCGCGGCGGCATCCACGACCATGTGGGCGGCGGCTTTCACCGCTACTCGACGGACTATGAATGGCGGCTCCCGCACTTCGAGAAGATGCTCTACGATCAGGCGCAACTTGCGCGGGCGTATCTTGAGGCATATCAGGCTACGGGCGACGAGGGACTGGCGGACGCCGCGCGGGATATTTTTGGCTATGTGCTGCGCGATATGCGCGACAAAGGCGGCGCGTTCTACAGTGCTGAGGACGCCGACAGCGAGGGCGAGGAAGGCAAGTTCTACGTCTGGACGCTCGATGAACTGAAGGCGGTGCTGGGCGAGAAAGATGGTGCGCGCATCGCCGACGTGTTCGATAGTTCCGCCGACGGGAACTTTCACGACGAGGCCACGCGCTCGAAAACCGGCGCCAACGTCCTGCACATGACCAAACACATTGCCCGCGATGAATACATCGCGCTGCGGCCACTGCTCGACAAACTCCTCGCCCATCGCGCCAAAAGAGTGCGGCCCGGCCTCGACGACAAGATCATCACGTCATGGAACGGACTGATGATCGGGGCGCTCGCGTTGGGCGCGCGGGTGCTTGGCGAGCGTCAATATGTGGAAGCCGCGCGCGAGGCGGCTGCATACATATGGGAGCGGCACCGCGACAAGGATGGCGCGTTGCTTCGCGCTTCGCGCAATGGCCGCGCGCAGACGGCCGCGTTTCTTGATGACTACGCATTCCTCGCGGACGGTCTGCTCGAACTGTATCAGGCGACGTTCGAGCCTGAACATCTCCAGCGCGCTCTTGAACTGACCGAACAGATGCGCGCGTCATTCCTTGATCGCGATAAGGGCGCGTTTTTCTTTTCGGCGCAAGGGCAGAGCGATTTGATCCTGCGCCAGAAACTTTTCCACGATGGCGCGCTGCCGGCGGGGAATTCAGTGGCGGCGCGTGTACTACTACGCCTTGCGGCGCTTACCGGACGGGACGAGTACACCGACGAAGCACGTGGCGTCTTCCGCGCAGCTATGGGCGACATGGCGGGCTACAGTCCTGCCGGCTTCACGGCGTTGATGGCGGCAGTGGACTGGCAGGTGAATGGCATGCGCGAGGTGGTGATCGCGGTTCCGGGCGATGTCGATGCGTCGCCGTGGCTGAAGGCGATCAACCAACGCTATTTGCCCGACACCTTCGTGATCGTTCGTGGCGCGCTTAGTGTGAAATCGCTTAGTGCGATACTATCCTTCACACACGAGCAGAAGCCGGTGGATGGCCGCATCACCGCCTACGTTTGTAAAAATCGCGCGTGCGCCGCGCGGGTGACGGATGTGCAGGCGATGATACGCCTTCTTTCGTAGCGTCACGCGCCCCCGCGTGACGTCACCGATGACGCAGTTCTATCGTTGCTCAAGACGCCCCGCGAGGGCGCGGAGCGCTACGCCGTTGATCGTTATTTGCGCGAGAGCAACATCGTGGCGCTACGGCACCGGAACGCCGAGGTCTCGCAGCTTGGTAAGCAGCGCGCGCAGAGATTGTTCCTCGTTCCACTCGGCGGTCGGGATGCGTAACTCGGGATTCGCCGGCGCTTCATACGGGGCAGAAACGCCGGTGAAGGCTGCGATGCCGCCGGCCTTCATTTTCTTGTAAAGGCCCTTCACATCGCGGCGCTCGCACTCATCCAGCGGGCAGTCGACGAAGATTTCGAGGAAGCGGTCGGGCGTGAGCGAGCGCGCGAAGTCGCGGCCCGTGCGGTAAGGCGAGATCAGCGAGACGATCACCACCATGCCCGCCTGCTGCATGAGCTTCGCCACCTCCGCCACGCGTCTCACATTCTCCGCGCGGTCGTCGGGCGAGAAGCCGAGGTCGGAGTTCAAACCGTAGCGCAGGTTATCTCCATCAAGCACGAAGGCCCGCACGCCCGCCACGTGCAGCGCGCGTCGCAAGCCCTTGGCGAGCGTGCTCTTGCCCGCGCCCGAAAGGCCCGTGAGCCAGACGACCGCGCCAGCATACCCCTGCTCACGCGCGACCTCTTCCGGCGTGATAGCCGCCTCGGTGAGGAAAATATTCTCGGACTTCGGTTTCCCTGAAAGCTGGCGGCGCAGGTCGGGGTAGGCCGCATCGTCGATGATGCCGCCGCCGCACACGCTGTCGCCGTCGAGGATCACGAAGCGTCCGGTGTTCTGGAAACGCTGGAAGTCATCGAAGGCGAGAGGCCGGGCGAGTTTGAGGACCACCTCGCCCACCTGACTCCGTTCGATCTCTTTCAACGGCCTGCGCTCGAGTGTGACTGTGTCGAGGCCGCTAGTAATCTTGTCGAGCGTGACGCCGACGTTTTGCGTGCCGAGCTTGAGGCCGTAATTCTTGCCCGGCGCCATGGGCCGCTCACCAAGCCAGAAAACCTTCGCGTGCAGAATGTTGGAAAGCTTGGGCGCGCTTTCCCCGTGGGCGCCGATCTCGCCGCGCTCGATGAAAATCTGGTCGGTGAATGTCAGGCCGACGCTCTCGCCCGCGCTTGCGGTTGTCGCGGCCGGGGCGCTCCAGCGTTCGATGGTTGCCACCTTCGCCGTTTTCTCCGACGGCAGGAAGACCAGTTCGTCGCCGACCTTCACCTGCCCCGATTCGATGCGACCCGCGATGATGCGGCGCTCGTCGAACTTGTACACGTCCTGCACGACATAGCGCAGCGCGCTCTCGTTACGCTGCGGCTCCGGCAGGTCAACCAAAGCAGAAGCCAGACTCGGGCCGGTGTACCAGGGCATGTCGGTGCTCTTGGCCGCGATGTTGCCGCCCATCAGGCCGGAGACAGGGATGAAGCGGACAGGCTTGAGGCCGAGCTTCTTGAGGAAGTCCGAATATTCTCGCTCGAGCTCGTCGAAACGTTGCTGCTTGTAGCCGACGAGGTCCATCTTGTTGATGGCCACCACGACGTTGGGGATGCCGAGGAAGTTGAGCAAAAATCCGTGACGGCGCGATTGTTCGCACACACCGTCGCGCGCGTCGATCACAAGTAAAGCCGCATCAACGCCGGACGCGCCCGAGACCATGTTTTTGAGAAACTCTTTGTGTCCCGGCGCGTCGACGAAGACCACCTCGCGCGTCGGCGTTTTCCAGAAGATGTGGGAAACGTCGATGGTAATGCCCTGTGCCTGCTCTTCTTCGAGCGCGTCGAGCAGGAAGGCGTATTCAAGAATCTTGCCCTGCTCTTTGCAGGCTTTCTGCACCTTTTCAAAACGGTCCTGCGGCACTTGCCCGGTTTCGTACATCAGACGGCCAAGGACCGTGGACTTGCCATGGTCGACGTGGCCGACGATGGCGACTTTGAGACGAGGGAGAGCTGTCAGATCGTTTACCATATGTACCGCCAGGGATGTTCAAAAGTTGAGAATATGAATGAGTCACCGTTGATTCGCAACGCGTCCGGTCCCGTCCTTCGTGATGGTTATGCCGATTTCTAAGGAAGAACGCGGACAATTCGTCGCTCAACACGAGGAGAGCGAGCGACAACATTGATGGAGCGGAACGGTGTTCACAAGTCACCCCTTCACAACGGGCGGTCAATCGCGCCGGCATTCACGAACGTCTTCGCCGATTATTCGGCGCGTTCAGCGTTGGCCAGCGCAGGTGGCTTTTACAATGCGCGATGCGATGGCGCTAGGCTCTGTGTGGGCCGAATTCAGACGCGACCAAGAAATTACCCAGAATACCGGCTGCCCTGATGCGTGCCGCGGCGGGCGAGTTCGTCAGATATGGCCGCTATTACCTGCAGCTTCGACTTGCCCCAGTGGGGAGCGAGCACGCCCTTCGCCGTGATTTCGCCCGTCATGCGCTGGATATAGGTGGTGGGGGGCATGCGCTCCAAAACATCGGCGGCGAGGCTCACGTACTCGTCGAACTCGAGGGCGCGGTAGTCACCCTTACGCCATGTCCCCGCAAGCACCGTGTTGTCATAGACGTAGCAGTGGTGGATCTTCACGCTGTCGGGTTTCAGGCGCGCGCATTCCTCGGCGGACGCGCGGATCATGTCGTGGCTCTCACCAGGCAACCCAACAATGATATGTAGGCACATATGAACATCGGGCGCGATGCGCCGCGTCAGTTCGACGGCCTCGACGGTGGATTGATGGGTGTGGCCGCGGTTGATGGCGCGGGCGGTCTCTTCGTGCATGGTCTGCATGCCGTATTCGATGCAGACCAGGCGGCTAGGGTCAGAGTCAACATAGCCCTGAATGAGTCGCAGCTTTTCCTCATCGATGCAGTCGGGCCGCGTGCCGACCGACATGCCCACGATGCCCGGTGTGCCGAGCGCACGGTCATAGAGGCGCTTGAGCTTGTCGACGGGGGCGTAGGTGTTCGAGAAAGTCTGAAAATAGGCGAGGAAGTGGCTGGCCTTAAACCGTTCCTTATAGAACTTCATCCCCGACTCGATCTGGCGCGAGATCAGCGGGTCGCCTTCCCGGAACGCAGGCGAAAAGCTGGTATTATCGCAGTAGGTGCAGCCGCCCTTGGCGACCGTGCCGTCGATATTGGGGCAGGTCATGCCAGCGTCGATCGTGACTTTATAGACTTTAAAAGGAAAGCGCTGCTTGAGGAGTTGACCGAAACTCACGTAAAATGGGGGTCGTTGAACAGAAGGGGCATCGGCTGTGGTTGACGGCGACACGAGCAATTCCTCCGAGGGAGCGGATAACCTAACACGGTTGGCATTTAAGAGAAAGTGCGGAGTCGTGAGGCCGACAAGGCGAGGTGCGATGCACCGAGCCAGGCCGAACGCCGTGGCGTTTTCGCACTCTTTCATTGAACCACAAGTCGTAGCGTCTGCTAAGCCCGCCAGCCGTTATTCCGGCGAAAGCCGGAATCCAGTCTTGCCAAGCGCTATTGCCAAATCCTGGATGCCGACTTTCGTCGGCATGACGTTGATTCTCCTTCTCTCCTCCTGCGCATCCGTCGACCCGCGTGCCTGCGCCGTACCGCCCGAACAACTGCCCGTGTACCGCATCGTCGTTGAAAACGTCGAAACGCCCGAGGTCAGCGCCGACGGCTACAAGCTTTTACTGCGTTTTAAACTCCACTCGCGCGGCCTTTTCCCCTATCCGCACCTGATTCAGGAGATCACCCAGACGGCGACTTACTACACGAATGGCCGCCGAAGCTCCCACGCCATTTCCCTCGTCGAGTGTTTCCGCCTTAACAGCGAGCCCCAATATCGCGACGGCGAATGGATCTATGGGCTGGAGCCGCTTCAACGCGACAAGCACTTTGAGTCGGGCTTTGCGGCGACGCCGCGCGGCATCGAGCGCATCGTGGTCACGCGCGCGATCAAGCTTTACCCCGGCGTGGTGGAGAACGCGGATTTCACGCTCCTGGGGTTTGCGCATCTGCCCTCGAACCGCAGCGGCAGCGTGCGCACCAACATCCCCGCCAACTTCAACCGTGGCTATCAGGACGACCATCAACTGCGCGGGACGGTGCTGATCGACGACGGCGAGCGCAACTGGCGCGAGTACGAGCTTGCCTATGACTGGCGGCGTACTGGTGAAGGAGCCATGAACGCGACGCTCACCTTCGACCCTCTCACCGGCATCGAAGCGGATCGCGTCACGGTCTCATCCCCGGCGGCCGTACCGTCATCGGGAGCGGGTGGGGATAGGTGAAGAATCGTTAACCACGGGGAAGCGCAGGAGCTTCTTGTTTCTTTTCTGCCTCCTTATCGTCCGATTCTTTCTCGACTTCGTCGGCTTTCTCTTCAACTTTGACGCGCTCGAATGCCGAAAAACGATCGGGCGGGTGATCACCGCCGATGAATAGCAAATCTTTCTCACCCTTGGAATCCCGCACAAATGAAAGGAAAAATGACTCTCCATCCGGCTGCTTGTCCACATTTCTGACATAGATGACCATCGGGTTGCCTATCGCAACGCCATAAGCAAACGGGAAATAAGTGATTTCGCCGTTATCCTCATAGACTGTCATCTCGCCCCCGCAGTACAGTTTTCCAAATGCGTCAAGCATCCTTGCCAACTGTAGTTTCTTTCGCTCCAATTCTTCTGGGGCCATTGGCACCTCAAGCCCTTCCCGAGCTTTCCGGATTGATTCGCGAGCAAATTCTTTCGCCTGATTTTTTGCCTTTTCGTTTTCCTTGAACGACACTTTTGAAGCTTTTCCGGCTCCTTCGAAGCGACGTGGGACGGTACTTCCAACTTTTTCGGTCAATTCTTTGTTGATGATCCAGTCGCCCCAGATTTCCTCCGCAATGATGCAATCCTTGGCGTCCACAAATTGGACTTCATCAGCTTTGTTGACGTCTTTCTTTTCAGGTTGATCGTTTGAAGCAGGGCCCGTTGGCGACGCATTCACTTGCGCTTGCCAGTCCAGAGCCAACGCCGTAGCAACGAGAACCGTCAATCCGAGGGCGTATTTCCACATAGGCTCCCTTTCCTGATTTGCTTCTTGGATTCAACACACCTAAACGTGATGCCTGATTATAGATGATAAAGTGACTTCTGTCCCCGTGGAACCCCGTGTCCCCCGTGGTGAAAATTCTTCATGCGTTACAGGAACACTACCGCTTCGCCAGTTCCTTCATGAACACCGAGACATCCTTCGCCACGTCTTTGCCGTCGAGGGCAGCGTCCATCAGCTTCGCGATGCGCCCCATATCGGCAGCCGTTGCCCCCTGCGAGACGATCATGGGCGTGCCGAGACGGATGCCGCTCGTCACCGTCACGGGCAGCGGGTCGTAGGGGATGAAGTTTTTGTTGATATAAATGTTCTGCTTTTCGAGGGTCTTCTCCGCCTGAATGCCGTTGAGCTTGCCGTCGCCGGTGACGTCGATCATCACCATATGGTTGTCCGTGCCGCCGGTGAGCACGCGGTAACGCTTGGGATTGATGGCGGCGAGGGCCTTCGCGAGTTCCTTGGCTGCCGCAATCACCGCGTCGATATACTTTTTGAAGTCGGGTTGCAGCGCCTCGTCGAGCATGACGGCCTTCGCCGCGATGATGTGTTCGAGCGGCCCCCCTTGGGACCCTGGGAAAATCGCGCGATCCACGGCTGACTTGTGTTCTTCTTTGCAGAGCACCATGCCGCCGCGCGGCCCGCGCAGCGTCTTGTGGGTGGACATGGTGACGACATCGGAGCAGGCGACGGGGCTTGGGTGCCTGCCCGTGGCCACAAGGCCCGAGATATGGGCGATGTCGGCCATGAAGGCAGCTTCGTGTTCGCGGGCTATTGAGGCGAGCGCCTCGAAGTCGATGGCGCGCGGATAGCTTGACGCGCCCGCGACCATGAGCTTGATGTCCTTATGCTCCTTGAACATGCGCTTGACTTCGTCGACGTCAATGAGTCCGTCGTCCTTGCGCACGCCGTAGTGGATGAACTGAAAGAACTTGCCCGAGAGATTGAAGGGCGCGCCGTGGCTCAGGTGGCCGCCGTGGCTCAGGTTGAAGGCGAGCACCTTGTCGCCGGGCTTGAGCAGCGCCATATATGCGCCGATGTTGGCTGACGTTCCCGAGTGCGGCTGCACGTTGGCATGGTCGGCGCCGAAGAGCTTCTTCGCTTTGTCGATGGCGTATTGCTCGATGCGGTCGGTGACGGCGCAGCCGCCGTACCAGCGCTTGCCGGGGTAGCCCTCGGCGTACTTGTTGGTGAAGACGGAACCCATGGCGCGCATGACGTTGTCGCTCACGGAGTTTTCGCTGGCGATGAGGTTGATGCCGCTCGCCTGCCGCTGCTGTTCTTCTTCGATAAGCGCGAATATGTCCATGGTCGATCCTTCATTGTCCATTGTCACGTCAGGTGCAAAGTCGGTCTTCTGTAGCGTCACGGCTATGCCGTGACGTCTTTGACGCTATCAGTGGCGGGTTCGTCACGCCATAGGCGTGACGCTACAGAAGAAAC
>JABWBM010000070.1 GCA_013360495.1 Planctomycetaceae bacterium
CGCGGAAGCTTTCCGGAAGTTTCGCGGGTCACGCGCAAATTCCGCGTCCCTTGCATCGTTGAATACAACGGCGTGCTGGTGGATGAATTGAAAATCACCAAAACACCGTTGTGGCGCAGGATGTTGTCACAAAGACGGGAAGCGATCGTCGCAAACTCATGCAGTGCTGCCATCGCTGTGGACGAAAGCACGCGGGAGGGAATGATCCGGCACTATCCGGTTCTTCGGGATAAATGTGCCACCGTCCTTAACGGCTGTGACGTCGATCTGTTCGACGCTGTGCGGGATGTCCCAAAGGACCCCAAACGTTTAATCTTCGTGGGTTCGCTTTTTTCATGGGCCCGGCTCGACATCGGACTACGGGCAATGGCGCTGTTACCCGAAGACGTCACTCTCGATGTTATTGGCGATGGTGAAAGGCTTTCAGAATACCGGAAGTTGTCCGCCGATCTTGGACTCCCAAACCGGGTGCGTTTTCACGGCAGACTTCCGCATAAAGATATTCCAAAGTGGCTATCGGGCGCCGCTGCGGGGCTCGCGATCGAAAGCGCTGGGTTTGAAGGGAGCATGCCTCTGAAGGTTTCGGAATACCTCGCTGCCGGCTGCGTGCTTGTCGCCAACGGATATCCATGCCATCGCCATCTTGAAGCACTCGGCCACGCCAGACTTTTTCCCACCCCTCCGACGCCGGAGGGAGTGGCCACCGCGGTCATCGAGGCCCTCACACCAGCCGCGCTCGATGACAGCGCCGTTCGCGCGCGACGTTCGTATGCGCGCGAACATCTGAGTTGGGAGCGCGCTGCGCGCGAAATTTTGGCCGTTATTGACAAGGTTGCCGAAAGCGGGGCGCTTTGATGGGGAAGGCTCAGACAACCGTTGCGATCCACCAGCCGAATTTTCTGCCTCATCCCGCGTTTTTCGCGAAAATGGCGGCATGCGACGTATTCATCCTTCTCGATACCGCGCAATTTCCGACCGAAAACTGGGTGAACCGCAATCAGTTATTAAACGGCAATGGAAAATCATGGGTAACCGTCCCGGTCATTACCTCTCACCGCGGTATCCAACGTATTGGTGACGTCGAAATTCGCCAATCAACACCGTGGCGGCGAAAGTTGCTTCGCCGGATCGAACTCGAATACCGGGATGCTCCATGGAAGGAACAGATGGCGCCCGCGCTTGCAGCGATACTCGAACGGCAGCAGCGGTTGCTCGTCGACTTGACGACAGAGCTTTTAGCATGGGTTACAGATCTGCTGGGAATCACAACGACGATCGTTCGCGCCGGAGCACTCGACGCGGAAGGGAAGACGGACGCCGCCCTCGACGACGCCACCGGACGCCTGATCGCTCTCACGAAAGCCGTGGGAGGAACGTCGTATCTCTCCGGCCCATCAGGGAAAAAGTACCTCCGTGAAAGCCTCTTTCCCAGATATGACTTAGAGCTTCGCTACGCTTCCTATGAAGTTGAACCATACGACCAGCGCCGTACACCATTTGTCCCGGGACTTTCCATGCTCGATATGCTGCTCTGGCTTGGTCCGGAAGAATCGCGGAAACGCGTGGCACGTCCTTCCCATTAATGCTCAGGACGGCAAAGCTCTCTTTCCCGTCATTCCCCCAAAAAGCCCCTCCACCCCTCCGGCAGGGTGCGAGACTAGCGCAACGCGACGGCAGCGTGGCCGCCGCGGGCCGTAGTGCCGGTCATATTCGAAGACGTTGCTATCGCCTCCCATGTGTTCGTTTCGGGGTTATAAGCCGCACCGTTGTTCCGGTAACTCGCGCTGGTGGAACTGGGCGTCTCCTTGCCGTAGCCCGCCCAGACGATCATCCTTTCTCCGTCCCACACTGCGGATGCGCTATGGCGCCCGCCAAGGGGGCCGCTTGCGATCATCGTCCATACGCCGGTGGCGGGATCATACAGCGCGCCATCTGCGAAATAGGAATTTGAGGAACTCAGGTTCGAGGCCCCGCCCCAGATGATCATTTTATTGGAGGTCGCGGGGTTTCCCGTATCGCCCGTCCAGACCGCGACATGGTACATACGGGCGGCAAGCGGACAGCCGGCGGAAGGGACGTGTTTCCACGCCTCGTCGATCATTTCATATGTATTGGGATCGGCGGCCTCGGCCGCGATGTTATATACGCCGCCATCGCCTTTTACGGCACTCCAGGTGGCGCCGCCCCAGACGATCATCCTGTTGGCCGTCGCCGGGTTTCCGGTATTCCCCGTCCACACGGCGGCCGCTCCGTGTCTCTCAAGAAGCTCCTTGCCTGCTATTTCCGGGCTCATGAAGTCGTACAAAAGGTGTCCCGGCGTTTCCCATATGTCCGGGGCGCTCCACGTCACGCCTTCAACTTCTGGAGGTATGCCATCTCCGTTCGCCGCCCACCCCGAGTCCGTCCACCGGTCCGTCGCGAGGTCGTAAATCGCGCCATACTCCCACGGGCTCGACATGCTGAAACCATTTGCGGAAAGGGAAGAGCTCTCCACGCCTCCGAGAACGATCATCTTGTTGGACGTGTCCGGGTCGCCGGTGTCGCCGGTCCACACGGCTACATGTCCGCGGCGGGCGATAGGCATGCGCGCCACGTAAGGCGCGCCGGGAAGAGGAAGGGAGGCGGAATCGAGAGCAACTGGCACATCTTCCCAATCAGAGGTGAGCGCGTTAAAAATCCCGCCATCGGTTCTATAAGTGGTGGAACTGCCCCAAAAGGAATTGCTCCCGCCCCAGATAAGCACGCGATTCGCCGTAGCCGTGTCACCGGTTGCTCCCGTGTACACCATGGTGTGCCCACTGCGCGAAGTAGGGGTGTCTTGATCCGGTGACGGCCACTGATCCAGGGGATCGCTGGAGTCCCACTCATTGGTCTGAGCCTTATAAATGCCGCCATTGTTCAAAGAGTTCGTCGCTCCGGACGATCCGCCCCACTCCATCATAGGCGCCTTCGCGCCGCCAATGTCGCGGTTGATGATGGTCGCGATCACGCCGGGGTGAGTTTTCGCCCCGACGATATCCGTGAGGACGACACTGAAGGTCTCATCGTCCTCGTTCACGAAATCGGCGAGGAGACTCACGCTTACATAACGAAAGCCTGCCCCGCTGGCGGGCAGAGCGAACTGCACATTATCGAGCGGGAGGTAGTCCTCGCCTGCCGTCGCGGTACCGTTCGCGGTGGAGACAGAAAAAGTCACGTCATAATAAGGCAGGCGGCCATCAGAATACGATGACAGCAACGCCAAAAAGAACCACGTATTTGCCGCGCTACCGATCTCGGGTTCGGTTTCAGTTACGGCTGTCACTGGGCTCGGAGGAAGCTGTCCATTGAAAGCAATCAGTTCGGGAAGATTGTCGTCGTCGAGGATGGTGCCGGTCGCCGCGGCAGTCGCGCCACCGAAGTGGGGCGAAAGCGCGGAGATCACAAGCGATAAGGTCTCGTCCTCTTCGATTGTTGTATCGGGAAGGAGTTGAACGCATACCATTTTGGACGATTGGCCGGCATCGAAGAGCACCGCAAGGGATTCGAGTGCTTCATAATCCTCGCCCGCTATGGCCGTCCCATCGACGGTCGAAACGGCGACATAGCCCGGGTAGGAGGCGGCGCGATCCAGGGTAATGGTGAAATCGAGCGTGATGTCCTGGGCCGGCTGGCTCAATCCCTCGATACCGCCCTCATGAGAGACGGCTGCGCCGGAGATACTCGCCAGCGCAATGGCATCCGATGGGCCGGCGCCAGCGCCGAGAGTGTCGTCGTCCGGGATGGCGCCGGCGCCGCTCTCCTTCGCCACGATGAGCATCCCGGAAGCATCGGCGATCGCGAGCATAAGGGTTTCGTCGTCCTCCGCCTCGGTGTCCGCTATTACCGGGACACTGACCGTTTTCGACATCTCGCCAGCCGCGTAGAGCAGGATGTAGGACGACAGCGGTTTGTAATCCGCTCCACCCGTCGCTGTTCCATCGACAGTCGAAACGCGCACCCATGTGGGCCAGAGCGACGGACGATCGAAGCTCACCTCAAACTCAAGCGCGTAGTCCGGCGTGGCCGCGCCATCGATACCGCCCTCGTAAGGAATGGGAGCGGCGTCGGAGACACTCACCAGAGGCATTGTGTCGTCCGTGACAGCAGGCGCTGTTCCGTCGTCGTCGTCGATGATGGCCACGGTTGCGCGCGCCAAGCCGACGAGAGCCGAGCCTTCGAGGTTGAGGAGGATGATGGAAAATGTTTCGTTGCCCTCGGGCTCGTCATCACCGAGTATGCTAAGAGCAACGCTCAAACGCGTTGTATCACCACTGAAGGACAGGGTATCGCTGATGGAAGCGGCGATATAATCGGAGCCGTAACGGGCGCTTTCCTCAAGCACCATATAATCAACACTGATAGCCTCTGTCGTTTCGCGATCCAGGGAGATATCGAATGTAAAGCTGGAGACCGCTCCCGCTTCGCCTTCGATGATGGAGGCACCGGCAGAGAGAGAAAGGACGGGGAGACTTTCGCCCTGCTGGCCCGCGACGGGAAGCGTTCCTGCCAGGGAGCCGCCAAGAGGGTTGGTACCGCCGGCGCACGCAACGATGAGCAGAAGGGGAAAGCAGGCGAGCGCGTGAATGGATGCACCGGCGATCGGCGAGTGCAACAGGTTTCGGGCTATTTTCAAAGGCGCTGACATTGTTGCCTCCTTTTGCCGTCACCGTTCGTCCTGCTCTCTCAGCTCGAATGTCGCGCTCGCCTCTCTGTACCACCGTCCTGACTTTCTCTTTCAGTCGCTCAATCTCGACCGTAATACTCCTTGGGATTGATAAGCCCCAACTGAACGTCAACACAATCTTGATCGCCATTCCGGCACATCATCCACAACGGGCGGCCGCCTATCACAGAACGCATCGCCTCGGCATTGAGCTTGTTCATGACTCACTGCTCCTTTCATTAGTTGACCTGCGGCTCTCCGCCGCGTTTGTTATTTCTTGATATATTTACCGTTGTTTTGGGCGGCGAGGTCCATCATGAAAGTCTTCGCTGCGGGGTCCTTGCCCCATTCGAAGAGATAGCCGTCGCTCACACCGTCGCCATCCTGATCGCCCAGATCCCCAACCCCTCCCAAATCCGATGGGTCCTCGCCAATCTGGACCACGGTGAGCTCGCAGCCATATTCGGCAAGCGGCGCGAACCACGCCGGAAATTCCTGCAAAGCCTCGACAATGTTGCTTCCGGACGAGCCGATGCCGTTGGGGGCAAGTTGGGTCAGATGAGGGACCGGAGCACCGCCGGCAATGAAGTAGAAGTGATCGATCTCCTGCCCATACTTGCTCGTGGCATAGTGAAGGGCGCCGCGAACCGGACGAAGCCTGGCATAGTTGTGATATGGCAGCCAGTTGACCATCGTAGGCCCGGAGAGATACGACGTGATGAGGCGCCTGGCTCCTTCTGTAGCCTTCTGAAACTTGCCTTCCAACCACCCAACTGGGTAGATGTATTGTTCGGCTTTCGCCGTTCCCTCCAGTCAGTACCCGCCAAAGAAACGGTACACCGCAAATTCATCTTCGTCGTCGAGTTCATTGACGATCTTCGCCACTTCCAACAGTGCGATATTCCACCGCGAAGGGCGTGGAATGATATTGCCGCCCGCATCCTCGACCGAAATATCCGTTCTCGCGCGCATCAACCCGCCTTGGTCGATACCGATCAAAACGCGCTTGGGAATACCATCATCCTCCTCTAGGAAAGCGCCCCCCGGCTCCGGTTCGGTTGGCTCCACCGGTGGATCGATCGCTTCTTCGACAAGCGCGGGAGGCTCAACCGGTGTGACCGCGCCCTCAGCCTTGACGGCCGGAACACGCAGAACCAGCCGTCCGGACGGGGTATCTGCGCCGTTGTCGCCCCGGGAGCGGAGCAACCACACCGGCTCCTCGGCGGCAACGGCCCATTCAGGCCCGGGCCACAACCCAAGACCGGAACCGGCGGAAAGCGCGACGACTCCGGACACGAGAAGAGCTGATTGTACCGATTGAGCTTTCATTGGTTACGCCTCCTATGCTGAATCTGATTGATTCGCCAACCACTGTTCGATGAGCTTTCGCAAAGGCAGTGCCAAAGACCCATGCCTGTAAACGAAATCGCGTAAGCCGCCTTTCTGAAACGAGTTGCATTGATCGCCCGGCGGCGACCCGAGTGTGGCTGGGTGGCGAAATCGACGCCCAGCTACACTCGGCACTACACCTGCCCGACACTTGATGAGCCACGGTAGGGATATCCCGGCGCTTCCTCGGCCTTCGAACACCGGAACATGAAATGCTATTTCCCAGCCTTTACGCCAACTGCGCGAAGAGCCGCCAGCTCTTTCTTCACCCTCTTGCCGAACGCAATGCCGTAGGTATTACCCACTTCCTGAAGCTTTGCCTGATCGCCCGCTTCGATAGCTTCGTCCAGTTCCTCAAGGCCATCCCGGATTAACTCGTCGTACAATTCCCACGCGGATTCCCACGCGGAACCGCGATGTCCGGCCTTGGCGATCTTCTCAAGTTCACGAACAGCCGCTTTGCGGTCATTTTTCTCAACGGCATCCTTTGCTTTGTCGAGCAAGCCTTGCTGTTTCGCTTCGCGCTTCAGGGCTTCCTTTTCCACCTTGTTGGCTATCGCCGAGATACCACCGATGGTACGGGTCTTTCCGTAGTCGTTCATGGAACCATCGACGACAAGGAAATCGCCAGGTTGAAGATCAAACTCTTTTCTCATGTTCCCGTTTCGTTCCTTGAACACGGAGTCGCATTCCCCGCATTCATCCTCGCCGTCCTCCTCCAATGCTGAATCCGTGGCGGCTTCGTCTATCTCGTGAAAGATCACGCACTCCCATCCCTTGGCCTTGATTTCTTCCGCGAGCTTTTTGTTTATGTATGACGTCTTGGTTTTGTCGTCGGCGAAGAGCACGATGGACACGCCATCAAGCGAAGATTCGATACATGGCGTTTCAAACCTGATCTCGCCGTCCGCGGCACCCGCGTCCTGCGGCATCGGAACGGGTATCTGACCGCCGCCTGCGCCGCCCGATGGGTTATAGGCGCCACCCTTTCCCCCGCTCCCTGCATTCCCTCGAAGGCCGCCGCCACCGGCGCCTCCTCTGCATCCGCCGGCACCTCAGCCCGCGCTGGCGGCTTCCGGCGTCGCCAGCGAAAGCCCGAGGATGGCGGCGATCGTCAGAATATGCGTCGTTCGTGTCATCATTGCTCCTTACTCGATGATCGTTGTTAGGGGTATGTACCCAAAGAAGGTTCTCGCGTACCGTTTCTTCAATTCGCCATGACATCGCTTCCCTGAATTGGTTGAGAACGGTTGCATGTCAATTCGCAACAGCGTCACGCGTCCTCGCGTGACGAACGATTCAAAAGCCAAGACGCCGCGCCGGGCGCATGGCGCTACAACCGCAGATAGACGATCGACTTGTCCTGTCCCTTGTGTCGGGCCTAAGGCACCGTCGCAAAAGCGGTGCCACATCATCGAACTACGCGCGCAATCATTCGCAATCGCTTGTGAATAAAGGATCTGGAAGATTTGTCGACGCCTCGTGGGAGAGCGCCGTTAATGGCCGGCCCGATATACCACTACAGGCGACACTACACTCTGGGCGACACATTCGCGAACCGCAAGGGGACGGCAAAAGCGAGATGGCGCGCCGGGGAACTATCCCAATAGCAATCCGAAAACTCACCCCTTGCGATACTCTGTCGCCTCGATGCCGTACGCCCGCAGCTTGTTGTGGAGCGTGACGCGATGCAGGTTGAGCTCGCGCGCGGCAGCCGAGACATTGCCGCGATGCTTTCTCACCGCTTCGACGAGTTGCCGCTTTTCACCCTCCCGATCGTCGGGATACGGCGAGGCTTCCCTGACGCTATCGGGGAGATTGCTGATTCCGATGGCCGCGTCGGAACTTGTCGCCATGGCGGAGCGGATAGCGTTGGCCAGCTCGCGCACGTTGCCCGGCCAGTCGTACTTCTTCATCACGAGCATCGCATCGGGATTGATGGTGAACTTCTTGCCGCCGAATTCCTTGGCATGGTGATTGAGGAAGTGTTGCGCGAGGAGCGGGATGTCGCCCTTGCGCTCCCGCAACGGCGGCACGTCGATGCGCATGACGTTGATGCGATAGTAAAGATCTTCGCGAAAACGCTTGGCTTGAACGGCTTTTTCGAGGTCGCGCATGGTAGCCGCAATCACTCGAACGTCGATCTTGATTTCCGCCGTGCCGCCGACTCTCCGGATTGTACGCTCTTGCAGTGCGCGTAACAACTTCACCTGCATGGAGAGGGGCATCTCGCCGATTTCGTCAAGGAGGAGTGTGCCGCCCGATGCGGTTTCTATCAGTCCCGTTTTTTGTGTGTCGGCGCCAGTGAACGCGCCTTTTTCATGACCGAAGAGTTCTGATTCGAGCAGGGTTTCGGGCAAGGCGCCGCAGTTGATGGCGACGAACTCGTGGGACGCGCGATTGCTCTGCTGATGAATCGCGCGCGCGACGAGCTCCTTACCGGAACCCGTTTCGCCGAGGATGAGTACGTCAACATTGGAGCGCGCAACTTTCCCGATGGTGGCAAGGAGCTTTCTGATCGCGGAAGATTCGCCGATCAGGAGAGACGACGATCCGACTGCGGGAAAATACATGGGCGGTATGATCGAGAGGCGTATAATCTTGGCAAGTCCGGGATCTTTCCCGTCAAGGATATCTCGGGCGAGTTGGACCGCTCGTTCCCCATGATCCGGAATTCCGTCCCCCCGATGATCGACTGCTTTCGAAAAAACGACTATCTCCTTTGCGATGGCGTCGATGATCTTTTGATCAGCAGTTGTCGCGTACAGCGCGCGAAGATGGACGACAAGACATCGCAGGTAGTTTCGATTCGTGTCGCCGATATGTCGTTTCCAGATTGCAAGGGATTCCCCTGATAGATCCCGTGCGCGTTCGAACTCCTCGCGCTGCTTTTCGGGCGAAACGCCCTCCCGGCAGCCTCGAACAAGAAGCAAATCCGCCAGCAGAGTGAGGTTTTGCGCCATTCGCACGTACATTTTTAGATCTCGATGCAACGTCAGGGATTGTTCCGCGTACACCATTGCTCTGTCGATGTCGCCTCCGAGCGCCGCTATGCGAGCGAAATTTATCAGGGCCGTGACTTCGCTGACGCGGTCGCCGACCATGCGCGCCAGTTCGAGCGAACGCTCGGTACACTCTTGCGCCTTCGAAAGGTCGCCGGAACCCTGGTACACCGCGCCGAGATTGAGAAAGAGCACAGCGTCCATCGCCGGATTCTCGTGGTCGAGACGGTTTAGCGCCTGCTCTAAGTGTGATATCGCCTTTTCGGCGTTACCCATGGCTGCGTAGATTCTTCCCGCCATGCCATGGTAGTGGCACTCCAGAATCCGGTCGCCCAATCGCTTGGCCGCTTGCGCCACGCGTTGCGAGATTGTGATTGCGTCGTCGAACCTATCGCGAAGCACGAGAAGATTGCATCTCGTGAGATCGATTTCGATATGGTGCACCTCATTGAGGTTCTCGACCCTTTCCACCTGTTCGATGATTTCCTGCAGCTTTCGAACCTGTCCGGCTCTCGCGAATGCCATGCCTACCACGATGAGCAGGTTGACATAGCCGTCCAAGCCACTTGGCGACAGTCTTTTTGCAAGCTTTTCGGCTTGCGGCGCGTTTTGAAAAAGGAGTGCGCGGGCGTAGCTCGTTATCAACCAGCAAACCGCGTCTGTTGGATGCTGGATGATCGCGTCGTCGTCGAGATTTATGCCGTACCGGGCGAGGCAGTCTCGCGCCAACTTATCGATCATGCCTGGAGGGCCCTGATGGATCAACGTATGCGATGCGTACACCGCTGCCCATGCGGCGGTTTCCGGCTCAACACGTTCATCCTTGGCAATTAAGATAAATCCCTCGGCTTCCAGAGAAAGTCGCATCCATGCTTCGACTGAGTCCTTGCTCCCCCTCCGCTTGTCCCACCAGTGTTTCCCATACCCGATGAGCCAGTTGCGCCAGCGTTCAAGAGTGGAGAGTACGGGGTGCGGAGTGCGAAGTTGAAGAGAGGGGTCAGGGGTCAGGGGTCGGGGGCCAGCAAGAGACGAAGCAGAACCGTCAGATTCTAGACTCCGTACTCCGCACTCCGCACTCCGCACTTTCTCGAACGCGTACTCCCGGATCGACTCATACATCGAGAAGCGCAGCTCGCCACCAAGCTGTTCAACCGGAATCGCGCGAAGAAGATTCTTTTCCTGCAAACTCTCGATGATGTCCATGACAGCCGGAGGAGTTCGGGGTGCGAAGTTTGGGGTGCGGCGTTCAGAAGAAGACGAGATTGGTCGAGTCGAGATGGAAGACAAAGAATCCGGGTCTTGCGACTCCGCACTCCGTACTCCGTACCCCGCACTCTTCAACTCCACCACCGCCTCCGCGCCCTCAAGGAAAGTCCCGCCCGGGAAGACGGAGAGCTGCGCGAGCGTCGCCCGCTCATACTCGTCGAGCAACTCCCAGCTCCAGTCGATGGCGCCCCGAAGCGTCGCCTGACGGTCAACTACGTCCGAACTGCGGGTTTTCAAAAGTTCAAAGCGCTGTTTGAGCCGCTCCAGCGTCTTGGCAGGACTCAGGACTTTCGATCGGGCAGCAGCCAACTCAATGGCAAGAGGTATCCCATCCAGCCTGACACATATCTGCCCGATGGCATCAATGTTGTCGTCCGTAGCTTCAAAAGCCGGGTTGGCCGCCTTGGCACGTTCGATGAAGAGCTTGACGGCTGCATATTGTTCCAGCGTGGCCACCCCCTTCCGGTCGGTCTTTGACACCTGCGCCGTCGCCTTTCGCGGCGGTAGCGCCAGTGGCGATAACGGATATTCTCGCTCGTTGGACAAGCCCAAGGGGATGCGGCTCGTCACAAGGAAGCTCACCTTGCCCTCCGTCATATCGAGCCACTTGCCCACAGTAGCTAGAGCCGTATGCACGCACTGCTCGAAGTTGTCGAGGATGATCAGCACGCGGCCCATCGACGCTCTGAGCGATGTCGTCGGACGGGAAGAGTGCGGAGTCTCAAGACCAATGCCGTAAGATTGGGTCTTCTCTTCGAACTCCGGACTCCGGACGCTGGACGCCGGACTTTTCCCCGATGCGTTCTCCGCTCTGCCAGATAACGCCCGGCCAAGCTGCTCAACCATGTTGGCATCGGTCAACTGCACGTTCAGCGCCTTGGCAAGGTCGTGGCAAACGCCCTCCACGCTCTTGGCCTGGGTGAGGTCAACAAACCACACACCGCCGGAGAAGAGCGGCAGTACGTCGTGGCCCGTTTGAGTCGAGAGCCTGGTCTTGCCGATACCGCCAGTACCCGTGATCGTCACCAAAGGCCGGTCTTTCATCCCTAGCAGCCTTGCCAACTCCAGCACCTCGCTTCGCCGGCCGATGAAACTCGTGGTGACGATCGGAAGATTGTTGGGGATATCGCTCTGCGTGCTGCGAAAGCTCAGAGGAAGAGGCTCATCTCCCTTGTGCTCCAGGACCCGGATGGCCACCAGCGTGAGGTCGTCGTTCTGCTCCGCACCAGAGCGGAAGCGGACCACTTCGCCGCCCAGAGTTTCAATCAGCTCGAGGCTGGTTGCCGAGGGGTGCTCTTGCAGGTTATTCATCACCCGCTCGATCCCGAACATGGCGCCCTTCGCGTTGAGCGCTTCCGTCAGACCATCCGTATAGAACAGTATCTGGTCGTGCTCCTTCAGCTCGACCCGCTTCTCCTCGAGCTTGCCCGCGAGTACGGCCGAACTGGTGATACCGACCGCCATGCCATCGCCCTCAAGCGGAACGACCTCTCCCCCGATGCGTCTGAGAAACGCTGGCGGATGGCCCGCTCTCACATAGCTCATGCTCTGATCGCGTAAATCGATCACGCCATAAAATACCGAGAGAAACATGCCCTTGGGCAGGTCGGGGCGCAGGTCGTCGTTCACCGTGAGCAGCGCTTCTTTCGGGCTGATGCAGCCCTGGCCGTGGATCTGGATCGATTTCTTCGCGGCTGCCATCACTAGCGCGGCAGCCGTGCCATGGCCCGACACATCGGCGATCACCACGCCGAGGTGGTAGGGCGAGACGAGCACAAAGTCGTAAAAATCGCCGCCCACGTGCTTGCAGGCGCGCACCAGCGCTGAAATTTCCAAGCCCCACACGTCCGGCGGCTCAGGCAACATCCGCGCCTGAACCTCACGCGCGCGCGCAAGATCCTTCTCATCGAACGATGACATCGGTACAACGGTACGATATCACACGAATGAAACGCAAGACCTAGAGTTGCCAGTGAGGCGCGGTCGTCAGGCACGGTGCGCCACGCGACAGGGTAACGTAGGGGAAAAAACGGAAAAAACATCCGCGGAGTGCGAACCTCTCACGGTGGAGGCTAAAACGAAAAAACTTTTATGCCATGTCGTCAGGTACGAACGGCGAAACAGGCGAGAAACAAAAAAAACTTCGATCAAAATGGCAGAAGCTATAGACGCGGCATGGCTACGAAAAAAAACAGCGGCGAAAACAAAGATGTGTCATGGCAAACGAAAAAAAATAACGGCGGAAACCTCGCTCTCAGCACAATATCCCCTTAAGCACTGGCGGCCCGGTGTTTTTCTGTGCAAGCGCCGGAAATTTTTGAGAAAAATTTCGCAGTTTGGACCATTGCGTGGCGCTCGGCCTGCGTGACCGTTATCCCGGGTCATAGGCCAAATTCGAGCCGAGCCAGCGCTCGACCTCTGCGGGTGTCATGCCCTTGCGCTTCGCGTAATCCTCTACCTGATCGCGGCAGATTTTGCCGACGCCGAAATATTCGGCGTGCGGATGCGCGAAGTAGTAGCCGCTCACAGCCGCGGTTGGATACATGGCGCAATGCTCGGTGAGCTTGACGCCCGTGTTGGCGGTCGCGTCGAGTAGTTCGAACAGCGCGCGCTTCTCCGTGTGGTCGGGGCAGGCGGGGTATCCCGGCGCAGGGCGAATGCCCTGATACTTCTCGGCGATCAAGTCGTCGTTGCTCAAAGACTCGTCAGCGGCATAGCCCCAGAACTCTTTACGCACGCGCTCGTGCAAGTGTTCAGCGAATGCCTCCGCCAGCCGGTCGGCGAGCGCCTTGACGATGATGGCGTGGTAGTCGTCATGTTCGCGTTCGTAGCGTGCCACCAATTCGTCGACGCCGATACCAGCCGTGACACAGAACGCCCCGGCGTAATCGGCAACGCCGCTTTCCTTCGGCGCGACGAAATCCGCGAGCGCCATGTTGGGGCGTTTGGTGGATTTCTCCATCTGTTGGCGCAGGGTGTGGATGGTCGAAATAACCTTCGCGCGCTTTTCGTCGGCATAGAGTTCGATGTCGTCGCCGACGCTGTTGGCCGCGAACACGCCGATGACGCCGCGCGCGCGCAAGAGCTTCTTCGAGACGATTTCCTTGAGCAGCTTCTGCGCATCGTCAAAGAGCGACTGCGCCTGCTGGCCGACAACGCGATCCTTCAATATTTGCGGATAGCGGCCCTTCAATTCCCACGCCTGAAAGAATGGCGTCCAGTCGATGCGCTCCGCCAAACGTTCGAGCGGGTAGTCATCGAAGGCTTGCACGCCGAGCTTGGCGGGTTTGACCGGCCGAACACGCTCCCAATCGGTTTCGGGTTTCGCCTCGCGGGCATGTTCGAGCGTACGGTAGCGCGTTTCGATCGATTGTTCCTCGTGCCGCGCGCGCAAGCGGTCGTAATCCTTGCGCGTATCGCTTGCCAGTGTCTCGCGTTGCGTTGGACTCATCAGGCCGCCGACGACGCCCACGGCGCGCGAGGCGTCCACCACGTGGACCACCGGCCCCGAGTACTGCGGCGCGATCTTCACGGCCGTGTGAATGCGCGAAGTGGTCGCTCCGCCGATGAGCAGGGGAGTGTGCAGCTTCAAACGCTCCATCTCGCGCGCGACGTGAACCATCTCGTCCAATGAGGGCGTGATCAACCCCGACAGTCCGATAACATCCACCTGCTTCTCTCGTGCGGCTTCCAGTATCTTTTCGCAGGGGACCATCACGCCGAGGTCGATGATCTCGTAATCGTTGCAGCCGAGCACGACGCCGACGATGTTCTTGCCGATGTCGTGAACGTCGCCCTTCACCGTGGCGAGCAATATTTTGCCCTTGGCTTTGCGTGGAGCTCCGCCGCGTTCCGCTTCCATATAAGGAAGGAGATAAGCGACGGCCTTTTTCATTACCCGGGCGCTTTTGACCACCTGCGGCAGGAACATTTTACCCGCGCCGAACAGATCGCCGACGGCGTTCATGCCGTCCATGAGCGGCCCCTCGATCACGTCAAGCGGGCGTTTGGCCAGCTTGCGCGCTTCCTCGACGTCGTGCTCGACGAATTGGTCGATGCCCTTGATCAGCGCGTGCGTAAGTCGCTCGTTCAGCGGCAATGAACGCCACGCGTCATCTTCCTTGCGCTCCTTGCGCTTGCCTGAGTAGTTGGACGCGAACTCCACCAGCCGTTCGGTGGCGTCCGCGCGGCGGTTGAGCAATACGTCTTCGATACGTTCGCGCAACTCAGGCTCGATCTCCTCGTACACCGCGAGCTGGCCCGCGTTGACGATGCCCATGTCCATGCCTGCTTTCACGCCGTGGTAGAGGAAAGCCGCGTGCATCGCTTCGCGCACGGCGCCATTACCCCGGAACGAGAAAGAAACATTGCTCACGCCGCCGCTGATGCGCACGCCCGGGCAGGCTTCTTTCACGCGGCGCACAGCCTCGAAATAGTCGAGCGCGTAACGGTTGTGTTCCTCAATGCCTGTGGCAACGGCGAAGATGTTTGGATCGAAGATGATGTCCTCAGGCGGAAAGCCCACCTGCTCGACGAGGATCTTGTATGCACGCCGGCAAACAGCTACGCGCCGCTCGAGCGTATCGGCTTGGCCCTTCTCGTCGAACGCCATGACCACCACGGCGGCGCCGTAGTTTCGCACGACGTGGGCCTGACGGATGAACTCCGCTTCGCCTTCTTTGAGGCTGATGGAGTTGACCACGCCCTTGCCCTGCAGGCATTTCAGCCCTTCCTCAATCACGGCGAACTTGGACGAGTCGATCATGACCGGCACGCGCGCGATATCCGGCTCGCTGGCGACGAGGTTAAGGAAGGTGCGCATGGCGGCTTTTGAGTCGAGCATGCCCTCGTCCATGTTGACATCGAGCATCTGCGCGCCGTCCTCCACCTGCTGGCGTGCGACGATGAGCGCGGCCTCGTAGTCGCCCTCTTTGATCAGGCGGGCGAAGGCGCGGGAGCCGGTGACGTTGGTGCGCTCGCCTATATTGCAGAACAGACTTTCCGAGTTGATAGAGAAAGGCTCCAACCCACTCAGGCGCAGTGCGGGAGCGACCGCGGGGATCTTGCGTGGCGCGATCCCTTCCATCGCTTCGCCGATGGCTTTGATGTGGTCGGGCGTGGTGCCGCAGCAGCCGCCCACGATATTGAGGAAGCCTGAGCGCGCGAACTCGGCCAAAACGTCCGCCATGTACTTTGGCGTATCGTCGTAGCCGCCGAACTGGTTGGGCAGGCCAGCGTTGGGGTAAAGGATCGTGTAGTGGGGCGCCAGCTTCGACAGTTCTTCGATGTGCGGACGCAAATCCTCGGCGCCGAGCGCGCAGTTAAAGCCAACAGCCAAGGGCTTCGCATGGGCGATGGAGTTCCAGAACGCCTCCACCGTCTGGCCCGAAAGCGTGCGGCCGCTCTTGTCAGTAATCGTGCCGGAGATAACCAACGGAAGTTCGTGGCCTATCTCGTCGAAGATTTTGCGAAT
>JABWBM010000250.1 GCA_013360495.1 Planctomycetaceae bacterium
TCAAGCTCGGCATCTACGCCGTCGATTCCGCCGGAGGGCAGACCAACGGCGAACTCTTCACCTTCACAGCGCGCCATGCATTCATGATCCGCGACGGCAAGCTGGCCGAACGCGTCAAGGACGTAACCATTAGCGGCAACGTTTTCGACACCTTGCGCAACGTGGACGCCGTCGGTTCCGACCTGTCCATTCGCGACAGTGGCGGCGGCTGTGGTAAGGCGGGCCAATCTCCCCTACCAGTGAGCCACGGCAGCCCGCACATCCGCATCCAAAATTGCCTGATCGGCGGACGCTAGTGGCTCGCGCCACTTTTATTTTGGGGATTATTGCATCCAAATTTTCTGGCGCTCGCCGCTCAGTCCACTGGACTTCGCGGGGTCGCGAGAAAATCAATCCCGAACGATAGGTGTCATAAACCAAGAGTGTCTCTATGTCGCGCGCATTCGTCATTGCCTTGGTCATCGCCGCCGCCATCGCCGGGCGGATGTTGAGCGAATCGCTCATACCCAAACACAAAGGCCGCGAGACGGTCGAAACCGCTTCCAACCAGCTTCTTGGCGGCTTGCGAGCGGTGCCGATGCTCACGCTCTGGGGCAAAGTTCGTGACGCCGAGGAACGCGGGCAGTGGAACGAGCAGTTCGTACTCTTCGGCATCATCTCGAAGCTCGCGCCCAACAACGCCGCCATCGTTTACTACCAGGCGCGCGCCGAAGCCCTCGACGTCTCGCGCCAGCAACCCACGCGGGCTGCGGCATGGAACTGGGTGCAGCAGGGTTTGGACCGCCTGACGTCAAAGCGCGAACGCCTTGGTAACGCTTCGCTGATCGAGGAAGGCGTATGGGATATCGTCTACAACGCGGGTCAGCGTTTCCCGCTGCAGGTGGCTATGGCGATCGCCGTCGATCAGGATTCCAAAGAGCTTGAAGAACAGGTGTTAGCGTGCTCGCACCTGCTCGAACAGGCGCCCACGGTCGACGCCTTCCTTGAAACGCAGGGATTAACGCTGCTTTTCGACGAGTCGCCGGCCTACCAGAGTTTGAGCGAAGACGAATTGCGCGTGCTGAAACTGGTCGAAGGCGCGCGCTGGCAGGCGTTGCACCTCGCGGCAAAACGCGGGCTTCACTTGCGAAGGGGGCATTCAACCGACCTTGCCTTCAAATACCTGATTTCGCTCAGGCGGCTCGGGGCATTATCGACCGATGAACAGCACGATCGGTCGTTGCGAGAAAAAGCGAAGGACGGCTTGGCAGAGGAGTTGGCGCGGCTACGGAGTCTTGGCGAGGAGCGCCGCGCGCGGGAGTTCGGCGAGCACATGAATTTCCTGATCGGCGGCTGGATCCGCGGCGAGCCCGAAGCGGCGGAGTGAGTCCTGCTTCACTGATTACAGAATATCACTCTTGGCAAGCGCGTTCCCACACCACATGCACTTTTCGGCACGGAAGGAGTTCTTGCGCCGGCATTGCGCGCATGAACGCGGAGCCTTGTCCTCAGTCAGTTTCCCATCGACAACGCCATCTTCAGCGTCGATGGTTTCGCGTAATTTCAAGAGATCGTCATGGGTGAATACTCCGGACCGCTCACACGCAAGCATCAGCGTCTTGAGCAGCAACGCGTAACGTGCCAGCTTATCTTCGAAAAACGCTATCCGCTGTTCTGTTTGATGGGAAAGCTGCTCCTTGGCACTATTGAATCCTTCTTGGCGCGCCCTGGCTTGGCCGGCGATGTACTGAGTGCTATTTGAAAAACCTCCAAACAATCCATCTATTTCCATCATGCCCTTCTCCTTCAGAGCCCAAGAAGAAAAGAGTATAGCACTATCACTGGTACCACCTGATTCCAAAGCGCAATGGCTTTTGGAATCGCTGAATTCTCTGCGCCGACCAATGGCGCTTCTTGAACGCGATTTCCTCTGCGCTCTCTGCGACTCTGCGGTAAAATTTTTCTGCGTTTACTTCCGGAACTTCGCGCTGCTCAAGTAGTACATGCCAAGGCTATCCACCACGACGCCTTCGATGCGCTTGCCCAATGCGATGGCCTGCTGCGTGTTGACCAGTGGCACATAACCCGCTACTTCCTCCTGCAAGCGCCTCTCTACGTTGCGGTAGATCGAGATGCGTGTGGCGTCGTCGGTGGCCAATTGAGCGGCCCGCAGCATTTCATGAACCTTCATATCCATAGAGCAGCTTGTGTTGTTGAAGCTGGGCTTGCCGCTGTCATCGCCATCGGTAAGCGGACCGTAAAAATTATCCGGATCGCCATTGTCGCTCATCCAACCGATCAGTATAAGTTCATAAACGCCGAGCGAGACCTGCCTGAAAAACTCATCATTCTTCACGCCATTCGCGATCGCTTTAAAACCAACGGCATTCAATTGTTGCTTGATCTTGTCCGCGATTTTCGAAGGTCCCGGGAGATAGGGCCGGTCATCTTTCGGATGGCTAATCTTGATTTCACGCCCGAGAGCGCCGGCGCTTTCGAGCAGCTTTTTCGCCTCAGTGCGCCGGGTTTCCATGTCTGCCAGCAAGCCCGGGGCGCGGTAGTTCGCATCGTACTCCACGAACGTTTGCGGCAACATGCTGTAATTGGGCCGGGCGGTATTGTTGTAAAGAGGCAATAATTCGTTCTGATCGATAGCCAGTCGAATGGCCTCGCGTATCGCTTTCTCTTTGGTTTTCTCATGCTTGCAATTCATCCCCAGATAACAAATGTTCGGAGCCCAGAATGAAACAAGCCGAAAATCTCCCGTGACTTCCGACCATTGATTTCTGGCAAGGTCGTCAACAATGTCCGCTTGTCCCGATTTCAGCGCCTCGAATCGGGCTTGAGGGTCCTTATTATTGCGGAAAAGGACGTTTTTGATCTGTGGGGTTCCCCCCCAATATTGTTCAAAAGCCTCCAAACGAACGCTGTATGTCGACGTGTCGAAATTGACGATTTTGAACGGCCCCGTCCCAGCAGCGCCAGATCCCATTGCAACTCCAGCTTCCTGCTCGCTCTTCCCGCGCAGCGATTGAATCAGCGGTG
>JABWBM010000071.1 GCA_013360495.1 Planctomycetaceae bacterium
GACGACGACGATCTGCGCCGCGGAAAGGCAACCGTTCATAAGCAATTCGATGAAGCGACCGCTATTCTTGCGGGCGACACGTTGCTTACGGGCGCGTTCGAAGTGATCGCCCGCAATTCCAGCCTTCCCCCGGAGCGCAAGGCCGCCATTATTGCGTTGATTGCCCGCGCTGCCGGGGCGCGCGGCATGGCCGGGGGCCAGCAGATGGACCTCGACGCGGAGAACAACGCGACACTCAGCCTTGACGACCTCGTGACGCTGCATAAGAGCAAGACCGGGGCGCTGATCGCGGCAAGCTGCGCCGCCGGGGCCATGGCGGCGGGTGCTCCGCTCGCGACAGTGGAAAAGCTCTCAGCCTTCGGACTGACGCTTGGGCTCGCCTTTCAGGTGACGGACGACATCCTCGATGTGACCGCGAGCAGCGAGACGTTGGGCAAGAGCGCCGGAAAGGACGTCGCCCAGGGCAAGCTCACGTATCCTGCTTTGCTGGGTCTTGAGAAAGCGAAGCAGGAAGCGCAACGCCTGAGCGCCGAAGCCAAGGCCCAGCTCGCGCCAATTCCGAACAGCGCCAAGCTCGCTGCTCTGGCTGACTATGTGGTTTCCCGAACAAAGTAAAGAGCCGTTGAGGCTCATGCGGCGCATCTTCGTGGCGGCCAAATGGAACAACCCCGCATTGCTGCGGGGCCGTCCGGGTGTGCAGAAAGATTTTGATCAAAGAGCGGTGTTACAGATAGAAACCGGGGCCACCAAGCGTAGCGCCACAGCCGCCGCAGAGCGGAGGATTCGAGCTCAGCGGAGGAGCCGGACGAAATGCAGCCAAAGCGCCGCCGACAACCTTACCCGATTCAGTCTTTGAAATGGAACGCATGATTACCCTTTCTGGGGAGTCGATTCGTGTTCACGAATCTTTCTTCTCTTATGCCCTGGCCGACCATCGGCCTCCTGTTCAAGAGCAAGTGTACGCTATTGCGATCAACTGGCAAATTTACTCTGCATTCCGTGTCCGCTTTACCGAACTGCTGCTATACTGGTCCGGAATCACCGACAGTGCATCCTCTGCAATAGGAGAAATCCATGAAAGCCGGTCAGTGGAACGACACTATCCGAAAGCGCCTGGGCGAGCTCACGACTCATTTCTCCCAAGCCGAGATGGCTCGGGCCACCGGCATCAGCCGTAGTTCGCTCAACGAATACCTCAAAGGAACGCGCATCTCCGCGCCCTTCTGTAGCGCGCTGGTCAAGGAAATGAAGGTCAACCCCCTTTGGCTGCTGGTGGGTGAAGGCGCGATGTTCCTCCATGACGTCTCTGCCAAGACCGCGTCCGATGCGACGGAACTCCTGAGTCTCGTGCAGGCCATGGAATCCATCGCGCAGCTTCGCCTCGGCGCGCTTGCCGGCGACGACCACAAGAAGACCTTACGCCGTCTCAACGACTCGCTCGAGTACTACGAGCAGACCAAGGAAAAACTCAACGCGGCTGCGCGTCCGATCTACCTGAGGTTGCTCGACGATCTCAGGCGTGAGCTTGGCAAACGCAACACCCAGCAGGCCAAGGGGCTGCGCGATGCAGCCGCGCAGGTCGCTAGGCTGTGCGACGACCCGGCGCTCAATGACCGCTTTCTCGTGGAGGACGCCCGACTCGAGGACTTAAGCGGTAATTCCGGGCGTTCACTCGAACTGTCGCGCCGGCGTTTCTTCCGTTGGATGGAGGACGGGCGGGAGATCAACGACGACTTTTTTGAAAGCTCGACCAACCTCTGCATCGCGCTGATACGCGTGGGCCGGCGCATGGAGGCACGACGTATCTGCCGCGCTGCTGTGACGCTTGCGGGAGAGCGGGGCGATCACCCGTCGGCGAATTACTACACACTCCTGGAGTTTTTGGGCTTTCTCGAACTTCACCTCGGCGATATGCAGGCGGCGCTCGACTGCATGCGCCAGAGTCTCAGTGCGCCCGTTGACCGCTCGAATGCTCCGACGCACATCCGCTTGTGTATGCAAGCCTCGTATCTCGCTGGATTCAGCGGAATCAATGGGCTTGCCTCGGACTGGTCCGATAGCTTCACCAAGTCTCAAAACATGCTATACGCGCCGCTTTGGGCGGAGGATGTTGAAGGATTGCAAATGGCGGCGGACCGCTTTGTCGGACCGAAGCCCTACCACGTCCCGGCGGACCATGGATTTGTCCGGTATTGTCTCCAATGCCTCGCCATATGGAAGTCGCCCAAAAAAGCTGCTTATGCCCGCATCAAGAAGGAATACGACGGTGAGTCTTCTGCGGAATCCGACGTATTAAAGGAAGTCAACACTTTCACTCATCACAGGACGTTGGCCCGCTTCGCACGCATTTGCGGCTGCCGTGAAGAAGCGATCGAACAATTGGAATTGTCCGAAGATGCACGAAAGAACATTCTGCCAACGTTAACACACGAGCAAATCGGGACCATGGAACACTACCGGAATGCGCTGCTCCTCATCCCCGCGAACACGCGCTCGAGCGTACACACAAAGCTACGGGAGGACGCGCTCACGTTCTTCGACAATGCCATCGCAGCAGGCTACACCGCCTTCGCGCAATGGCGTCGAAACTGGAAACTCCCGGCAGAATAGCCCAAAACAGCTTTTCCGCTGCACTTGTGTAATCTTGAGACACACGCTAGACTCCCGCTATGTCCCTCTTGGAGCGCAATCTCGCCGCGTTGCGGCAGAACCAGAAGCTTCTTGCCGATGCCATCGCAGCCGCGACGGATATTTCTCCATTTGTCGAACGCTCGCCTGACGGAGGATCGACGGTGCGGCTTGGCGGGAACGCGGGGCCCTGGGTTCAAAGCCGGCGCGCGCCGAAGCAGGAATCCGAGCGCCTCTTCCGTGATCTGAAGCTCAAGACGCTACAGCCCTGCATCGTCGTCGGTTGTGGCATGGGCTACGCCATCGAGTCGGTGCTGGCAAAGTATCCGGAGTCGAAGGTTGTCGTCCTTGAATACAACATGCCGCTACTTCGCCTGATGTTCAGTACGATCGACTTTTCAAAATCTCTTGCTGCCCGGCGCCTGGTCATCGCAGTAGAGTTGAAGGGGCAACCTCTCAAGGATGTGCTGGAGTTCTACGCCGACGAAATCGCGCTCTTTGATTTTGAGAGTTTGTTTCACGGCTATACCGGGACCATCAAAGAGTACGCGGAAATGTTCGCCGATCTCGCGCAATGGGTGCGGATGAAGTCGCTCTCGCTGCGCACGATGATGCACGGCAACAAGCAATCGATCATGAATCTTCTCGATAACGTCCCGCACTACCTGAGCACGCCGGGCATCGAGGAGTTCCGCGACGTGCTCAAAGACGTTCCGGGCGTGCTCGTCGGCGCGGGCCCATCGCTTGAACGCAATATGAGCGTTCTCAAGGATTTCGATGGGAAGGTATACATTCACGCGGTTTCCTCCGCGCTCAAACGTGTGGCGAAGGAAGGCATCCGGGTGTCCTCCACCAACGTCGTCGACTATTCGCACTTGAGCGAACGCTATTTCACGGCCGTCGGCGACAATCCACCACCGCTTTGGGCCGAACCTCGCACGAACCCGCGCGTCCTCGACGCCTACGGCGGCCCCCTCGTGATTTCAGACGACACCGTCTATCGAAGACTGTTCAAAGACAGCGTCGCTACACATGGGTTCCTCGACGATACCGGCAACAATGTCGCCCACTACGGATTAAGCATCCTACGGTTGTTGGGATGCAACCCGATCATTTTCTGCGGCCTCGATCAGGCCTTCAGTTTCCATATCACCCATATCCCCGGAACCGTGATTCACGACGAATGGGCCGCGTCCTCGCACCGTTTTATGCCCCTTGAAACGCAGGAACTCTCGTTTTTGTGCGGGGGACGCGACCAGAGTCAGCAGCACACTGACGTATATGGGAACCCGATTTATACCGATAACCTGATGGAGTCTTCGGCGATTTCCTTTGAGAATATGTTCGCGCGCGACAGTGGCGAAGTCACGTTTATTAATGCTACCGAGGGTGGGCGGTCGTTAAGAGGCGCGACACCAATGCCTTTGCGTGAGGCGCTCGACCAGTATGCAACGAAACCTGTCGACCTGTCGAAGTACCTCGAGCGTGTCAACGCGCATTCCAGTCATCGCGCGGGAACGCTTGAACAGGGACTGAACGTCCTGCGGAAAGCCCGCGCATTCGGCGACCGGATGAAGGACATATTCCGCGAAGGCAAACGCACGTTGAATAAGGCCGAAAAGGCGCTGATCAAGCGCGACCTCCCGTACTCCGCCGAAAACATGCTGGACCAGCTCAATGCGAAGCTAAATGAGTGGCGCGGCGTCTACGAAATGGTGCTCGATTTTTGCCCGGCCGACGTCGTCACGCGGCAGAAGATGGAGTCGGTGCTTTCAGATGAATCGATTCCCGAGCTTGAACGTCTGCGCATCCTCGCTCGAAGAGAGCGCAGCTTTATTCTCGCGCTCGAGCGAGCCCTCGATATTTGGCATGGAGTTCTTGAACGCGGGATCGAACGCCTCGAAGCGCGCGCCGGCGAGGAGGCCAAACAAACGGTATGAGCGCTATCGTTGACGCCTATATCGAAATACCCGCCAGCCGGGAATCACGCGACGCCTTCGTCGGCGACGGCGAATTTTCGCCGTTTAACCTTTTGCTGAAAACTCTCGTCGCGACACCGGAACTGCGCTACATCGTTCTTCCATGGGACGATTCCTGGGGCAAGATTCCAGTGGTCAACGACCGGGTCAAAATTGTCAAACCCGGCGCGATTTCCGACATTGCCGCGCGCGATGTTGGGAAAGCGATGCGCGCCTGGAATCATACCGGCTCTCTCCATGGAACGCTCATGTCTACTGCGTTCTGCGCGTATGGAAATCCCGCGCAAATTCTTGATCATCTTCCGCGTCCACACCCGCGTTACGTCCTCTCGCTCACTGGCCATCACGCCTTCATCACCCGGGAAACGATCGCAAGCACGTTGCGAGTCGCCGACGAAAACGGATGGATTCAGGCATTTTATACCTGCGACGGCCCGCTCGGCATGATTCCCATACTCGTGGATGTTTTCGTGCTCGATCAAATGGCCCGGAGCAACACCCTTCCGCAAAGCGTATTTTTCAGCATGGGGCGCTTTTGGGGATACATGCTCGGCCATACTCCGACGAATGTCGTACAATGCCGTCGAGCTTTTGAGCTCGCGACACAACGCGGACGATCGTTCTGCGCCGCCGTCGGAAAGCGGCTTCGCGCTTGTGGCGCGCTCGACGCTGAAACGCTTTCCGCCACAGCGGTGGTCGAAGCCGGTAACGCCGAGTTCGACGCATGGGCCGGAGAGTTGCCGCAGGATGTGGAGATCGAAATTACGACAGATCGGGATATCGAGCCGGTATACCTCCCAAAGCTCTCCCGTCCGCGCGCCGCGATGTCGTTTGAACTGTTCCGGAAGATCGTTACCCAGTTCGAGCCGCACAAGGACTCGATCAACCTCACGCTTGGCGGCTTTGGCGATCCGCTCAACCACCCAGAGCTGGCCGCGTTTTTGAAGACCGCGCGGCCGTATGTTCGCGCGCTCAATATCCGGACGTTCGGAACCCGTCTCACAGAGGACGTTTTCCAGGAATTCGTCAATACTCGCGTGGATACCGTAAACGTGCGCTTCGGCTACTGGGGCAAAGAGCAGTACCTCAAAGCCAATAACGCCGATCTGTTTGAAGAACTGAGTACCCGAATTCTTGGCATTCGCGACAAACAGGCTGAGCATGGCGGCGCCATGCCCTTCTTTGTCCCCGAAGTCGTCAAGGGATTGCCGGGCGACAAGACGCTCGTCGATTTCCGCGACGAGTGGTACAAACGCATGAGCTGGCCGGTGGTAACGAGTTACAACACCTTTGGCGGCGCGGTCGAGCCGCAGCAGGCCATCAATCTCTATCCGGGTGTGCGCAAACCTTGCTACAAAATCACCGAGCAAATGATCGTTCACGCCGACGGGCGTGTGCCGCTGTGCTGGCAGGACTACGATTGCCGCATTCCGGCAGGCGATCTGAACGCGCAATCGGTGACCGGCGCCTGGCGCGGCGAGTTGATGCGCAAGGTGCGCGCCTCCCATCAGGAAGGCGATTACGCCCGCCACAACTCCGGATGCGCCAAGTGCAACGAATGGTTCAGGCTGTCGTAGAGATGACGTCGTAGAGATGACTATGAAGACAAAACCGCCGAGCACTCCCCTCAGCCCTATCGAAGATGTCCTCAGCGACATTCGCGCGGGGAAAATGATCATTCTCGTCGACGATGAGGACCGCGAAAACGAAGGCGATCTGGTCATGGCCGCGGACGCCGTGACGCCCGAAGCGATCAACTTCATGATCCGTGAGGCCCGCGGACTGGTGTGCCTCTCGCTCAGCAATGAGAGGGCCGATGCTCTCAATCTCCCGCCTATGGTCGACGACAACACCTCAACCTTCGGCACGGCGTTCACGGTTTCGATTGAGGCGCGTAAGGGTGTAACCACAGGAATTTCACCGAAGGATCGCGCGACAACTATCCAGGCAGCCGTCGCCGACGGCGCCAAGCCTGACGACCTCGCGCGGCCGGGCCACGTCTTCCCGCTCCGCGCGCGCGACGGCGGCGTGTTAGTCCGCGCGGGGCAAACCGAGGGCTCTGTCGATCTTGCGCGGCTCGCAGGCCGGAAACCCGCTGGAGTCATCTGCGAGATTGTCAACGACGACGGCACCATGGCGCGGCTACCGGACCTCGAGAAATTCGCGAAGAAGCATGGCCTCAAAATCGCCAGCGTCGCGCAGTTGATCGAGTATCGCATGCGCCACGAATCGATCGTCGAACGCATCGCATTCTCAGACCTGCCCACCGAGCACGGCTTCTTCAAGTGCGCCGTGTACCGCAGCATCGTCGACGGCCGCGACCATGTCGCGCTATGTCACAATGTTATTCCCGCAAATCTTCGTAAACCGGACGACCCGCAGTATGACGACACGCCCGTGCTCGTGCGCGTCCACAGCGAATGCCTGACAGGTGATGCCTTGGGTAGTGTGCGTTGTGATTGCCGTGGCCAGCTTAATGCGGCGCTATCCCAGATTGTCAAAGCCGAGCGCGGCGTCCTCGTCTATATGCGTCAGGAAGGGCGCGGCATCGGGCTTGCCAACAAACTGCGCGCCTATGAGTTGCAGGACCAGGGCTATGATACGGTGGAGGCGAACCTGATGCTCGGCCACAAGGCCGACCAGCGCGAGTACGGCACCGGCGCGCAGATACTGCGCGATCTCGGCATCCGCAAGATGTTACTGATGTCCAACAACCCGCGTAAATTTACGGCACTCGAAGGCTACGGCCTCGAGGTCGTGGGGCGCGTATCGCTTGAAATGCAGGCTGTCGCCTCCAATCGCAACTATCTTAAGGCCAAGCGCGACAAGCTCGGCCACATGCTCAAACTGCCGTCCGATTCCAACCGTCTGCCACCCGCGGCATCAAGTTGAGCAACGGACGAATAGCGACACCGCATACTAACCACTAGAATCCCCATCATGGCGCTTGACCTCTACATCCGTCCCTACAAGCCGGAAGAAGACGAGCCGCAATTCGTCGCCCTCAACTATCAAACCTTCTGGGACTCGATCCCCGAAGAGGAGAAAATTCCCGAGACGGATTTTTGCGCGATCCACGCGGAGCTGCTCAAACGCTATCTCTCCCCCGACCCTAACCGCTCCATGATCAGCGTGGCGGCCTGTTCGAACGAACGCTACCTCGGCCATTGCTGGATTGGATTCCAGAGCGACTTCTTCACGCAGAAGGTACACCCCTGGGTTTTCGACCTGTCCGTCCGCCCCGAATATCGCAAGCAAGGCATTGGCAAATTCCTGATGGCCGATTGCAAGCACCGCTGCCGCCTGATGGGTTTTACAAGCATCGGATTGCAGGTGCTCAATCACAACAGCGGCGCCATCGGTTTCTACGAAGACTTCGGCTTCAAGCTCAAGGCACGGAGTATGATTCTTCACCTCTGATGTTGGAGAGCCGCGCAGGCACGAACAAGGCAGCAAAGAAAGTATCCACAGATGTCGCAGATGGCCGCAGATACGATACGTCGATTTTTGTATGGGTATTCTTCAATCTGCGAATATCTGACTTCGGAGAGCTCAGTCGAGCCGCGTCATCTGTGGATGACATCTTTATATACCTTCGTGGTCTTTGTGCCTTTGTGGTTCGTTTTGCCTCTTCAAGGGAGCAGCGCGTGAATCTGGTTTTCATGGGGACGCCCGCCTTTGCCGTGCCTTCGCTTGAGGCGCTGGTAGCAGCCAGGTTCCGGCCTTCGCTGGTCATCACGCAACCCTCCGCGCGCCGCAGCAGGCGAGGCGAGGCGGAACGCTCAGAGCTTGGCGCGGCAGCCGTCAAGCTCGGTCTGGACGTCATGGAGAGCGAAAAGATTTCCGCGACTCCTGAATTTGAAAAGCTCACCGCCCTCAAGCCCGACCTGATTGTCGTTGTCGCCTTCGGCCAGATTCTTCGCAAGAACGTGCTCACGCTGCCGCGTTTTGGCTGCATCAACCTGCATCCGTCAAAGCTCCCGGCCTATCGTGGCGCAGCACCCATCCAGCGCGCCATTATGGACGGCGTCGAGACAAGCGGCATCACGGTGATGAAGATCGGGGTAAAGCTCGATGCCGGGCCGATTCTCGCTCAAAAAGATTTCCCCATCTCTCCGGAGGAAACTGCCGAGGAAGCCGGCGTTCGTGCCGCCAAAGATGGCGCCGCGATGATCGTCGATGTCGTTCGCGCATATGCTTCCGGCACACCACCGAAGGAAACGCCGCAGGACGACGCGCTCGCCACCTACGCTCACATGCTCGCCAAGGAGGATGGCGCGATTCACTTCGACCGGCCCGCGAATCGGGTGTGGGATCAGATCAGGGGCGTCACGCCCTGGCCGCGCGCCTACACGTACCATCCCGGCAAGCGCGGCGTCACCCGTTTGATCGTTCATCGCGCCGAGCCGGCAACGAATACATCGGGTGCCGCGCCCGGAACTATCACAGCGATCAATCAGCGAGGCATTGAGATCGCTTGCGCCACAACCAGCCTCGTCTTGACGCGGCTGCAGGCAGAAGGCAAACCAGTCCGGGAAGCGGCAGACTTTCTTCGTGGATTTCCAATGGAACCTGGCGAACGGTTGAGCGCACGCCCATGAGCACCCCCGAAAAGAACACCCAGAGCGTCCCGCGTAAGACACAGACAATTACGCGCGGCAAGACTCAAACAGTCACGCACGGGAAAACTCAAGTCGTGCGTCAAACGTCGCAGGTCAAACGCGAGGACACCAAGCCCACCAGCGCAACACTCAAACCTGACGAGGTCCAACCGCCGCCCGCCACAGGGGCCGACCCCGATACGCGCATGACGCGCGGAAATCCAAAGTCACCGCAGACCATCATGCGCGTCAACCTGAGCCCGCTGGTGCGCCGCGAGCTGGTCGTCACGGTCAAAGGCGAAACGAAGGAAGCGGCTATTCGCGAATTATGCGACGCCGTCGAAGCCGCCATCGAACTCCCGGGCACAAATGCCGCCGAAATCGCAAAGGAAATTCTTTCCGGCGAGGAACGCGTGAACACGCAAATGGGGCCAAACTGGGCGACGCCTCACGCGCGCCTGCCGATGCTCAATGTCCCGCTTACCATGGTCATCGGGCGCAGCCCGAAGGGCGTCATGTGGAGCGTCGACCGCCCGGCGGTCAACCTGATCGTACTGCTGCTTGCCCGCGATGATGCCTCGGAGCACTATCTGCACACACTCGCCAGCATCGTTTCCGCGTTGCGTCACGAGGATCGGGTCGCGCAAGTATTGCGCGCCTCCAACCATCGTGGCATCCGCTCAGCATTCACCGGCAAGCCGCTCGAACGGCGCACGGTGAACCGCGACCTCCCGCGCGTCACGCAACGCTTGATCCGCCACATGTTGCGTTTCGCCGACGATGTGGATGTCGGCTCGGTCTTCCTCAATATCGACGCTTTCGAGCCGCCGGAGGTTTTGAGCACGATCATCGATGAACGCACGATCCTTGTCACGGCTCAGCGTGAGCCGCCCGAAAGCCTCGCTGTGCGGGCGGGAGGCGTGATCTCGCTGCCATTCGCCGCCAACAACGTGGCGGCTATGCTGCGCCTTGCGATCGTGCTTGCCATTGGGAAACGAATAATCTCACGCAAAGCGCGCGTGCTCGCCCTCGCCGGACCGGTTGGATCGAACACCCTCGACCAGATGCGCTTGTTCAATGCCAAAGACTTTCCGACGCTCGACCTCGACGAGCATCACTCACATGCCATCCAGCCCGGCGTGCTCGAACGTGTGATTGAAGTGGCAAGCACCATCGCCCGTGAAGGCAGAGAAGGCGAGGCTGTGGGGACGTTGTTCGTCATCGGCGACGAGGGAACACTCGCGAACTATACCCGCCAACTCGTCATCAACCCCTTCCACGGATATCCGCGTTCACAGCTCAATATCCTCGACGTCACACTCGAAGAAACCATCAAAGAATTCGCCTCAATCGACGGCGCATTCATCGTCGCCAGCGACGGCGCCATGCTCTCGGCCGGGACATACCTGTCGCCGCCGCAGACAGCGGACGTGGAGCTGCCAAGTGGCCTTGGCACACGGCACCGCTCGGCTGCGATGCTGACGCTCGCTGTGCCATGCGTGGCGGTCGTGGTGTCCGAATCAACGCGGACGGTGAGTGTCTTCTACGGCGGAAAACTGGCTCTTGCCCTCGACGTCGGCAAGGCCGGCGCGCAATCCGAAGCGCAGTAGGGCAATGAATTCCAAATGACCCGGTGTTTTGTAATCGCACTTCCCTTCCTACATACTTACAGTTGACCAACGTGTTCAAACATTGAAGGGAGGTCACAATGTCGTTGATTGATATACTTTTTCCAGAACAAGCCTCGGCAATGCACTTAAGAAAGATGTCGCAACAACTCGCGGCGCAAAGCCGACAACAGCGTACTGATCGTCAGCCTGCAAGTCAGGTTGACAGCCACGCAATCGGTCATGTTGAAGACGACCTTGGGTGTGTAACACTCCTGCTCATGTCGCTCATCAAAAGTCTCGTCAAGAAAGGCGTGATCACGGAATCGGATATCATGGCCTGCATTTCGCAGCTAGACGCAGAGGATGGCTGGCGGGATGGAAAGATTTCCCCCGAAACAGTGCGCCGGATCGTTGGCTTTTCACGATAAAACTACGACGCTGTCTTGATCCCTTGCTGGAGTTCCGCCTCGCGTATCAGATTCGCGAGCACTTTTTCGCGCGCCTCGGGATCGATCTTCATCTCACCCTTCTCGATGGCGATATCGGCCTTCTTCGGACCAATCGCGTTGCGGCACGTCGGATACGCCGTGCAACCGAGGAAGAGACGCGAGCGAGCCTGACGAACGGCCATTGGTGAACTACACTTGCCACACAGGAGCCCCGCATATTTGCGCTCGGCCTCCTTCTCCTCCGGCGTTTTGGCCGCCTCAAGCGCGCGTGTGCCGCGGCATTTGGGGAACGTCGAGCAACCGAGGAACGGCCCGCGCTTGCCCATACGCACCACCATCGGCGACTTACACTCGGTGCATTCGATGTCTTCCTTGCGCAACAGAATCGGTTTGCCCTCGCGGTCGAGGGGCATCGTTCCCTTGCACTCGGGGAAGTTGGAGCAACCGAGGAATTTGCCGTTCTTCGACCAGCGCACCACCATCGGCGAGTTGCAAAGCTGGCAAACGATCTCGTTGCCCGCGCCGTCTTTCGCGACGAGACCCTTGATCTTCTCGATCTTCTGCTCGGCCTCTGCCAATTCGTCCTTGAAGAGCGCGTAGAAATTTCCCATCACGTCGGCCCAGGGAAGCTTGCCCTCCTCGATGCGGTCGAGCTGCTCCTCCATCTTGGCCGTGAACTCGGTATTCACGATACGTGAAAAATTGTTCACCAACAAATCGTTGATCAACATGCCGAGTTCCGTGGCGAAAAAGCGGCGTTTGTCGAGCGTCACGTAGCCGCGATCAACAATGGTCGAAATGATCGAAGCATAGGTCGACGGCCGGCCGATGCCTTCCTTCTCCAAGGTGCGCACAAGGCTTGCTTCCGAAAAGCGCGGCGGCGGCTGCGTAAAGTGCTGGTCGCCCTTGACCGTCTCGCAAGAAAGCGCCTCGTTCTGCGCGAGCGGAGGCAGCAATTGCTCGCCACTGTCGAGTTTGAGCCCCGAGACGCGGGTGTGACCGTCGAAGACGAGGGATTTACCGCTGACGCGGAAGAGCGCTTCGTCGGCGGTAATCTCTATCGTGGTGATGTTGTAGACCGCCGGCAACATCTGGCAGGCAACGAAACGGTCCCAGATCAGCTTGTAGAGTTTGAACTGGTCGGTGTTCATATATTCGCGCACCGATTCCGGCGTGCGGAAAATGTTGGTCGGGCGGATGGCCTCGTGGGCTGCCTGCGCCTTGCTCGATGTCTTGTAAAAGATGCCCTGCTCAGGCAGATACTTCTCGCCGAATTGGCCGCGAATCACCTCGCGCGCGTCGTTGACGGCGAAGTCGGAGATGTGAACGCTGTCCGTACGCATGTAGGTGATCATGCCCGTGGCGCCCTCAGAGCCGAGCTCGATACCTTCATAGAGCTGCTGCGCCGTGCGCATGGTGCGCTTGGCAGTGAAGCCCATGCGCATCGACGCCACCTGTTGCAGCGTTGACGTGATAAACGGCGGCTTGGGCCGGTCTTTTCGCTCCTTGGTCTCGACGCCCGATACTTTGAAATCGGCGTTGTCGAGACGCTGGGTGATTTCCTTAACCTGCTCGCCGCTGGAAAGTTTGGGCGTCTCGCCGCGCCACTTCTTGAGGTCGGCGCGGAACATGTAATCGGGAAGCTTGACCTTCTCCTGCGGTTCGGTTGCGGACTCGGTGTCGACCTCTTCCTCGCTGTCGATCCAATCCTTAGCTTCGCCCTCACCGCCGTGGAGCGCGCGCAGTGTCGCTTTGAGCTTCTCGTGTTCCTTCGCTGACAGTTTTTTCGCGACGTCGGCCTTCATCAAGAAAGCCGAGATACTCCAATACTCCTCGGGTTTGAACGCGGCGATCTCACGCTCACGCTCACAGATCAGCTTTTGCGCCACCGACTGCACGCGGCCCGCGCTCAAACCCTTGGCCACCTTGCGCCACAGGATCGGTGAAATCGAATAACCCACGATGCGGTCGAGCACGCGGCGCGCCTGCTGCGCGTCCACGAGGTCGCTCATGATGTCGCGCGGATGCTCGAAGGCGCGCAAAATCGCCGCCTTGGTGATTTCATTGAATTCCACACGTTGGGTCTTGTCCTTGTTGAGATTCAGACCCTCCACAAGGTGCCAGGCTATCGCCTCGCCCTCGCGGTCGGGGTCGGTCGCAAGAAAGATGTGGCTGGCGTCGCGGGCATACTTTTTAAGCTCGTCCATCACGGGCTTCTTGCCGCGAATGGTCATGTACTTCGGCGTGAAGCCGTTCTCGATATCGATCCCGAGCTTCGAGCGGGGTAAATCGCGCACGTGGCCGATGGACGCTTTCACCACGTAGCCGGAACCGAGGTATTTATTAATGGTCTTCGCTTTGGCGGGGGACTCAACGATCACGAGCTTTTTGCCCTTGCCCGAGACAGCGCCATCCTTCTTGCCTTTACCTTTGGCGGGAGCGGCCTCTGCCGTTGGGTCAGCGGACGCATCGGACACGGCCTTCTTTGGCGCACTTTTGCGCGCGGGCTTTTTCTTCGGCGCCTTCGTGGCTGTAGCCGCGTTAGCAACGGGATTCTGTGCTTCGTCCTGCATCACACCCTTTCTTTCATCTCTCGTTCTTTTAAGTACGAGAGCCGAAAACGAGCCACATAGGGAAGCGGATAAAGGGGGGGACTGTCAAGAACCAAATAAATCGAACATCATAAACCATTACGAATAAATACGTTACAAAAGTAGATTTTTGGCTCATTTTCATCCCAATAAACCAAGCATTTATGAACACACCTCCCAGACACTCGTGCGTCGTAAGCGAGAAAACACCGCATCGTCGCTCTTAAACAACCAGTCTTTCCACCGCCGGATGGAGAACCAAGTGTGACAATGGCAGCCCCCTCTGCCCCGTAGACGCTCACAGCCCACCGTGGTAAGAGCGGCCACACAGTTCAACATTCCTGACCATCCATCTTGAGGACGATCCATGGCCTTCACACTTAGCAATCGCACCATCAGCAAAGTCGGCGTCATCGGCTCGGGCCAGATCGGACCCGACATCGCGCTCTATTTCACCAAGGTCCTCGCCCCATTCGGCGTACCTATCGTCGTGGTTGATATCTCCGATCAGGCGCTCGCCGCTGGCAAGAAGAAGGTCGAGAAGAAGGTGCAGAAGGGCGTCGAAGCCCAAGCCTTCAAGCCCGATCAAGCCGAAGCCATGCTCAAGAATCTCACCTTCACCAGCGACTATGAAGCGCTTTCGGGCGCATCGCTTGTGGTCGAAGCCGCCACCGAGGACGAAAAGATCAAGCGCAAGATCATGGCGCAGCTCGAATCGGTGCTCGCCAAGGACGCCATCATCGCGTCGAACTCGTCGCACATGGAACCGGAAGTCATCTTCGCCGAGACGAAAAATCCCGAGCGCACCCTCGTCGTCCACTACTTCTTCCCCGCCGAGCGCAACATCATGGTGGAAGTCGTCCCCGGCAAGCAAACGGCCAAGGCCGTCGCCGACTGGACCATGAAGTTCTACGAGAACATCGGCAAAGTCCCAATCAAGATCGGCAGCCGCTACGGCTACGCCATCGACCCGATTTTCGAGGGCATCTTCTACGTCGCCGCCATGGGCGTCGAAGCGGGCTGGGGCAGCGTGAAGCAGGTTGACGAAATGGCGAAGAAGGCGCTCGGCCTTGGCGTCGGTCCCTTCACCGCCATGAACCTCACCGGTGGCAATCCAATCTCCAACCATGGCCTTGACCAATACACGACGAAAATTAACTCATGGTGGCGCTCGCCGAAGATTCTCAAGGATCAACTGGCAAAGAATGCGCCGTGGGAAACTGCCGGACGTGATGAGAAGGTCGAATACACGCCTGAGCAGTACAAGAAAGTGGCCGACTTCATGACCGGCGCGTACTTCGGGATCGTCTGCGAAATCCTCGACTCCGGCATCAGCAACGTCGGCGACCTCGACATGGGCGTCTCGACGGCGCTGGTGATGAAGCCGCCCTTCACCTCGATGAACGAGCTTGGCGTCAAGGAATCCCTGCGCCTCGTCGAAAGCTACGCCAAGACACAGAAAAATTTCCATGTTTCCGAATCACTCAAAAAGCAGGCCGCAACCGGCAAGCCCTGGACCATTCCCGTCGTCTTCCGCGAGGATCGCGACGGCGTAGCGCTCATCACCATCCGCCGCCCGGCGGTACTCGCATGATCGTCGCTCGCGGCGGATCGGCGGTGCGGTCTTCGGCCGAGATGTTTCCCAACAGATACGGCTCGCGGATGTTTCCATTGAGTGTGAGCGAACCGTTGCGGATCACTCCTTCTGTTCGCTCGACGTCCAACTCCGATAGGAATTCACCGATCGCGTCCGCGCCCGCGCGGTTGGCGTCGAGGTGCTGAAGTCGGTCACCCCCGGCCAGATGGTCGTCAAGATCGTCCATGACGAGCTGGT
>JABWBM010000251.1 GCA_013360495.1 Planctomycetaceae bacterium
CCCTTACGTGCGCGTCAGTCAAAATTACGCGAAGCTGCTCTACGATGAAAAATATCAGGTGGTGATTGTCGGCAGCCCCGACCACCCCGAGGTGAAGGGCATCATGTCCTACACCAATAACGAAGCCGTTGTCGTCAAGACCCGCGACGATCTCAAGAAAGTCCCGCGCAGCCGCCGGCGCATCGGCGTGGTGATCCAATCCACCATGATCCTCGACCACGCCAACGAACTGATCGCCGAGCTGATCCGTATGGGGCAGGAAGTGCGCGTGTTCAACACCATCTGCTATGTCACCGACGAGCGCCAGAAAGACGCCGAGGACGTTGCGAGCAAAAGCGAGTTCGTCGTTGTGGTTGGCGGCGCTGAAAGCTCAAACACGAAAAAACTCGCGATGGTGGCGCAGGAGCACGGCGCGCGCACGACGATCATCGAGCGCACCGAGGAGCTGGACTTCGCCCTCTTCGGCGACGCGACCAGGATCGGCGTTCTCGCCGGGGCGTCCACGCCCAACTGGCTGATCGATCAAGTGGTTGAGAAGATCAGCGCGCACTACTCAAGATAGACTCAAGGATAATCGCTCAGGACCGTGCCGTTTCCCGCCGGAATAACGCGCGGAACCTGCGCACAGGCGGGGTTTCATTGTCGAGGAAGTCGTCGAAGGATACGACCTTGAGTCCGAATCTGGCGTAGCGTTCCAGTTCCCCGCGCGTCAGGGGACGGCGATAATCCGCAGGTTGTTCGCTGTTATCTTCCCTGCCGCGGCAGATTGACAGGAGCTTGCCGCCGACCTTAAGCAGCGAGGCGACACCGGCTTGGGCGCGTTCCTGAATCTCGGGCGGCAATACTTGCAGCGTGTAAATCTCCACGGCAAGGTCGAAGCTACCCCGCCATGACGCAGGAGGATCGGTGGCGTCCGCGGCTGCATAGCGAACACGCGAGCGGGGAAAGCGCGTCTTGCACCAGTCGATCGCGGTTGGGGAGATATCGAAGGCTGTGACCTTTGCGCCACGCGAAGCAATGGCTTCCGCGTTGTCGCCGAGTCCGCAACCGACGACGACGATATTGGTTCCGGAAGAGATGGCGGTTGTGTCGCTCTCGACCCATTCGATCAGCGCCGGATTGGGAACCAGATCGACCCAGGGAATGAACCCCGTATCGCCCGCCGCTTCCTGGTAACACCGCTCGAACCACGCGAGCGGCGTACCACCGTCGATTGCCGTCCGGGCCAGCTCACGCACACGTTCTCTGTTGGCCATGAGGTACGCGCCTTTTCTCAATCCAGTTCCATAATAGCGCCTTTTTGTAAGGATGACATTGCCCCATTCTCGCCTTGCGAGTCCATAGCCGCGCCATATACTGCTCTCGCGCCACGACGGCGCTGTCTGAAATCCGCGCAACACGGGAAACAGCATGAGCAGTGTAATGATCTGGGGCATCGTCAAGATCGTCGTGATCTTCGGGTTGGTGATGAAGATCGTCCCGCTCTTGGTTTATGCCGAGCGGCGCATCTCGGCGCGCATCCAGCTTCGTCTCGGACCGAACATGGTTGGGCTGCCGCGCTGGAAGATTCTCGGCCCGCTGGGCGGCTTTCATCTCTGGGGTCTACTCCAGCCTCTCGCGGACGCCATGAAGTTCGTCTTCAAGGAGAACTTCACGCCTGCCCGCGCCGACAAGTTCCTCTATCGCATCGCGCCCGCCATGGTCTTCATCCCGGCAGGATTGGCGCTTGCGGGGATTCCGTTCTACGGCGAATGGGTCAAAGACGTTGGTTTCGTCGGGATCAAGCCAGCGGAGTTTCCACTTATCGGTTCCTGGTTTGAAGGCGTACCCCACTCCGGCCCTTTCGTCATCTTCGATAGCGAACTCGGCGTGCTCTTCGTGCTCGCGGCCTCCACGCTCGGCGTCCACGGCCTTTCCATCGCCGGGTGGTCGAGTTACAACAAGTTCAGCCAGATGGCCGGCGTGCGCGCATCGGCCCAGCTCATCTCCTACGAAGCGCCCATGTTCATGGCGCTGATCGCGGCGCTGATGGTGGCGGGATCCACTGACTTCTTCAGCATCGTCGAATATCAGAATCAGAATATGTGGCTGATCTGCTATCAGCCGCTGGCATTCATTATCTTCTATATCTGCACCTTCGCCGAGACCAACCGCCTGCCCTTCGACCTGCCCGAGGCCGAGCCGGAACTGGTGGGCGGCTACCACACGGAATACGGCGGCATGGGCTTTGCCATCTTTTTCCTCGGCGAATACATCGCCATGATCGTGCAGTGCGCGATTCTTACGCTTGTCTTCCTCGGCGGCTGGACATTGCCGTGGTCTGAAACGGCGCACCTTGCCTGGGGCGGGCTTGCCGGTTTCCTGATCTTCTTCACCAAGGTAGTGATCCTCTTGCTGATTATGATCCAGGTGCGCTGGACACTGCCGCGCTTCCGCTATGACCAGTTGATGCAGCTTGGCTGGAAGCGCTTGGCGCCGCTCGCGATGATCAACCTGGCTGCGACGGCCGTTATCGGCGTGATGATGAAGTCGTAAGAATTGAGCTGCGGATGGACGGGAATAAACGCAGATAAGAAAGACAATCACGAAATTTTGAAAAGACGAAAGCGCGCAAATCATGCGCTTGAAGTTTCAATCTTTTGTCTCGTGTTTTCTCCATTTCGTGCTTTCGTCATATTCTTCATCCGCGTTCATTTGCGTTCATCCGCGGCTGAAAATCTTTGTCCTTTTCGTGATTCGCGGCAATTCCTTCATCCCGCTTGATTGTGCCTGAAATCAGGGCAGAATAAGGCCCGAAAGGTAATCCATGTCCCACGATTCGCACGACATTTATCACCTCGTCGAAGAGAAAAAGGCGAAGCAGGCCGGCGAGAAGCCGCTCAACCTGCTCGAGCGCATCTATCTTCCGGAGATCGCGAAGGGCGTGTGGCGCACGATCACCACCGCTTTCAAAAAGCCCTTCACCATCGAGTACATCGGACCCGATACGCCAGCCAAGGATCGCC
>JABWBM010000072.1 GCA_013360495.1 Planctomycetaceae bacterium
TGTGCTCTTCCGATCTGCGCCAAGCACCGATCCTCCTTCGACAACCACCATATCCGCGGTGGCAGCCAATCCGCCGGTGACATCAATCGGGTTAAGGATGCTCGCGGCTGTGCCACTTGAGCCATAGTAATCAGCGCCGAGGTTAACGCTCGTGGCGTCCGGACGAAGCATGCCATCGATGTCGCGTTCATGGCCCGCGACAAGCGCGCCGTCGCCAGCGCCAATCGCGGCGTTTCCAGTCAGAGTCAGGTGAAAATTCCGGTCGCCGGAGTTGACGTAATTCGCCGATACGATCGGCCGGGTAAACAGACAATCGTCTTCGCTATCGAGTCCCGAGGTCGCCATCGTGTCGGTGTCGACCGTGCAGAAATCGGCCGTCACCGTGCCGCCTCCGGTTACCAACGCGCGACCGGTCGCGCCGCTGTCCTCGGGATCGAGCAACATGCAGTTGTAGAGCTTCACAACGCCGCCGCCTACGACCGCCGACGTGTCGATCAGCGTCGCGCTGGACGCTGTCGTGCGGAAAACAAAGCCGTCGAGTTCCAGCGTTCCGGTAAAGTTCGGCAGCACGAGCGGCGTTGGGACCGTCTGGAACGCGGAAACCAGATCCCCGCTCGCATCGATGTAGTTGGCGTAAATCTTGAGTGTTCCAGCGCCAAGACCATCCAAAGCTTCATCCAGCGATTCGGCATACGTCACCGCGCCGTTGTCGACTTTGATCTTCACCGCGTTGTTGACCCAGTGAATTCTTCCCGACGGGTCGTTGTCGAAGGTCTCGCCTCCGAGGTCGCCGGCATAACCGCCGATCCAGAGTTCGCGCGTGCCGGCGTCGGCGCGAATATTCGAGGCATTCGCGGCGCTGACGGCGGATCCGCGATTGAACGTCATTTTATTGAACGCCATGGCTCCGGAATCGAGGGATTCAAGGTTGATGAACGCATTGCCGACACCGGCCGGCAGCGAATAAAACAAGACATCCGCGAACTTGAATTCCGCGGGCTGCGCGCCGAATGGATTGATATAGCCGTCGATCAGACGCGCCCCACGAATATCGATGATCGAACTGTCGCTGACAAGCAAGGTCCATTTATCCGTCCCTATCAAGTCTGACGTGATCGTTCCGGCAGTGGCGGCGGCCGACGGATCATCGCCGCGAATGCGAAGCTCCGCCGAGAGCTGGAGCGTAATGTCGATATTGCCGGTCACGGCGAGCATGGCGTTGTCGTTGATGACGAGGGTTCCGAAAACCGAAACGTCGCCGCTCACTTGTACTGACCCGCCACTGTCGATCGTGAGGGTCTTACCGGCGAACACCGTGATCGTCGTGACATCCGCCACCGCCGCGCTGATCACCGCGTCGCCCGCGCCGGGAACGACAGTCTTCACACGGGCCGCGATGCCGTTCGGCACCTGCCCGTCGCCCCAGTTCGCGCCATTATTCCAATCAGTGCTTGCGATTCCGACCCAGTCGCCAGCGACCATGAAAATCCAGTTGGCGTCGTTGTTGCCGCTATTGGTGCTGCCGACCGCGTAAATATCGTTCGCCGCGTTGGAGTCCTGCACATCGACGTAGTAAGCAACCGTCGTCACGGCGGGGTTCGCGAAGTCCCAGCCGACACCGGCCGACGTGCTCCGCAGCGTGATCAAGCTGCCGAGACTTCCGGTCAAGGTCAGCGTCCCGGCAATGTTCTGCGTCGTGCCAGCGGTAAAATTGATCTGCTTGCCGCCGGTCGTGCAGGAGAAGTTATACCAGTCGGTGCTCGCGGAAATGGTCGCCGTTGTAGTGGTGTTAAAGCTGACGGTGCCGTCGTTATGGGTGAACGTTCCGCTCCGTGTCCAATTGCCGCTGACCGAAATGGTTGATCCCGATGCGGCAGGCTTCATAATCCCCGCGGCCGCGATGGTCACGTCCTTGAACGACGATCCTGTGAATGGGCTGAACTGGCCGTCGCTAACGCTCAGCGTGTTCGTCACCGTGAGCGCCGCAGACGATTCGACATCGTTCACGTCGCTCGGAGCGACATGCCCATTGTTGATGGTCAGGTTGTAGAACGTCGTAGCGCCTGCGATGGTTTGCGCTGTCGTCCCCGTAAAGCTTATGGTTCCGCTGTTCGCCGTAAACGTGCCGTTGTTGGTCCAGGTTCCGGTGACGCTGTTGGTAGCGCTGGTGTTGAGCTTGTAGATGCCATTCGTCGTAATACCGACGTTCGTAATCACCGAGTTCGTTCTCGACGTGTATTGTCCATCCACTACCGCGAGATTATTGGAGACGTCGCAGCGCCCCGTCGCCTCGACGTCCGCGGCATCGCCAGGAACCGCGGCGGAGTTCTCGACCCTGAGGTTATAGAACGTGATGGTAGCGACGACCGTAATCGCTTGAGCGCCAGTTCCGTTAAATACCATCGTGCTGTTGTTGTGGGTAAATGTTCCGGCGCGGGACATGTTTCCGCTGACATAAATAGTCGCGCCAACGATCGGGCGGAACGTGCCTCCAATAGCGATCGAAACGTTGTTGAACTGCGAGCCATCGGACGGCCAGAACGTATTGTTGGTCACGGAACACAGATTGGTCACGGTGATAGAGATCGTCGACTGGCATGTGAGCGCTTGGGCTGCCTTATTGCATGTCAAATTATAAAACGTCGTCGCGCCGTTAATGGCCTGAGCGAGAGTGCTGTTGAACGTGACGGTTCCATTGTTGTGCGTGAATGTCCCGTTGTTCGTCCAATCGCCTGAATTAACCGAGATTGTTGAGACGGGTTTGAGAATACCGGCAGCGCCGATCGATACCGACCCAAAGGTCGATCCGGTGAACGGAGTGAACTGGCCGTCAGTGACGGTGAGTATCCCCGTCACGACCAACGCGGCTGTCGATTCCACGTCATTGCTGTCGTCGGGCGATGCGTGGGTATTGTTGATTGTCAGGCGATAGAACGTTGTCGCGCCGGTAATCGTTTGCGCAACGCTGCCATTGAACGTGAACAAGCTGGTGTTATGGGTGAATGTCCCGGAGTTCGAAAAATCACCGCTCACCGAATACGCGCCGGTCGCAGCCGGCGGGTCAAAGATTCCGGCGGCGGCAATCGACACGTCTTTGAACGTTGAACCGGTGAACGGACTGAACTGGCCGTCCGTAACATCGAGGGTGTTGGTAACATTGACGGCGATAGTGGATTCGACGTCGTTGGTATCGTCTGGTGTGCCATAGGTATTGTTGATGGTAAGATTATAAAAAGTCGTCGCACTGCTCCCGATCATGGTTTGCGCGCCGACTCCATCCATGGTAATTGTACTGCTATTGGCGGTAAACACTCCATCGTTCGACCACGTTCCGTAAACGCTTACGGACGCTCCCGCGGCCGGCTTAAAAATTCCGGTCGCCGCCGAAATGGTAGCATTATTGATCGCCGTTCCTGTCGCGCACATAAATTGCCCGTCGGTGACAACCAGCGCGCGCGCGATGGTGATCGCCGATACCGCCTCGACGTCGTTCGTATCGTCAGGCGAGGCGGCCGTATTGTTGACGGAAATCGAATAGAATGTAATGACGCCCGTAATGATCTGGGAACCCGAACCATTGAAATTCACAACGCACCCGTTCGGTGTGTACGACCCGCTGAATGTCCAGTCGCCGCTCACCGTAATCGTCGCGCCGCCTGCCACCGTCTTCCAAAATCCGGCAGCGCCGATGATGACATTGTTGAACGACGAGCCTGTTAGCATACTAAACTGGCCGTCATTAACATTGACCGTATTCGTCACCGTGACGGCGCTCGTGAATTCGACGTCGTTGGTGTCGTCCGGCGTGGCATACGTGTTGTTAATCGTCAAATTGTAAAAGGTCATCGACCCTGCGATGGTTTGCGCCGTACTGCCATTGAACGTCACCGTCCCGTTGTTGTGGGTAAACGTGCCGCTCTGCACCATACTGCTACTGATGCTCATCGCATCCCCGGCAGCAGCGGATTTCAAAATGCCCGCTGCAGCGACGCTGACGGCGTAAAACACCGATCCGGTAGCTGGAAAGAACTGACCGTCGCTCACGGTAAGCGTCGTTTGCACTGTAATTGCGCCAGTCGACGCAACGTCGTTCGTGTCATCTGGTGTTGCGGCCGTATTATTAACAGTCAAGTTATAGAACGTTGCCGATCCAGTAATGTCTTGTGCGCCTGTACCCGTAAAGTTGGCGGTTCCGGTATTGAGCGTGTATGTTCCGGTTCTCGTAAAATTGCCAGTAATTGAATAGGACGCGCCGCCGAGCGTTGTTTCGCGGAGTTCTCCGGCCGCGCCGATTACGACATTGTTCAACACACTGCCATTGGTGACGTCGAAACGGGCGTCGGTGATCGTCAACGTTCCGGCGGTACAGGTAATAACACCGATTCCATTGTTACCGAGGCTGACGACTGTACCGGCATTGGTTGAATTGATCGTGATATCGCCCGCACAGGTAATCGTCTGGTCGGTGCATGCGCAGTTTGCTGTACCCGTTCCATCACCAATGTTAAATGCGCACCCCGCCGCGATGGATAATGGCCCTCGTATGTTAAGTCCATCGTTGCGCTTCGTGCTGACCGTTCCGTTGCCGGAGAGCGCTACGCCGAGTTCGCGTACCGTGAGTGTTACGCCGCCAGCCGCCGCGGCTGTGGTAAACGTGCCGCCCGTCACGGAAAGCTTGCCGACTTGGCCCGTGACATCATTGGTGACGGTGAATCCCGCCGGAATCACGGCCTCCATGATGTACGTCGGTATGCCGTTGTCCCAGGTTCCGGCATTGTTCCATGTATTGGTGGCGATCGCCGTGGTGACTGTGGGCACCTGATAGGTCACAACGATACGGCCGGCGGTAATACGATTGTTAGCGGCGGCGCCGTTGTTGTTATGACGACAGATCAACATCATGCTGTCGAATGACCAATAATTGCCCGGAACCGTGGTGGTCCATTCCTCCCAATACTCTGTGTAAGCGACGCTTGAAATACTGACGTTTCCCGTGCCATCAGACGAATTATTTCCGGTCAGGCCATCGGTACCATTATTGCGGAGACCGATATTGATTCGCTCATTTCCCAAGGTGATGCACACGACATAGACGCGCACCGACACCACGACATTGCCGGCAGGAAGCGTCCAGTCGTCGACGTCGCAGTAGTAATCGGCATTGCCCGTGCTGGTTTCAGCGTATGATGTATTCCCGTTGTTCGGCGTCGTCGTGTTGTCTTCGAGAATCGGCTCGGCGCCGACCTCGGTCCCCCATTCGCTCGCCGGGTTTTGCACCGTGGCGTTGTAATCAAGTTCGACGGTGGCGCCGAGAACGAAGGGAGGAAACAAGAAAAACAGAGCGCCAAAAATGGGCACGAATAATACCGAAGGAGAGAAAATGAAGAGCAACGAGTTATCCGTAACTCTATGAGTTTTCGGATTGTGACGTTGCGACGTATTTCTCAACATGGACGACACTCTCAAGAGGCCGACCCAACCGGACCGCGCACATTTTATAAAAAACGCACACAAACGCCAGTCAATTTCGGTGTGTTCGGAGTCACGTGCTATGGATTGCCCGGATCGCGCACAATCGCCAACCGCTCGGACGGAATATCGCCACGCTCTAATGTCCGCTGGTCGTCGGTTGCGAACACCTTGCCGTTGAGTGTGACTTCCGGCATCTCGAAGGTTTCCTCGACGCCCGCCTTGATCTTCTCCACACGCACGGCGCTTACCTTGTATTCCGGGCAGCCGGTGAACTCGTCGGCGCCCTGACCGACCAATATGTTGGTGCGCGTTTCGGGATAGTGGAAGGTCATGAAAACCGTTCCGGGATTGACGGCCTTCGAATATTCGGACTTCACGCGCACGCGGCCTCGACGCGAAACCACGTCCACCATCTCGCCGGGTTCGATGTTCAGGCGCTTGGCGTCCTTCGGGTGCAGACGGATACGCTCTTCCTTGGCTTTGTCGAGCTGCGAAACTTTCGTGCGCCGCGTCATGGTGCCGACGTTGTAGTGGAACAGCATGCGCCCCGTCGTGAGATAGAAGGGGAACTCTTCGTCCGGAACGTCGGCGGCTTCCTGCCACGGTGTCGGGTGGAACTTCGCCTTGCCCGAGAGGAAGTTCCCGCCCTGATGGACGATGTCAGTTCCGGGATGGTCAGGCGAGGTGCAAGGCCACTGCAAAAAGCCCTTCTCTTCCAAACGCTCGAAAGAGACTCCGCGCCACAGCGGCGTAAGCGAAGCAAGCTCTTTCATCGTGGCTGCAGCGTCGAAGGCTTGCTGGCCGCGCATCTGGCGCGACTTGATCGCTTTCCATGCTTCTGCGATTTGCTCTTTGTTTTTCGCGCGGCCTTTCTCCCAGCGTGGGCCGTTGTCGAAGCCGAAGTCATGGCCCATGAAACGCGCGACAGCATTGACGATATCGCCGTCCACCATCGTCCCCTTGCGCGCGGAAATCGCCTGACGCACGCGCTGGATGCGGCGGTCGGAGTTGACGAAAGTCCCGTCTTTTTCGAGGAAGCTTACGCCCGGCAAAATCACGTCGGCGTACTTCGCCGTCTCGCACATGAAAATTTCCTGCACGACGAGAAACTCGAGGCTCTCAAGCGCGTGAACAATGTGCGCGGTGTCGGGGTCAGACTGGGCGATGTCCTCGCCAATGATGTACATCGCCTTCAACTTGCCCTCGACTGCGGCGTTCATCATGTCCGGAATACGGAAGCCCTTGTTGGTCGGCGGTTCGACGCCCCACACGGCAGTGTGTTCCTTGCGCGCGATGGGGTCGGTCGTCTTTCGATAGTCGGAGAAGAAGTTCGGCAGCGCGCCGACGTCGGACATGCCCTGTACGTTATTTTGGCCGCGAATCGGCGAGGTGCCGGTGCCGGGCCGGCCGATGTTTCCGGTCATCACGGACATGTTGATCATGCCAAAGACTGTGTTCGAGCCGTGGCCCGCCTCGGTGACGCCAAGCCCCCAGAGAATCTGGGAAGCGCCGCTGGTCGCATACATGCGCGCGGCTTTGACGATCAACTCCGCCGGGACGCCGGAAATTTTCTCGGCCCAGGCTGGCGTGCAATGGGCAAGTTCTTTCTTCACTTGCTCGAAGCCTTCGCTGTGCTTGGCGATGAAATCCGCGTCGATCAGGCCTTCCTGAATGATGACATGCTGCATGGCGTTGATCACGGAGACATTCGATCCGGGCCGCAGCGTGAGGTGAAGGTCCGCGAGCTTCGCGAGTTCCGTGTTGCGCGGGTCGAGGATGATCAGCTTGCAGCCCTTGAGCACGGCTTGCTTGATGCGCGAGCCAAACACCGGGTGCGCCTCCGTCGGGTTTGCCCCGACGATCATCAACAGGTTGGATTCAGCCACGCACTGGAAGCTATTGGTTCCGGCGCCTGTGCCGAGCGCCTCGCCCAGCGCGTAGGCGGACGGCGAGTGACACACGCGCGAACAGTTGTCGATATTGTTGGTGCCCATCACTGCGCGCGTGAAACGCTGCATGATGTAGCCGTCTTCGTTGGTGCAACGCGCGGAGCTGATGCTCGCAAAACCTTCCGCGCCATATTTGTCGCGGATTTCACCTAGACGAGCGGCTACAAGTTCCAACGCTTCTTCCCACGTCGCTTCGCGGAACGTCCCGTCGCCCGTGCGAATCAAGGGCGATGTGAGCCGATCCCCCGATCCCGCGAACTGGTGGGCGAAGCGGCCCTTGACGCAGGTGTGGCCAAGGTTCGCCGAGCCATGCGGGTTCGGCTCGATGTTGATGACCTCGCCGTCCTTAACGTTCACATTGAGCGAACACCCCACGCCGCAATACGAACAGGTCGTCGTCACGGTCTTGTCGGGAAGGCCCGTCATGCGCGTGCGGTCTTCCTCAAGCGCGGCGACGGGACATTCCAGTACGCACTGGCCGCAACTGGCGCAATCGGCGGTTTCAAAATTCGTGTCGTTACCGGCAATCACTTTCACGTCGTAGCCGCGCCCCTGCATGCCGAGGATGAAGCTGCCCTGCACTTCGTCGCAGGCGCGCACGCACTTGCCGCAGCCGATGCATTTGTCCATCTCAAGTTTGATGAAGGGATGGCTGTCGTCGCGCGCGGGATTGTGAGTGCGCGGATTTTCGTAGCGAGGCGTGCGCAGCCCAACGTCGGCAGCGAGCTTTTGCAAATCGCAGCGGTTGTTGGCGGTGCAGTCGAGACATTCGAGGGGATGGTCGGAGACGACGAGTTCGGTGATATTCTTGCGCAGGCGGGTGAGGAATTTCGAGTGCGTGGTATACGAGGCCCCTTCGCGAACGGGCGTGTGACACGACGCCACCGGCTTTCCGCCCTCGACTTCGACCAGACAGGTGCGGCACGCGCCGAAGGGTTCCATGCGGTCGGAATAGCACAGCGTCGGCACGTCCTTGCCGACGAGGCGCATGGCTTTCAACACCGTCATGCCCTCAGGAACGGTCAAATCCTGACCGTCGATCACCACACGCACTGTGCGTAGAACCGTGTCGCTCGCCTCTTTGATCATGCGTCACTTCCAAGGATCAAGACCGCTACATGTCGTCATTCCGGCGCAGGCGGGAATCCAGGCCTCGCAATAACCTTTGGTTAGCTCTGGATCCCCGTCGCACTCGGCGTAACGCTCGCAACTCGCTCGCTTGCCTCGTGTCGCGGGGATGACATAAAGCTTCCCACCGAACGCCGTTTCCACAAGAAACGCGATGATCGGATGAGCGCATTTTAGCGACAGCCGCGAACAAAGGGTATGGGAAATCGGCGTGCAAACGCCCTAACTCGTGGCAATTATTGTGCTTCCAATTTTGGACGTTGCGAGTCCGGACTACGACTCATACCGAAAGCGGTTATCTTTCCACCATTTTTGCCACGCTTCGGCATCGTTGCCATGATTCTCGCCGCTCAAGCGCGAAGCCGCTGCCAACCTCGCGCGGCGCATGGCATTACCCGCCTGCGCAAGATCATCGGCGAGCAAAAGATCAAGTACCACGCGCTGCTCGCTCGCCTTGATCAAAGCCGCGCATAACACGATATTCACAGGGTCGTTCTCGCTCAACCGGGTGGTAAGAAACGCCACAGGGTCCTTCCGCGCTTCATCGAGTGGAAAGTCTTTCGGGAACACCGTCAACTGCGCGCCACTGAGCAGTACCGGTTGTGTGGACCGCTCGTCGCCGTTCTTCAATAAAGGTAAGCGAAGATTCCCGCTCACCGACAATACCGTGCGCCAGGTTATGTCCCCGGCATCCGCCTGCGGCAGCGAGCCGAGATCCTGCAATGTTCGCGACACTTGCGCGCTCTGCCCCGGCACAAGCGAGATTTTTTCGCCCGTCAGTTCCACAGACGTTTTGACTTCATAGGAACGCCGCGAGCCTCGCGCGTCTTCTTCCGTAAGCTGGATTGAAAGCGAGAGCAACGATGTGCCGCGTTCTTTCGACCCGTCGCCGAAATCGAGGTCAACGTTGTTGCCGCTCATGTTTTTGAGCGTGATGCGAAGACCGAGCGGCACAGTGAGTTTGCCATCGTCAGAATACTGCACGACATCGCGGTCGAAGCTCATGCGACCGGCCAGCACGCGCTCTTGCTGCTCGCTGGTACGGGCGTCATAGAGAAGCTGTTGCACCTGGCGCCGGTAGCGGGATTGCGGCGCGAGCACGAGGATCGCCTCGCACAGGCGGATGGCGGTATCGCGGTCGCCGTTGTGAAAGGCGCGGTATGCTTGCCCGAAGCGCACCTTGACGAACTGATCCACGGCGGAGGTGTCATAACTGCCATCGTCATCGAAATGTCCCTCGATGCCATAGGCACTATCGATGGCTTCTTTCGTGGGCTGCATTGCTGCCGCCTGCGTGGGTGGGTCGATCTCGGAGTCCTCTCCGGCGCTCCCGGCAGATTCAATCTGCGACTCGATGTAGAGCAGATCGAGTGAAAGGCGCGCATCACGTGTTTGCGCTCCCGCGCGGCGCAAGTAGGGCAACGCCGACTTTCCAGCCGCAATCAGATCATGCACAAGACGCGAACGTTCCCCCTCCGCCTCGGCACCGCCGAGCGCATCGATCATGCCATTGATCTTGTCGCTGTCGGCGGAGCTGCTCTCAATGACGGCCGCATCGTCAATCCGCTCGCCCACGAAACCGCCGGGACCGCCCCCCGTCGATTGACAGCCGACGAACAAGAACGTAACGATAGCAATGGTGAATTGTCGCATCTGAATACTGTTAGGAACCATCCTGAAGGGGCGACTGCTACAGTATACGTTGCCCGATTCCGTCATTGCCTCAAAATCTTTGCGTTCTTTGCGGCTTTGCGGTGAAATGCGCTTGGTTATGATTGGTACCCGCGAACGTCATTCCCGCGAAGGCACGAGGCAAGCGAGCGAAGAGCGAGCGTTACGCCGAGTGACCGGGCATCCAGGATGAACGATACGCATTGCAAAGAACTGGATGCCCGCCTACGCGGGCATGACGCGCGAAACGAGTCAGTTTCTTGGGAAATGCGAGGACCTCACCATGTCTGAACAGATCAAGAACTTCATCAACGGCCAGTGGAAACCCGGCTCCGGCGCAAGCTTCGAAAGCTGTGACCCCGCCAATGGCGAACTGATCGGCACCGCCAATCAATCCACCCCCGCCGACGTCAAGGAAGCCATCGACTCGGCATCGGCTGCATTCCCCGCGTGGAAAGCAATCCCGCAGCCGAAACGCGCCGAGATCGTCTACAAGGTCGGCGACATATTTAAGCGCCGCAAAGAAGAGATCGCGCAGCTCATGTCCCGCGAGATGGGCAAGCCCATCGCCGAAGCGCGAGGCGACACGCAAGAAGGCGTGGACATGGCCTACTACATCGCGTCGGAGGGCCGGCGCGCGTGGGGCTGGACGGTGCCGAGCGAACTGCCGAACAAGCGCATGTACGTCGAGCGCGTTCCCCTCGGCGTCTGCACGTTGATCACGCCGTGGAATTTCCCGATCGCGATTCCGACGTGGAAGACGTTCCCGGCGCTCGTCATGGGCAACACTGTCGTGCTCAAACCCGCAGAAGATACGCCGCTCCTCGCCAACAAGTTCGCCGAGATCCTGATCGAAGCGGGCGTTCCCAAGGGCGTGTTCAACGTCGTCCACGGTTCCGGTGGCCCGATCAGCGACGCTCTCGTCACCGACCCGCGCGTGAGGATGATCAGCTTCACCGGTTCGAGCGCCGTAGGCGCAGCCATCGCAGGCAAAGCCGCGCCACTCCATAAACGCTACAGCCTTGAGATGGGTGGCAAGAACCCGGTCGTCGTCATGCCCGATGCAGACATGGACCTCGCCATCGACGCAGTGCTGTGGTGCGCGTTCGGCACCACGGGCCAGCGCTGCACCGCCTGTTCGCGCCTGATCCTCGTCGATCCCGTGGGCGACAGCTTCGTCAATAAGCTCAAGGAGCGCGCCACCAAGCTCAAGCTCGGCCATGGCGCCGACCCGACGACGCAGGTAGCCGCCCTCATTAATAAGAAGGCACTCGATAAGGTCGCCGACTACGTGCGCATTGGCCGCGACGAGGACAAAGCCAAGCTCATTCTCGGCGGCGAGCGCGCAACCGATGGTGCACTGTCCAAAGGCAACTTCTTCAAACCAACGCTCTTCGATCACGTCAAGCAAGGTATGCGCATCGAGCAGGAAGAAATCTTCGGCCCGGTGCTCTCCATTATCCGCGCGAAGAGCTACGACGAAGCCATCAAGGTCGCCAACGGCGTGAAATATGGCCTCTCGTCCTCGATCTTCACGCGCGATGTCAACGTGGTCAACCGCTTCCAGACCGACATCGAAGCGGGCCTCGTTTACATCAACGCAGGCACCACCGGCGCGGAAGTCTCCACCCCCTTCGGCGGCCACAAGGCCACGGGCAACGGCCACCGCGAAGGCGGCCCAACAGTGATCGAAGCCTACAGCGAATTGAAGTCGGTGTTTATCGACTACTCCGGCCAAGTGCAGAAAGCGCAGATCGACAATAATTGAGAGCGTCGCTCTGTAGAGATTGTCGCTACGAAACGTATCCTCACGAAAGCGGGGATACAGAGCCAACCAGAATTTATAGCGGGGACTGGTTTCCCGCCTGCGCGGGAATGACATGGCCTAGCAGTTCTTGATCATCGCTTTGGCGTCGCCCGTAGCGTCATCAGTGGCATGCCGCTGCCGCCGCGGCGCTGGGCGACAACCTCCGCCATGATGGCGAGCGCGATTTCCTCGGGCGTCTGCGCACCGATGTCGAGGCCGATGGGCGTATGCACGCGTTCGGTGACGGATACAAGATCGGATTTGTTCTGGCCGTCATTCCGGCGAAAGCCGGAATCCAGGCGTAACGAGGGATTCTCGGTAGTTACTGGATGCCGATTGCGCTCGCCGTAACGCTGCGCTTGGCTCACGTCGTCGGCATGACGCTCGGTCCGACAACCGTCGTGTGGTTGGTTCGATGGGTTTGTTTCGCTGATGCGCTTGAGCGTCGCCAGCGCCCGGCGCTTGCTGCCGATCATGCCGATGTAGCGCGGCGAATGGTTCAGCGCCTCGCGCAGCGCCTCCTCGTCGAACTGGTGGCCGCGAGTGATGATGACGATGTTGGTGAATCCGTCGATGCCGCACGTTTTGAGTCCGGCGGCATGGGACGAGACAACAATCGACGACGCGTCGGGAAAGTTTGTTTCGTTGGCAAACGCTGACCGGTCGTCGATCACGACCACGCGATAGCCGAGCATGGCCGCCATGCGCGAGAGCGGCTGCGCCACGTGACCCGACCCGACGATCACCAACACCTCGCGCGTGCCGACGGGCTGGACGAACCAGCGATCGCTTCCCACGGTCACGAGCTTCGCCGCGTCAATCTGCGTATACTCGTGCAACGCCGGTGTTAATATCTTTGCGCGCTCACCTTCCGGCGCGATGAGCAAGAGCGACTCTTCTCCCCCACCGCCGATTTTTGTCGCGACGACGCGGCGCTTGCGATGTTCCTCCGAATCGGCAAGCAGACCAATCGTCGCGGCCAAGCGCTGATCGAGCGTTTCGACATACACGTCCATCGAACCGCCGCAGGCCTGCGTCTCGGTCTGGTTGAGGTCGCCCGCGAGATCGACGTTGAGAAGCGCAGATGGCAGGTTGCCCGCGAACACTTTCCTCGCGCTGACCATCACCTCGGCTTCGCCGCACCCGCCCCCCACCGTGCCTGCCAATAAGCCATGAGCGCCAATCAACATGCGTGCTCCCGCCTCACGCGGCGTCGAGCCGTGGGATGCGACCAGCGTGCAGAGCACAAGCTTTTCGCCCGCAAGCAGGCGTTCGTGGGCAATGCGCCAAAGGCGATCTTCGTTGGCCATGAAGATATTGTAGCGTGCGGCGTGGCGTTGCCCATTCGTCATTCCCGCGAAGGCACGAGGCAAGCGAGCGGATAGCGAGCGTTACGCCGAGTGATCGGGAATCCAGTCTTAACTCTTATGTTTCTGATGAACTCTGGATGCCCGCCTTCGCGGGCATGACGTTGACGCGCAAATCACCTTTGTGTCTACGCCTGTCCGGCCAACGCCCGCTGCTGTGACGACGACGAACTACGACCGATGTACTTCACGAGCGTAACGGCGTTGCCCGATTCGTTGTAGTTCAACTCGTCCACGCACTTCCGCATCAGCATGATGCCGAGCCCGCCCTTACGGCCCTCCGCCGAGCGCTTGCGGCTAGCGCTCAAGGCATCCTGCGCCTGCTTGACAAGCTGCGCCCAAGGAAAACCCTTGCCGGTATCCGTGACCGTGATGCTTACCTGTCCGGACTCGCCGACATATTCGACGCTGATAGGTGTCGGATCATTGCTCTTGCCATGCTGGGCCGCATTGCCAAGCGCCTCGCGAAACGCCGTACAGAGCTTCACCTGATCAGGCTCAGGAAGTCCGGCCGCAAGAAAGAGCCGCGCGGCAAAATCATTGGCCTGGTCGAGCCAGGTTTCTTCCGGCGGCACATGCAGCCGCACACGGTGGTCCGGCCCCCCGCCGATGGCCGCGTTAAGTAAATCGGAAGCTGCATTGCCGACGTCCTTAACCTCGAAGGGCTGATAGAGTTGCGTTTCGCCGAGAATGCGCATCTTCTTGCGCCAGTTGTCGAGCGAGGTGACGAGCTGCACGACCGGAATGGTCAAGAACTTCGCGTCACACTTGAGCATGTCCATCAGCCGGTCATGGGCTTCGAAGGGCGAATCGACAATGAGAAGCTGCGGGCGGTTGCTATCGATAGATTTGAGGCAGGCGTCAAGCGAAGAGGTCAACTCGACCGCCCAGCCCCCTTGTTGAAGATGATATTCGAGCGTACCGATGAAGAAGTCGGTGGTCTTTTGACAAACGATGATAACGCGCTGTGCCATGGTGTGGTGCTGCTCGTGGTGTTGTGAAGCGATGCGCGCGTCCGGGAAGGCCTTACCGTGCGGTGCCAGCGCAGGAGAGGCTTTCTTAAACGCTCTATAAAAAGAGTAAAACCTGTGCAAAGAGAACGCAAGAGGAAGTCTATGAAATTCCGGTCGGGACGTTGCCAACCGACAATGAAAAGACTCAAAAAATTGAAGGAGTTATTCGATGCGGCCAGTGGGCGTGCGCTCCCGCTTGACCGGGGCGGGTTGCTCAACGCGGCGCACGTCGAGGCGACGGGAGCCAAAGCCGACGATCAGCCCAAGGGGAATATCCTTCGTCTGCATCAGGCAGCGCACTTCGCCGTAGGCGTTGGCCGGAATCTCCGGCTCGCTCGTGACGTGAACAAGCACCTTCTCTTCGACAAGAAGTTCGATGTTGGCTGTGCCGACAACGTGATCGCGGTAGAAAATCGGCTGCTGAAGATCAGCGATAAAAGCCGCCCCGCCGTTACCGAGTTCATAAGAAAGCGCACGAAGATAAACGTCGCGCTTAAAACCGTTGCCCAAAGCTTCGTGGACAAGATGCGCGGCATCTATGACTTTTTGTGTAATTTCGCGGTGCAGCATTCCCGCTCCCCACTGCATACCACTCAACTTGAGTCACACGATATATCTAAATCGCGCCGTTTCCAAGGCAAAATGGGCAATTCTAGCTTGTGTATTTTTGCACCACTTGAGCGGATTAGGCCAATCGCGTTTTGGCTTGTTTATGAACCGAAAAGCGGGGCAGCCTGTGGGCGTGAGGCCGCTCCGAAACGTCGCAGTGCGACGTTTCAGGCCGAGCGCTGTGGGGTCAGCCCTCTCTTCGACCATTCAGCATGCCGGATATCTTTGGCGGGAGCGTATGGGAGTCGAACCCACCAGAGACTTTCGCCTCTCTACGGTTTTGAAAACCGAGGG
>JABWBM010000073.1 GCA_013360495.1 Planctomycetaceae bacterium
CACCTATCAGGTGCTCGCCGTGCTGATGATGCAAGGAACGAACCCTTGGGGCTTGCAGCGCACCATCAACGACGAAATCCGCGGCGGCGAGATCAACCGCTACCTCATGCGGCCCATGTCCTATCGCCTCTACCGCTTCATGCGGTATTTCACGAGCAATGTCTTCTACTGTGTGGTGGCGATTCTTCCGCTTGCGCTGGTGATCGCGATTCTCGGGCAAACCTTCGTATGGACGAAGATCGATAATGTTGCGCTCGCGGCCGTCGCGTTCGTGATCGGCATGGCGATCCAGTTCCTGTCGGTGTACGCCGTGGCCATGGCCGCGTTTTGGCTTGACGAAATCGCCGGGCTCTTCGTCAGTTACATGATGCTGCTTCGCTTCGTGTCAGGCGAAATGTTCCCGCTGGATTTGCTGCCGGCGGGGATCCTCGACGTTTTACGCCACACCCCCTTTCCGAACATCATCTGGTTTCCATTGCAGGTGTATCTGGGCCGTATGAGCGATGCCGGCATGGCGGCGGGGTTTCTCAACGGGCTGCTCTGGGTTGGACTGTTGTGGATCCTGTCCACGATCCTTTGGCGGCGAGGGATCAGGCAATACGGAGGATTCGGCGGATGACGCGCTACCTCCGGCTCTGGTATGCCTTCTTCGCGAACTGTCTCGTGCGCGACATGCAGTTTCGCACGAACTTCATTTTGCGGATCGGCATGGCGTTTACATGGTACGTGTCCAATATTCTCTTTTTCGACGTAATCTACCTCCATGTTCCGGGCATCGCGGGTTGGTCCCGCTATGAAGTCGTCATTCTCCTCGGCGGCTATTACATCATCGACGCTTTGAACGTCGGCCTCTTCGTCAACAACGTCTTCAAGCTGCCACAGTACGTCAACCGCGGCGAGCTTGATTTTATGCTGCTCAAACCGGTGAGTGCCCAGTTTCTGGTCAGCGTGCGCTACGTGGACTGGTCGTCGGTCGTTGCCATGCTCGGCGGCATCGCCACGGTGGCATGGGGACTCATGCAGCTTGGGGTGACGCCTTCGTTCTTCGACGTCGGCTTGTACGTCGTTCTGCTCGTGTGCGGTCTTGTGCTCGTCTACGCCATGAACTTCATCTATCAGTGTACTTCATTCTGGTTCCTCACGTCCGCCGGGCTGGAGAACGGCTTTTGGATGGTCGAGCACTTCATCATGAAGCCGGATACAATCTACCCTCGCTTTATGAAAATCCTGCTGACCTACGTGATCCCGGCTACCGTGATCGCCGCCGTTCCCGCTCGAGCGTTGCTGGACAAGGCGCTCGCCCCGGAGATGATCGCATGGACCATCGGCGTGACGATGTTGCTCCTCTGGCTGTCCCATGTGGCGTTCAAGCGTGGGCTGCGGCGCTATGAATCGGCGTCAAGTTGAAGAGGTCGTAGCGTCACGCGCCCCTGCGTGACGTCATTCCCGCGCAGGCACGAGGCAAGCGAGCGAAGAGCGAGCGTTACGCCGAGTGACCGGGAATCCAGATTCAAACGAAAGACACCATTGGGGCAAAAAACAAAGACTGGATGCCCGCCTCCGCGGGCATGACGGACGCAATGCTCCCCTCCTTTCCTGAAAACTTTCCCGCATTTTTTCATACAATATCTTGGACACTTCGTCCCCGAGCGAACGTCTGCATTCAAGGGCGTCATAACGCTCCAAGGAAGCCATGAACGAGGCTGAACGAAAGCTGGAACTATGCGTGAAGACCTGCGCTGAGCGCGCATGGAGGCTCGCCCTTACCTGGACCAACGACCCGGCTGAAGCCGACGACGTGGTCCAGCAAGCCTTCATCGCGACGTCGCGCAAGATCGAGCGCATTCCAGCGGGTGACATGTGGCCGTGGCTCGCAGCCGTGGTGGTCAACGAGGCGCGCAACGCCCGTCGATCAAAACTGCGGCGCGAGCGACGCACCACCCTTGGGAAGGATGAGGCGATGGAGCATGCGGTATCGTCCGGCCTCTCGCCCGACCAGAGCGCCGCACGCGAGGAAGTGGCGGCGTTACTACGGGCGGGGCTGGAGACTCTCGACGAGGACGAGCGCGAAGCGGTGATCATGACCTCGGTGATGGGCATGAGCGCGCGGGAGGCAGGCGAAGGGCTTTCCATACCGCACTCTACGGTCAACGCGCGCGCCAATCGCGGGCTATCAACGTTGCGCGCCCGGCTCAAACTTTCCGAAGCCTCCATGGTCAGTAGTTTCACATTGATCCCCTGCCTGCCGCCCCCCGGTGGGCTTGAAGCTGCGAGCCTTGGTTGGCTTTCGGCTGCGAAGGGAGCGCTTGCGGCTGGCGCGGGCGTCACTGGATCGGCGGGAGCAGGGATAGCAGGAGGAGCGGTTATGGCAAGCAAGACGACGATAGCGGCGGCGTTGGTGGTGGCGCTGGGAATCGGCGCAGTGTCGGGTGTGATGGTAGCCGGCGAAGCAGCAGACAAGCCGCCAGCCCTTGAAGCGATAGTTGATGAGGAGCGCGAAGCGCCAGAGGCAAAGCAGCCGGTCATCGATATGACACAATATGTTCCGCGTCAGGAGTTTGACGCGTTGCAAAAATCGCTGGCGACGATCAACTCCGACAAAGACAAACAAGCAGAGATCAATACTTCAGCACTCGACCAACTCAAGCGTGAGAACCGCGATCTGCTGACCAAAATCGCTGAGCTGGAGCACAAACTGAACCCGCCCCTCAAGGGCGAAGATCTGGCCATCGTGTTCGGCGACTACAACGGCGTTGAAAACCTTCGCGAGGTCGATTGGGATAAAGCCGGCGAAGCAATGATCAAGATGATCGGCCTGATGGATCAACTCTATCGATCGACGAAAACTGGGCAGAGGATGGACCCAAAAGCGATGTCGGAGCTGCAAACAGAAAACAACAAGCTCATAGACGTTGCTCTTAAAGTGATGGGGGAAGTCCCAAGCAACATCGGCAACATTAACGGAGAGTTCACGCATCCCATCGTTACGGCCAACATCCTCGCAGCCCATCTCGAAGCGGCAGGGCTTCCCTTGAGCGCCGATCAACATGAAACGATCGCCGGCTACGGACAGGATTTCGTGGTGAAGTGGGACAAAGCCAACAAGAGCTATACGGATAAGACGTTCAAAATCGAGAAAATCATGGACGAGGTCAAGCTCAAGGAAGAGTTCATGGCCAAGACCAAGGCCGCGTTGACACCAGCCCAGCTTCAATTGCTCGGGACTCCGGATATAAGCGGGATTTCCATGTTCGACATCTATTCGCCGCTCATCGCTCTTCAAGGGAATTTTCACGATGTCACGGCCGACTCAAGCGGAGACACAAAGAGTAAAATCGCGGACGCAATATCAAGCCATACGGAAATGCCCAAAGAGGACGTACTGATCCGCTTCGGCCCGGTTCTGGATACTTGGACAACGGAATTCTCGGAGAAACTTCAGCCGGCGACGGCGATTATCCTCCAAACCTACAATGTCGAGGAAGTCATCATTGCCTGCAAAGCGCAGATGAAAGCAACCGAAGACATTCTCGAACTCTTGAGCCCCGCTCCTGAACTGGAGCGCAGCATCCGCGACAACGCCTCAATTATCATCGGCAAGCTCAAAATCAATGACAAGTAACTCGCACTGTCAGGACGCGGTCTCGAAGCTATTATGGTAGCTGGAAACCAATTCATGTCCGAGACACCGAAAGTTTTGATCTTCTTCTCTGCCGGCTTCAATACCGAAGCCGAGACCAAGGACTGCTTCGAGCGCGCCGGCGCGGAGGTCGACGTCGTCCACATCAACGCCATCGTGAAAGCGCCCGAACAACTCAAACAGTACGACATCCTCGTCGTGCCGGGCGGGTTCTCTTACGGCGATGACATTGGTTCCGGCGTGGTCTTTGCCAACCAGCTTCGCACGTTGCTGCGCAAGCAGATCGAAACATTCCTCGACAATGGCGGCCTGATGCTTGGCGTGTGCAACGGTTTTCAGGTGATCATGAAAGCCGGGCTGCTCACCTCGCCCGACGGCCACTTCGAGGAGCGTCCGAGCGCCACACTTACCTGGAACCAGTCCGCCCGCTACGAGGACCGCTGGGTGCGCCTCAAGGTTACTGGTGGTCGCACACCGTGGCTGCCCGACGACGGCGGGATCGAATGTCCCGTGCGCCATGCCGAAGGGCGCTTTGTGCCGCGCGACGCCGCGACATTGAAACGCCTCAGGGACAATGGCCAGCTCGTGCTGCATTACGCCGACGAGCGCTGGCAACCCGCCACGCGATTTCCCGAGAATCCCAACGGTAGCGAGGAAGCCGTCGCTGGCATCTGTTCCGCGAGCGGACAGGTGCTCGGCCTTATGCCCCATGCCGAATGCCACACCTATTACTGGCACCACCCGCATTGGACGCGCGACAACACGCAAACCTTGCGGGACACCAACGGGTTAAAGCTTTTTCAGGCGGGCGTGAATGGCGCGAAGCAACGCTTGGCGAAGTTGTAGCGTGTGGCGAGGTCGTAGCGTCACGCCTATGGCGTGACGTCTTCAACCCGGTGCTTGATTCTATGGCCAAGACGTCACGGCGTAGCCGTGACGCTACATAAAAAAACTTCATGTCCGACAACGACGCGTCATCATCCAGCACCGACATCCACAGCGCGCGGCGCTACGGGCCGGTAACACGCGCCGTGGGCTTCCTGATCGTGCGCTTCACCTGGGTCATGCTCCGCGTGCTCTTTCGCGTGCGCGTCGTCGGCCTCGACAACGTGCCGCGCAAGGGCCCGGTACTGCTGATCTCGAATCATCCGAGTTTTCTTGAACCCATCCTCTTCGTCGCCATGGCCCACATGCACCTTGGCCGCAATGCCGCCTTCATGGCGTGGGACAAGCTCTTTGGCATCCCCGGCGTGGGCGCGGTCGTCAAAAGCTTCGGCGCGTTCCCCGTCGATCTCAATAACCCCGGACGCAAACCTTACGAAACACTGCTGCGTGTATTGCGCGCGGGCGGCATGGCAGGCGTTTTCCCCGAGGGCGGGCGCAGCACGACCGCGCTCATGGGCGAATGGAAACCGGGCGCGTTACGCGCGGCCCTCTCCACTGATCCCGTGATCGTCCCGGTCACGGTGATCGGCGCGCAAAAGGCATGGCCTCTGGACGCCATCTTTCCGCGCTTCTTCCGGCGCATCACCCTTCACATTCACCCCGGACGGCGGATCGAGGATATGGGCGAGGGGCAAGTTCCCATGGGCAGCGCCAAAGATTGGCTGAAAATTGTCGAAGAGCAGGTGCGGCGCGAGATCAACCAACCGCTGATCGACGATCAGCAACGCTCGATTGAACGACTGGCGATGAATTACCCCACGAACATCCGCGCAAACGTCCCGACTTATCCAGTCGCGCTGCTACCAAACGGCCAGTCGTAGGCATTTCAGGAGTACTTACGCCGCAGTATTCTTTTTCGATTGCCTCAAAATCAATCCGGAAAGATCAAATCTGAATCACTTATTTTTTTTGAAAATTATCCGTAAAATACATATTGACCCGTTCATTTTATGCCGTACATTAACCAGCGATTCGCTCCCTTCCCGGAGCCAATTTTCTCATCTCAACCGTTCTTCTTCCGGTCCCACAGGAGTGCGGCATGTGTAATCAAACCTGCGATCGTTGCCAAGCCAACGAGTACATCCCGACGCACCAGTACATTCGTACCTCCGACGGCCACTTCCAGGTGTGCCGCCATTGCTACGATGAGCTGCAAGGCTGGATCAAGAAACGCTCAAGCCTGCGCATATCGAAGTTTGTGCCGCTGTCGTAAATGGGCGTCACCGAAGTCCTTCCGCAGGTCTTTGGCGCTCTTGATTCCCGTGACATGAACGTGAAAAATGGCCCGGCGTGCTTCCCCGCGCTTGCGTTCTGCCACTCACCATATAGACTTAAATCCATGTCGGCTGCCCGGCGTACCCCGCCCCCCAAGACTCGTGTTCGAGGTAGGTCATGAAAAAGTTCGTGCTTGCGTTACTCCTTGCGTTCGGGGCGCTTGGAACGAGCGGCTGCTTCTCGATCATTGATTGGGAGCACAACCTCAATCACTTGAGGATCTGGAACAACAACCTCGACAACATGCACCGCGACATCGACTACTTCTTCTTCGACTACGACTGGAACGACCCGACGGGGAATACGGGCTTCGAGTCGCCCAACACGCGGTAGGGTAAAGCAAAGAGGTTTTCACCGCAGAGCCGCAGAGAATGCGGAGACATGAACAATTTTAGCCGCAGATGAACGCGGATACACGCGGATGAAGAATGCCTCGGAACGTGCGAAATTCAGAAATAACAAAACAAAAGCCGAATATTGAGAATTGTCTTTTTCGCATTTTCATTCTTTCGAAATTTCGTGATTGTCTTTCTTATCCGCGTCCATTTGCGTTCATCTGCGGCTAAAATCTCTGGTTTCCAGAGCGCCAACACGGACAATCCCCCGCCATGAAGCTGCGCCAGATTCCCGAGGACTTCATCGTCGAAGAGATTCCTGCCTTCACGCCCGCCGCGTCTGGCCGCTACTTCGTCTATGAGATCAACAAGCGCAGTATCGCGACCCTCGATGTATTGGACATCCTGCGCAAGGCCCTGCGCGTGCCGGGCCACGAAGTTTCCGCGAGCGGGCTCAAAGACAAGCACGCTATCGCGCGCCAGCTTGTCTCGCTGCCCAAACCGCTACCCGCGACGTTCAGGAACGATGCCTTCGACTGGAGCTTCGTCGGCAAAGCGGGCGAGCCGCTCAACGCCAATAATGTCGGCGCCAACCGCTTCGCCATCACCGCCCGCGCCCTGCAACTTGATGAGGTGCAAGCCATGCACGCAGGAGCCGAGGCGTTGCGAAAATATGGCGTGCCAAACTTCTACGACTCCCAGCGCTTCGGTGGGGGACATCGCGACGAACTTCCGGGCCGAGCGATCCTGAAACAGGACTACGAGGAGGCGCTGCGATTGCACCTCGCGGTGCCGCGCCGCAAGCAGTCGTTGCGTGACAAGCGCGTGAGACGCATTTGCGCGAAATACTGGAGGGATTGGGCGAAGATCTCGGACAAGCTGCCCCGCTGCCGCGAGCTTTCGGTTATTGGGTACTTGCGCGAGCATCCCGACGACCTGCGCGGCGCGTTGGAACGTGTGGACACGAAGCTGACCAAGCTCTACCTGGCGGCGTACCAGAGTCTGTTGTTTAATGACAGTTTGAACGCACTCTTAACGGCGCTGGTTCCGGCGGAGCAACTCATAGCCGTGAAATACAAGGCGGGCGAGATGCAGCTGTGGAGGGCGCTTGACGATGAGCTGTTCGCGCAGCTCTCGACGATGAACGTGCCTCTGCTCAATCATTCCACGCTGCTTGATACTTTTGACCCTGTGGTGCGTGAGGCGGTGAACACAGCACTTGCGAACGATGGCATGAAGCTTGAGCAGCTTGTGGTCAAGGGTTTCGATCGCCTGCGGCTCCACGGCGCAGAGCGCGCGGCCATGCTGCGGCCCGAGGGCTTGACGCTCGATGAAGCCATGCCCGATGAACTGAACCCCGATCGCATGAAGCTTACGGCGCGCTTCACGCTCCCGCGAGGTTCTTTCGCCACGGTTGTGATGAAGCGGCTGGGGACGAAGGGAGATTGATCAATGCGGTTGAGGCGGCAAGAACGGCAGCGCCATCATGACGCAAATCGTTATCCAAAGGATCGATCCTAAAAGAACCAGCCGCTTGCTGACCGTGCTCAGCGGCTTTTGCGCATTCGCAAGAACGTAAAAACAAACTGGTATGAGTAGAAACGTTCCATACAAGCCAAAGGCAGCAAGCTTTCCGAGTATTTCGATGCCTTTAAGGCCAAAGAGGAAATAGTGAATTGGCGCAGGGATCATGCAGATAATCCATAGCGTTAGGGCTATGTTGAGCCCGTTGAGTTTGGCGAGTACAGTATTCTTCATGCTGGCAATATAGCTTTTGGAAGGCTTTGTCGCAGCGTTCAGAAAGCAAGTCAAGCTCGACAAACTTTTCCGATGCGTCCACGCAGATAGGACTCTAATCTTGCGCTTGCATGTTCAAGGGCAAATACATCGTTGTCGAGGGCATTGACGGCACGGGCAAGTCGACGCTGATAGCTGGCCTCAAACGCGAGCTTGAGAAGCGCGGGGCGAGCGTCGTCACGCTCGTCGAACCCACCAAAGGCCCGTGGGGTCAGAAGATCCGCAAGCACCTGGGCGACAAGGCCCGCGAGTTGAGCGGCGAGCAATGGCTCGATTTGTTTGAAAATGATAGGCGCGAGAACATGGAGCAGTACGTTCGCCCGGCGTTGGCATCGGGCAAATGCGTGATTCAGGATCGCAGCTTCTACTCCACGGCGGCCTATCAGGGCGCGCAGGGGATCGACATGGAAACGATCCTCAAGCGCAACAGAAGTTTCGCCGTCGAGCCGGACATGGTGCTGATCCTCGACCTCGATCCGGCGGAAGCCATCGAGCGCATCCGCACCAAGCGAACCATGCAGACCGACGCCTTCGAACAGGTGGACTATCTCGAAAAGGTCCGCGCCAACTTCCGCGCGTTCATGGGCAAGAACATCGCGCACATTGACGCGTCGGAACCGCAGGAGAAGGTGCTGGAGGCGGCGCTGGAGGCGCTGGGGTGACAATCGAAACGTCATACCGGCGAAAGCCGGTATCCAGAACCACCACGAATACTGGATGCCGACTTCCGTCGGCATGACGGGACTGCGGCTCGTTCTCCCAGTGACAACCCTATTTCGGAGTGATATGATCCAGAATTGCAGGGCAGGCGTAATTCCTTAAGAGAGGGCGGGATTTTCCCCACATGGCTCAACTCACCAACAAGGTCAAAGACCACTTTCTCAACCCCCGGAATGTCGGAAAGCTCGAAAGCGCCACCTGCGTCGGCGAGGCGAAGGACGTGCGCCGCAACTCCAACATCAAGCTCTTCATCAAGCTTGCGGGCGACGGGCGCATCGAACGCGCCACCTACCAGATCTTCAATAATGCTCCGGCTATCGCCCCGGCTTCGGCCTTCACCGAACTCGTCACCGGCAAGACCATGAGCGAGGCAGCATCCGTTACCCGTGAGGCGGTGATGAGCTATCTCGAATGCGACCCGGCCACGGGCGGGAACATCCGCTTCGATATCCTTGACGCATTTGCCAACGCCGTCGCGGTGTTGCACGGCGAAGCGAACACGCCCGATGAAGCTCTCGCGCCGAAGGCCGAAACGCACGAACCTGCGCCGAAGACCGAAAGTGCGCTCGCCACCAAGCCGAAGCTGATGGTAATGCAACTCGTGCAGGACGTGCTCGACTCCGAGATCCGCCCGGCCGTCGCCATGGACGGCGGCGATGTGGAGCTGGTTGACATTGACGGCAAGAAGGTGCTGCTCAGGCTGCACGGTCACTGCGTGGGCTGCTCGTCATCCATGACGACAATGCGCTTCTTCGTCGAAGATCGTTTGAGAGAACTTGTCGACCCCGGTCTCGAGGTGGTCGACGTGACACAGTTCGAGGGAGAGCTTCACGCTCCGCCCGGCGCCGCCGGCATCCATAACGGGTAATGCCAAGGCCAGAAGAAATGCCAGATGACTCGTCATTTTGGCGAAAGCCGGAATCCAGGAACAACAGGCGACGTTCGGTAGGTGCTGGATGCCGACTTTCGTCGGCATGACGGACACATCCAACAACCAACGTAGGTTTGGCACCAGAGGACTTCGCACATGACGTGCTACTGCGCGCGGCCGGCAAGGGCTCCGCCGGTGAAGATGTCCACGCCGAACTCGCCGCCCGGAGTGACCACCGGGCTTGAGCCGAGGATGATGACGACTTCGTTGGGCTGGATGAAACGCTCCGTGCTGTCGGCAAGGGTGAGCACCGGCGCGAAGCTGATGAACGCGCCTGTGCCGAAGCGGTCGCCGAGAATGCCGAGCGCGAACACGTCGCCCGGACGGACGCGGCCGGAACCGGACGACACGGGGTTTACGATCAGGGGGCCGGTAAAGGTGACAACAATGGCGTCGCCCTCGCTCACGCCCTCAGCGGTTCCCTCGAGGTCGAGGTGTACGGGCTTGTCGTCGGTACTCATGGAGACCGCGCCCGGCAAGCCTTCTTCGATGGTGACTGTGGCGTGGGTTCCGGCGTAGGCGGGATTGCCCGCGTAGTCGCGGATCTCGTCCTCATTCATCACGGGAGGATTGCCGTTGCCCACAGGGGCGATGGTTGTCGTGCCCTCGTTGAAGGTGGCGCCAACGCCAAGCTGGATATCCAGTTCGCGTCCGTTACCCGAAGTCTGCGGCAGGAATATGGCGCCAGCGCCAAGCCCGCCGGAAGACAGGGTAAAGAGCACAGTCGGGTCGGTCGCGCCGTCGCCGGCGACAACCGGCTCGTTGAAGATCAGTCGGAGTGTGTCGCCTGCGTTAACCGTATTCGAATTGTTGGCATCCAGCCACGCGGCGTAAAAGAGCCTCGGGTTCTCGCCGTTGTCGGAGGACGTGTCGAGTTCGATCTCCACATCGCCGTCCGGGTTGGCGATCGGGCGGAGGTTGGCGTAGTCGTTGAACGCGTTGGTCGCCTCGCTCACCATGTTGACGGCGCTTCCGCCGTCGCCCACAGTGAACGTTGCGCCGGCGCCGAGGGTGCAGACCACACGGCGATTCGTCGAACCCAGGCCGATCAATAACGTATCGCCGAGCGAGTCGCCACCGCCCGAGATCGTGATCGCGTTCGTTTCGATCAGGTCTTCCACCTCGTTAAATTTTATCCGTTCGTTGAAGATAAGTTCAAGCTGGTCACCTTCATCTACGCCATTGTTGTTCAGATCCCGGAAGCGCGCGGACTGGATGAAGGGGCCGTAGTTGTCGATGGTCTGGAAGTGGCCGCGGAAACCAAGGGAGCTGCTGAGAACGCCCGAAGTCACAGAGGAGCCGAACTCCGAATCTGACGAGGAGGCGAAGGATGTCGCCGCGCCGACGACCTGATTGCCGAATTTGTCGTGGACGTTGCGGTTGACGACGACTTGATAGCGATTGTTGCTGTTGCCGGCGAGGAAGGAGGTGTTCGCGGCCAGCGAAAAGGTGAAGCGTGTATGGGTGGCGTCGTAGCTCCAATTGCCGTCGATCAGCACGTTATCGCCATCTTCGGTGTCAGCGAGGCGCACGATGCGCATGACCGGCAAGTCTTGGAGCTCGCGGATTTCACCGGCTTCGTTGAAGATCGTGTCGATGTCAAGCGGCTCGCTGAATTGAAGCGTGACGGTCGTTGTGACCGGGACGTTCGTGGAACCATCGCTCGGGAACATGGTGACCACGCGCGGATTCTTGCTGGTGATGACCAGTCCGTGTTCATTCGAGGTGCGCATGTCGTCGTCCTCGCCGGCAGCGCCGGTGTGCGACCCGGTGGCGGTGCTGCTCGATTCGGAGCTTCCCGACTGATCCACGGTGACGATGATCGGCCCTGAGCCGGCATCGGACGGAATCGTAACGCGGAACTGGTTCGGGGTGAGGGTATCGCCGTCGATATCGAGTTCAACGCCGTCAAGCGTGGCGTTCAGGAGTTCGGGATCGGTTCCGAAACCGTAGCCCAACACCCAGATGGGCCGCCGGCTGTCGGCGGTGAGAGTTTCCTCGCCCGGCTCGCCGTCCTCGTCGAGGGCGAAGCCGGTGATCGTCGGTTGCGGGTTGCCGAGCGAGACGACCGAGCATTGCCCGGCGCCTTCGGTGGTGATGACGAGACGCGCGCCGTCGGCCGTCACCGCGAGGCCCGATGGCACGTCGCCGGTCGCGATGCGGATCTCACCGAGAGCCCATTCGCCCGTTTCTTCGTTCAACACCACGTTCTGCACCGTGTTATTGTTGCGGTTCGCGACATAGGCCTCGGCGCCCGATGGCTTGAAGACCATGGCGGAAGGGCCGCTCAGGCCCGTGATCGTCTGCGTGACGGCGAGCGATTTCGCGTCGATCACTGAGACCGTTCCGTCGCCAAAGTTCGAGACAAACAGGCGCTTAGAGTCCGGGCTGATGGAAATACGCGCGGGACCTTGACCGACGAGGATCGTCCCGACGGTGGTCAGCGTCGCCACGTCGAAGACGGTGACGCTGGCGTCGAGGAAATTGGCAACGTAGCCACGCTCGTTATCCGGGGCGATGGCGATGCCGTTCGGGCCGATGCCCGTGGCGAAAGTGGCGAAGACCGCGCGGTCGACGATGCGAATCACGCTCACCGAGTTGTCTATGAAGTTGGTGCAGCAGAGATATTCATCGTCCTTGGTCATTTCAAGGCGCGTCGGACGCTTGCCGACGGTGGTGGAACCAAGCATACGCTTCTCTTCCAGGTCAATGAAGATGACCGATTCGCCGGGAAGCGGCGGCGTGCCGTAATTCGTGGTGAAACCGAGCGTGCCGGAGCGGTTGATCAGGGCTTCCGTCGGGATCCCCCCGACGACGAGGTTTTCAATGATTTCGGCGGACTCTGGAATCGCGTCGATCACCGTTTCGGTGCTCAGATCGATGAAGCCGATTTCGCCTGCGTCCTGAAAGCTGACCATGGCTATGTTCTCGCGCGTAATCGCGATGCCGATGGCGCCCGCTCCCGCGAGCAGGTCGCGGACGGCGAAGCCCGCGGACGTGATAACGAAATCCTTGAGCGAGACGGCCGTCTGTCCGTCAATGGTGACGTCGATCGGGCCGTCGCTCGCGCCTTCCGGCACGCGCGTGACAATTTCCGTGTCATAGACGGAGATGATGTCCGCTTCGACGCCGTTGAAGGTCACTTCGGCGCTCTCGTCGAAGGTGGAGCCGCGGATCGCGACTTCCGAGCCGACCGGGCCAGAGATGGCGCTCAGCCCAGAGATATGCAGGGGAACCGTGAAGGTTTCGCTGAATTCAGGGTCGAGGGCGTTGCCCGCGATGTCCTGCACATCCGCGGACACCTCGAGCGTGTAGGTTTCAAGGCCAAGGAGGTCCTCATTCATAGTTCCGGTGACGACGGTGTTGTCCTCGCTCAACGCGATGGTGATGTCGGCGAGAGCGCCGTTTTCATCGCGGCGCAGGCGAACGCTGTCGGACTCCGCCGACTGCTCCGACGAGAAGACGCTGCCCGCACGGACGGACTCGCTGAACGTGAAGCTGAAGGTCCAGTTGCCTCCGAAGGTGGTTGGCTCGATCAGTTCAGCGGAGGACACCACAACTTCCGGCGCCGTCGAATCCGAACTGGTGGAGTTTCCGGTGGAGAAGGCTGTCGCCGTAGTGGCGCTTTCGTCCACAGGCAGGATCAGGTTCGTCACGTCGGGGTCGAAACGCGCGCCAGTGACGGCCTTGAGGTTGCCGTTGATCGTGACGGTAAAATCTGTGTTCGAGGCCAGCTCGTCAGCTGGGGTGAAGGTGAGGCTCAGGCCGTCGTCCGACACCACGGTCGAGCCGACCACGGGCAGGCCATTTTCGTCGTTGATTTCGAAGCCGTCCTCGATGCTTGAACCATCTATCGGTTGGTTGAAGCGCAGGGCGATGACGCCGTCGGTCTGCACGCCAGTGTCGCCGTTGGCCGGGATGGTTTCGGCGACTTCAAGTGGCGCGCCTGAGATGACAAAGTCTTCGCTCGTCAGCGCGCCCACGCCGCCCTGAATCAGGGCGATGCGTCCGGTGGCGGCGCCGGAAGGAACGGACGTTTGGATCAGGGTTCCGGTTTCGTTGATGCTTTGGATCGCCGCTACGACGCCATTGAAGGTCACAATCACCGCGGCCGGATCGATGGCGAAGTTGCTTCCAGTCAACTGGACGATATTGCCGTGAACCACGAAGGCCGCCTGGCTTGACGCGCGCAGGCCGCCAACGCTCGCGGGGATTTCTTCGGTGCCGGAGAACGCGACGTTCTTGAGCGCGGGCAGAACGTTTTGGGTTACGTTGACGGCGACGGTTGCCTCGCGCGGGAGGTCGTTGGTGCTGGTCTGGTACTTCAGGCTGATCTTGATCACGCCGTCGGTATCCATCACAGGCATGCGGACAGTCCCATGGAGGCGGATGCGTCCGTCAGCGAGAATCGCGATGGTCGAGTCGAAGGGGTCGATGGTGCGCGCGAGCGTGGAGAGTCCGCTGCGGACGAAGAGCGGCTCCGAGTTGGCGCCTTCGGTAATTTCCGCCGCGGTGCCTTCGATCAGCGTCGCTTCATAACTGACAACGGCGCCAATCGGCATGCCGTCCGGGGCGGAGTCGATTTCGGTATTGATCGTTACCGTGTTGTGGCCGTTGCCGACGACGCTCGCGGGCGTGGCGGTCAGGGTAACACCGTTGATGAAGTCTTCCGGCAGGTTGTTGCCGAGCACGCGTTCCTCGTCGTCGGCGGTCGTGCCGTCGAGATTCGGGTCGAGGGCGATGGAAACCGGAGTATCAGCCGCATCAATTATGCCGTCGCCGTTGGTGTCGAAGAGGCGGCACTGGTCGGCGGGCGAGCCGAACACGCCGTCAAGGTTCGCGTCCCAGAGCACCAGCCCATCGGGCGTTTCAAAACGGGCGGCTGTTTCGAGCACGCCGGTCTGGAAGCAATCGACCGCGGTGTCGACAATCACGCGTGTGCCATTGTCCGATTGGTTGAAGGGCGGGGCGCTATCCGGGAAGATTTCCAGCACCACGCTCTTATCGGGCCGTAGTGTGATGTAAAAGCCATAGCCCCCGCCGTTCGCGAAGAACGTCGAAGGCACGATTGCCTGGCTCGTTCCGCCCGCCGTGACTATTTCGACGAGGAGATTTTGGCCGGCGCCGAGGGATTCATCGCTCAAGTCGACATCGCCGGTGCCATCGTCGAGGTTGATCTCCCCGAGCAACGTCAGGTCGCCTTGGGCGAGGAAGCGGATCGTGGCGCTCATAGGTGAAGTGGCAAGACCGGATAGATAGAGGTTGTTTCCTGACAAGTCGACGAGGTCGCGCCCGTTCGACCCCGTGCCGCCGTTGTCGCTTTCGGCGAAGCTATGCTGGCTCGCCGTGCTCGGCGCGCGCGTGGAGTTCGTGGCGGCTGCGATTTGCGTCCCACGCCGGGAAACCGGAGCCTTGCGCATTGATTTCGAACCTTTGCTTGCGCGGCCGCTCTTCGCCTCGGATGACGATGATGATCCGGTGCCGTCCTCGCCGGTGACTCGAACCGAGAGCGCAAACGACAGCGCGCTGATCTCGGTTCCGGGCCCGGCTCCCCCCAGCCCTTCGGGGGCTTTG
>JABWBM010000074.1 GCA_013360495.1 Planctomycetaceae bacterium
GGGATTTCCTTCAATCGTGTGAGGAAGTGGGAGTCCAACGAATTCTAGTGCATCATGGATTACCAAATCGAACGTACGTTCTCGTCGTCCCGAAGGATCAGAGCCGTCAGTCACATGGATCCGGAAACGGTCGTCAGCGAACCTCCCGCCTCGAGTTGGAATTCCGGATATCCTACCTGACGGATCCAAAGCCAGGCCAGTGGTGGTTAACCAAAGGCCTGGAGTATTTTCGCCCCACGAGTAAGGGGCTACTCCTCCGTCCGCCTCCAACGTAACTGAATATGGTACCCCTACACGTCCGCTCGGAATATTTTCTGTGATAATATCGAAGTACTCCCGGACGAGAATCGTAAACGTTCGTTGCGCGACTGCGCCGTCGTCGTCAGTGCAGGTTACCGTTACGTTGCCGATGAATGGGAGTGAATAACCGCTCGGGATACTCACGGTACCAGCGAATTTTCCGGAATTTCCTGATGTCACCAATCTCAACCATGGCAGGCTCATGTCAGCCGTAAATGACCATGTATATGGCTTCTGACCTCCGGACGCCCCTACATCGGACCCGTAGTTCGTACCCTCATATGCATCCGAAAGCGAATCTGTCGTAATCGCGAGTGCTCCCCCGCCTCCCCCTCCGCCGACGCCCTGCGCATAGAGCGCGGGAAGCGTCAGCAAGCAGATCACAACACATGCTGTTGCTTTCGTGAGATGGCACATACCGACCTCCTCTTGTCGCGGTGTATCGTGGGGAAACGAGGGTCAACGCTTGATGTATTTCGCGCCATTGGCGGCCGCGAACTCCTGCATGAAGGTTCCCGCGCCAGCGTCCTGACCGATGTGAAAGCACGACAGTCTGCAGCCGTAGGCTTCCAGGGGCGCAAACCACCCGGGGAAGTCCGCTAAGATCGCATCTTTATGGATGCGCCCGTCGCGCCATTCCACAGGGAAGGGAGCACCATCGGTCAGGAAGAAAAGCTGATCGATCTCGTAACCGTATTCAGTGCATGCGCGTCTGAGCGCGTCATGGGTCGGCGTTCCGTACCACGTCTCGACCGTCTTGATGAAGTCGATGGCCTCCGCGCGAACGTCGTCGGTGCACGCGACAAACTCGCTCTTCCAGAGGCGGGTTACCGGCTTGCTTGGGCTCGAAATCCCCGGCGGCGGATCTTTGTCGGCGCCGGCAAGGAGGACGAAGTCGAACGAGTCTGTTTCGTTGAGTTGTTGCAGCAGCTTCACCATTTCATATCGCACGCAATCCATGCGAGACATCGAGGCAATAGCGTTTCCGTCGTAGTCCTCTCCACTGCCAACATCCTTGAATTTCCACATCGACCACGATGCGTCGATGATGAAGAGCATCGTTCCGCTCGCCGGCTCTCCAAAGAATGTAGGTCCGTCTTCGCCATTGTCTGTTCCGGGTTTGGCAGGCTCGACCGGTGGTTCGTTCCCCTCGATAGTCGGCCCAGCCCCCCCCTGACCAGTCGCAGAAGGAATTCGAAGAAGCAATCGCCCGCTCGGGGCATCGGCGCTGTCGCCAACGCTGGAACGCAAGAGCTGCGGCTGAACGGACGTACCGGCAGCCTTCGTCTGATTCGAAGCCGATGGCGCCATTGGTGTTGCCCTGCGCTCAGAGGGGGCTTCGTGCGACCGATCAGTGCGGGATGATCCACCGGCGACTACTCCTGCTGCTTCTCCGGCACTATCGGACGAGGCAGCGGACTCGGCGAGCGCTCCTCCGAATGCCGCAAGCGTGAGCACCGCGATCGTGGTCAGCATAAAGTGCGTTTTCATTCGTGTTGTCTCCTTGCAGCTGAACTGGACCATCTTGGTCTTCACCATTTTCGCCGATGGGGTGGACGGCGGACAGCGCCGGAAGCTTTTCTTCTTCCAGAACTGGAATACAAGGGTTATGAATTCCTAATGTGGAATGATGACGAACGCTCCATCCACCGGGCGCCGCTTAGAGCCGCGCATCGTTAGAGCGTTTCCAAGGCTGATGCGCAGAAAGACCTGTAGCGCCAAGAACCCCGGCTTCGCCGAGGCGAGTATCGTGGCATCTTATTGCATTGATAATCGAGCCGTCTGGCTCATGGCGCCCATGCCGAAACTTAGCGCTACGGCCGCAAATGAGCCTCGGAAACGCGCTCATTCCGTGTGAGAGAGTTATTCATGGAGCGTCACGCGCACGAGTTGAATACGCGTCCACCAGCCACATTCCGCCGTGCCGAATATTCCTTGATCGCCATGAAGGCCACGGACGCGGCGGGAACGCCACAGAAAACTCACGCGAAGGCCGGCGCGCTGAAAAGCCGGGTCGAGAACTTCGTCATTCATGATGCAATAGCGGACGCCATCATCGCCTTCGATGCCCCAGAAGCCGCAGTCGTAGTCGTATTTTCTCATAGCGCCAGTCCCCGATATTTCAGGACCGAGTATGATGGAGTCATCCGATATCTCCGGGAAATCCTGAGATAGTCCCGACGACCGAGCCGTTTCCGGCATGGATCCGCACGCCGCAATACAACACGAGAAAACTACAATGGTGAGCCATGCCGGCATGGACACCCCCCCTTCGTGAACTCTGTATTTACTTCGCGGGCTTTTTCTCGCCAGCTTCGGAACTCCCAAGCTCTTTTGAGAGGAAGGCGTTGATTTGTTTCCAGAGAGCCTCTTGAGTCGCCTTAGGCGACGTTGTGAGTGTATTCGATCCGTGGACTCCACCCTTCTCCTGGACGACGATGGTTCGCAGTTTCTCGTCGACGTTGTTCACGATCGCTTTGACCAGCGCTTGTTCCTGTCGCGGGCATGTCGCAAATACAGGGATCTTAACTTTGCCGGCGGCTTCACCGATTCCGTGCCCTGGAATGCATTCCGATGGTGAAAAGGAAAGCACGGCCGATAGCTCATCTTTTTGTTCCGACGCGATGAGAAGCGCGAGCGAGGCGGAATACGAGGACCCCCAAATGGCGAGTTTCCCGCTATAGCCGAGTTGCCTGACCCATTTGATCGCATGCTCGAGGTCAGGCTTGGCGGCAAGATAGTTCTGGTCGAGTTTACGGTCGGTTGCCTGCTTCGCTGTCTGGTTGATCGTCTTTCCATGCGCTTGACCCGAGCGAGCGTCGAGCGCAAAAGCGTTGTATCCCTGTTTGACCAGTTGTGGGGCAATCTTGCTGTATTCTCCGCGCGACGAACCGGCCTGGTGAAAAAGCAGAATGATAGGCGCCGCCAGGTCTTCGGCGTCATAGAGGTCCGCATAGAGCGTAAGTTCGTCGCTGCCGGGTGACGTAATGGTCGTGACGCCTCCCCTGCCGCCGGGGAAAGCGTTTCGCAAGGATCCAAAGGCGCGAATCACGCTCGAGCAGGCGTCGCGAGCCTTCTGGTTTGCCTCCTTCCCCGCCAATGCCTTGACAGCTTCGGTAGCGCGTTTCGAAAGCTCCGACGCCAAATCGGCGATGTGCTTCTTCGATATCCCTTCTCCGAGCTCCTTCGATATGGAACTGACTCCGTCTGCCAGCTTGACGATGTCCTTCAGTGATTGCGTCACAGACTCTGAATCGAGAGTTTCCCCGGACAAAGAAATCGCCGGAACCACTTCTTCGATCTCTCGCACAATTTTGGACAAGGCGTGCGCCTCGGGCTTGGATTCGTTCGCGGATTTCTCGACCGCAGTATCGTTCTCTTGATCTGCGCTTTGAGCGTGCCTGATCCCGCCAGGAAACACGAGCGCGAGCGAAACACCACAGGTTGCGATCACACCACGAATGCATTGAATGTTCTGTTGCATGTTTTATCTCCGATGATTGATTGTATTCGCTAAGGGACTTTCTCTTGTTCAAATGTTCGAATCGTAACGGCGGTCGTGCGCTCACGCTTTCGAGAGCTCCGGCGGCCGCGGGATATTGGGACCGAGCAGAGCCAAAATGACCATGGCGGTGGCATAACCGCGGGCGCATTCTTCGGGCAGGTCGTTCCAGGTTCCTTCGGGGTCGCGGGTTTTCGTTATTATTTTGAGCAAGTTATCGCGAAGAGCCTGCCGTTTTGACGTTTCAATGAATTCCGTCGCCAGTGCCGTATAGTACAGGCCAAAAAAGAAATAGTATGGAGCGATGCCGTGTTCGCCTGCGTGCGTTCCCTCCCGCTTTCGATGCTGGTTCAATGTCTCCCAGTTTTCATGGAAGAGGTCGACAGCCCTTTCGAGTCGCTCCTGTGAACTTTTGTCGAGCAGGTAGAGCGCCAATTCGCATATTGCTGAGCGCGCGGCGCTGCCGGGAACGGTCGATGGATTATCAATGTGAATTTGTACGCGATTGTACCAATAGGCGCCGTTCTCATTCCGTAAGGTAAGCAGGGTCTTCGCGGCATGCTTTAAGCAGTCGCCATCGACTCTTGCGCCCTGCTCCTTGGCGTAGAGCAAGGCAAGCGTAACGGATGCAGTGTTGAACGAACTGGGTCCTCCCGAGCCTGAATAGGCCCAGCCATCGTGTATCAGATAATTTCGATCCCTGGCGATGCAATCGACGATTTTCTGAACCCAGGGTTTGACCTCTTCCTTGCGATTGTGCACGCGCCGAGCGCCGTCGATCTGACAGAACAAGATCAGGGCATAGGCGTAGCCCCAGATACGCTGCTCCGAAGAGTAATTCCCATCGATGCCTCGAAAGGTTGTAAACGTGGTGGTCAAGTGCTTCAGGATAAAATCGATTCCTCTCGATATCGCGCTTTCTATGTTCTTGTCATCGAGCGGTGCTGCGTGAAGCAAGGCGCTGCACACGATCGCTGTCGCCCCGACGTTCTGTGGAACGGTGACGGTATCCTGCCAGCACCAATTTCCTTCTTCCTGTTGTGAGGCCAGAATCGGGGAGATTGCCTCGCTTATCATTCGAACCGTCGAAGGAGCCAAATCCTCCTGGTATCGATCGTCATCATAGGGCGGGCGCGATGCACAGGATGCGAGCATCGCGCCGATCAGGGTGGTGAAGATGAGCGCGTCCGGTTTCATTGGTCGATTTTTCCCTAAATCATTCATTTTCGGCAGGTGCGGCCATCATGCCGTGTCTTCTACTTGCCTTCTGCGCCGTCGCTTGCCTTTGGTGGAGCCGCTTCTTCTTTCCCGGCTTCTGTGCCATCCCTCGGCACATCGTCGTTTATGAGCAATTCCGTCAGTCTGCATGTGATGTTTGCGGTGCGAGCCTGGGTTGTCTGGTTAACGAAAATCTCAAAGGGAATGAACACGCCTCCGATCTTTTTTGAATCTCCGAAGGCTATTTCGACGACATTTTTCGCAGGAAGCCTCTCCGAATCGGCATCCGGGATCCAGGACTCTGCAATGCTGACCGTGGCAACATGCTTGGCGCTCGATCCGATTTCCGTGCCGTAAGTGAAGCGTGAGGTCGTTTTGGGGTTGATGACCTTGAAGACGCTGCCCTGTTCCAGCCGAACGATGATGGAGTCGATCTTTCCTGCATCATTCCTCTTGAGGACCCGGATCTTGTTGCCATCGGTGTCTTTCTGTTCGTAGACACAGATGCAATTCGCGAGATCGACTCCGAGGGGATTTGCCATCAGGAGTGGAAGAAGCTTCTCGAATTGAGAGGCGATGCCCCCGCAAAACGTCTCTTTGATGAATAGCTTCGAGGGAGCGTCAAGAATAGCATCCGCCGTGACATAGTCGGCAGCCTTCAACGTCACGCCCTTCGACGGATCCCATAATACCCTGAACTTGAAGGCTTCGATGTGTTCGAACTGAGACTGACCCAGATATATGATGGCCTGACTGTCAATATCGAGCTTGGCGGAAAAGCGTTCGACGCCGCTTTTGAAGGGCGCGTAAACGTCTTTGATCGCCGCTTCGAGTTCCTTCCGGGCGTCCGGATCATCGGGCGGCAACTCCTTCGACTTCCATTTCGAAAATTCGGGGTTTTCGTTGGTGGCTTCGCTCATCGTTCCATTGACCAGCGCCTCAAGCGACGCGGCCTCCTCCGCCGAATCCCAATCGAGAAGCTCAACCGCCTGCTGCAAGCTTATGCCCGTGTATTCTTCGAACGTAACCTTGCCATCTTTGTTGGGGTCCATCGATTGCACCCAGGACGCAAAACCGTTGGATGAGTCAGTTCCACCTTCCGACGCCGCCGATTCGTAAGCGGGAGGCGTATCGTTCTTTGTCAGCGAACCGTCGCCGTCCGTATCGAGCGCCTCGAAATCGGTCTTCCAACCCTTGATCGTGCCAGTCTTGTACTCCTCCAGCGTGACTTCCTCATCATGATTACTGTCGATATCGGCATACCGCTTGGGAATAAAGTTGTCGAGTTGCGGGAAGTCGCGCGGATTGATTTTCCCATCGCCGCTGATGTCGGCGGCTTTGTGCAGCTTTTCAAGCAGGCCGTCGTTCGTTACAGGTCTCGGTTTCTCCTTACCCTCAGCAAAATCCATGGCGCCAGGGAAGCCGACGCCATTCGCGAGAACACAAATTGCAAGAAATGCCACGTTTGTCATGATTCGTCTCCACCAGCGATCCCCCGACAGGCATTCCGCCGAGGCATAACCGTGAAGACGGGAATGGAGGTGTGAATCCGCAAAGATGGAGAAATACTCATTCCAGAATTGGAAACTCGTACTATGATATTCCTTTTACGGAATGATCGGCTTGCATCGGAGGAATCATCAATGGCGGCAGCGGTTGACGACGACGTAGCGATCGTGGCGCGCATTAACGAGTTCATCGAGCGCCATACGCAAGCCGATGTCGCTCGTCGTACAGGAACCCCGACGACGAGTATCTGGCGCTATGTGAATGGCGGGAAAGTTCCCGCGTCGTTCTGCGCGAAACTCGTGCGCGAGATGAACGTCAACCCGGCGTGGATTCTCGTAGGTGAAGGGGCGCCGTCGCTGCTCGATGCGCCGCGTGAAACCTCGGCGATGGCGGGCAGTATTCTCGATCTCGCGACAACTCTGAACGCCGTGGGAAAACTGAAACTTGGAAGTCTCGTGGGCAAGGATCACCTCAAGACTGTGCGGGAATTGCACAACGCCCTCGATGCCTACGACAAGGTCAAACACGACCTCAACGAACGCAGCCGCGGCGCACTGGGGGATGTTCTCACCCGCTTGCGTGGGGCCTTGGAAAGCGGCGGCAGGCAGACGGCTTCGAGTCTGCTTCAAGCCGCCAAGCAGTTATCACGTTTGTGCCTCGACGAAGCGCTTTTGCAGGAACTGGCGGTTCTCGAAGGGAGGTACGAATTCGAATTCGGCGATTTCGACCGGGCGCTCGATCTCGAACGCCACGCCCTCGCGCAGTACATGACGTCGCGCCGTGAACTTGACGACGCCTTCGTGACCAATGTGCATGCTTTCGTCATCACCCTACGCCGGCACCACCGCTATCGTGAGGCGCTACGCATGGCTCGAGTCGCTGCTGACCTCGTAGAAGACCACGCGTCATTGCATTGGGCATTTCATGAATTCAGCGTCCTCGCAGCGACGTCCGAGACATCGCTTGGCGGAATCAGAGCCGGTTTGTCGCGCCTGAACGAGCATCTCCCGCTTTGCAGGGATGAGTTTCGCCGCCTCTGGTCCGGCGCTCATATCGCCGCTCAACTGTATGCGGGTGTGATTCCACTCCGCGAGGACGCGGCTCTGCCGCTCGCGACGGGGCAATTGGCGGGCATCTACCTTCCTTTCGCACGCTTGACGGATGACCCCACGTATTTGGGAAAGCTCTATAAGCGAATTGAAAAGAGCGACGTCATGGACGACGCTTCCTTTCAGCGCCATCTTGTACCGATAGCCTGCCTCGTCGAAGCCGTGACAGGTTCATACCGTTCGGCGCTCAAGACCTTCGACCGATTCTGGGACGATCAGCGGAGTCAGGGGCGGGTTCCGCGCAATGACGTCGCGGAAGCGATGATCGACATCGATCGTGCCACGTTGTTGCGTTACGGAGGCCGAGGTACCGAGGCGAGAACGCTTTGCCAGCATCTGTCCCAACGAATATCGAATCTCCCCTCCGGGGTAGAGGTGCCTTTGCTGCATTTAGCCTACCACCACATCAATGCGCTCAAGCTTCCTTCGACGAAATCATTTCAGAGCGAGCGGAGTGCCGCGACTGCATTCTTTCGCGAGCGTGTGAACAAAGGATACCTCGTGTTTCGTTCGTTGACGGCCTCAGCGTGAGGCCGCCCCGCATTCCGGTTGAAGAAAGCATGTTCACCGGATTCCGGCAACGGAAACACGAAATCGTGTGATGATCGATTTTCAATGATGATCGCCTAAGCTCCTGTGTGCGTTACTCGCTTTGGTCTCTGGAGTGTTCCAGAACGCGGGTAACGAATCACGATCCGCAGCGAAAGGGTAGACATGCAAGTTCTCAAAGCGAAGGAACTCAAGACGATTGTCGGCGGCTGGAGAGCGACACGCGTGGGCCGCGTGGGTTTCTAAGAGAACCGATGAAATATGGCGGCGTGGTCTGGTGACGAATCACGCCGCATTTCATTTGGCGCTTGGCTGGCATACCGGAATGGACATCGTCACGCTTCTAATCCCTCATACAGGGCCGAACCTATGCGGACGTGGGTGGCGCCTTCTTCGATGGCGACCTCGAAATCGCCAGACATTCCCATGCTCAGGCTGCAGATGTCGTGTCCCGCCTTACGTGCTTGTTCAAGAAGCTGGCGTAGGCGCGCGAAGTGTGGCCGAGCGTTATCGGGGTTGGCACTTTCGGGCGCCATGGTCATCAGGCCGCGCACGACGATGTTCGGGCATTGCGCGGCTATCTCTTCCAGAGCGCCGGGAAGGTCATTCGGTTCGAAGCCGCCCTTGCTTGCCTCGCCGCTGACGTTGACCTGAGCGAAGCAGGGAACGTTCCGGCCGAGCTGAGCGGCGCGCTTGTTGATTTCGAGGGCGAGTTCGATGCGATCCACAGAGTGGACGACGTCAAAGAGTTCCAACACCTGCTTCACCTTGTTGGTTTGCAAGGGGCCGATGAAATGCCGCGTGGGTTTCGTGGTCATGGATGCGAATTTGGGCTTCGCCACCTGCAGACGATTCTCGCCGATGTCATGTACGCCGGCCTGCACGATAGCGTCGGCAATTTCCGCGCCGTGGTACTTGGTAACAGCGATGAGAACCACATCGCCGGGGTCGCGGCCGGAGCGGTGCGCGGCAGCCGCGACGCGTTCGCGCACGCGGGACACATTCGTTCTCAATATCGAGGCAACGTCGCTCATGGGCATCTTGCTTTCGGCAACAGGGAGTCTACAACGCTCGCGGCGCCATGACGGAGAAGAATACAGGCTTTGAATTGCATCCCGAGAAGCGGGGGAACCACGCGTTGGCGTTCTCTATGCTTTTGCTGATGTGTTTCTTCTGGGGAACGACCTTTCCTTTAATGAAGGGGGCGGTGGCCGAGATCGAACGCATCGCGCCAGAGCATAAGGACGCGGCGCCGGTCATCTTTCTCACCATACGTTACGCTGTAGCGAGCTTGTGCGTGCTCGCGCTGTTGCTCGTCGACCGCAAGCTCATCTCGAAACTCAACCGGCGGGTAGTGGGATATGCAACGCTCTTGGGGCTGCTCTTCCTCGTGTCGATGTTTTTACAGGTGTATGGGCTAAGGCTGGTGACGCCCGCGCTGTCGGCGTTCCTCACCAGCATGATGACGATCTTCGTGCCGATCATCATGTGGGTGGTGTTCCGCAAGCCGCCGCCATTGCGAGTGTTCCTCGCGGCATTGATCGCCGTGGCTGGCGCGGTGCTGATCGGACTTGGCACAGGCGGGGATGGCGAACAGGCCACGCAGCTTGAAACGTCCGATATGATTTTAGGCAGCGTGTTAACGCTTGGCTGCGCGTTCGTGTTCGGTTTCTTTGTGATCTACACGAACTACACCACGATCCGGGAGGATCCGAACGCGATTACGCTGCTGCTCGTGCCGATCTCGTGCGTGGGGGGCATCGTAAGTCTCTGCGTCATCGGTGACCCATCGGGCATCGTGGCGCACATCCCGGACTTTTTCGCCAACGGTGAAATCATGCGGGCGGTGGTCATCACGGCAGTGTTCGCTACGGCGCTTGCCACGTACACATGGAACCGTTGGCAACGGGAGATCAGCCCGAGCCGCGCGGCGATCCTCTACACCACCGAGCCGATTTTCGCGACCATTGTGTCGGTATTCCTTGGCGACGACCAGTTTACGCTCTGGCTTCTGGCGGGCGCTGCGTGCGTGATCGCCGCGAACCTCTGGTGCGAGTTGGGCGGGAAGAAGGCTGCTCCTCCTGCCGCGCCGGAGGGCTCGTCCGCGCGTCAACCCGTTCAAGCTGGCATCCCCGCCGAAAACAAGTTATGACTTGGCAGAGCAGGCTGTTTTTCAACGCTCTAGTGGGGAGGCATATGGCCCGCCGGTTAATCATCGGATGCTTGTTCTTTGCGCTCACAACCGGCGTGCTGTCGTGCAGTTCGGATCCGGACACCGATACTCAACATTCGAAGCCTTCCGCCCAGACCCACTGGCCTGGGGAATTCTCCCTCATTGTTGGCGATCTGGCGATCATCCCCGGCAAAACAATGCTAAGCGAGGTGACAGCGAAACTTGGAAAACCTTCGCAGCAGACGCGCGAGGACGTTGTGAAGGAGATCGCGCGCGGGCGCATACTTTGGGACTGTGACGTGTCCACGCGCACCAAAGCCATCTATGCGCTCAAGGACGGCGCGGAGATCGTTGTTACCGCCACGATGAGAACTGACAACAACGATGGCGTGGTGATCTCCGCTCTCGCGCGTGGAAACCCCGGCAGTACGCCGCCCCGGCTTGGAACAGGCGGCGCTCTCGGCGGCCAGATATCAACGACAGTGGCGGAATTGATGCCGCACTTCGAGGCGGCCGCCGACCTTCCCAGGCTCGAAGCGTATCAGGCGTGGAAGCCTGAGCGCGCGCCATTGGTGGGAACTGTGGACTACACGACGATCGGAAAACTCTTGTCGTGGAACGATCCGGGGCGGAACAAGATCGAGCGCGCGTCGAAGTGGGTTGACGCGTCGCGCACCTATGCCGTGATCCGTCCGTGGTGGAAGGTGGAGGCCGATATGGAAGGCAAGGTCGTTGCCATATCTGTCGAGATCCCGCTCGGGCCGCCCTCATGGCACGAGACGTTGGAACTCGCGGAGCGCAATCACTGGAATGCTCTGCGGCGAGACCGTTCTATCGCCGAAAATGCGAAAAGAAAATTCGCTCAATAAACCTATGGCCCAGCCCGCCACAACCTTCGACCAGCTTGCCCGCGACTTCGAGATCGCATGGTATGAGGCTTTGCTCGAGCAGACGCCGGACAACCTCATCGCTATGGAACAACTCGCTCATGCCTACACGGCCGCCGGGCGTTATAAGGACGGGCTTGCGATGGACAAGAAGCTGGTGGCTGCCATGCCGGAGGCGCCGCTCGTTCATTACAATCTTGCTTGCTCACTGAGTTTGACCGGCGATCTTGACGGCGCGATCGACGAACTTCTTGTCGCGATCAAACTGGGCTACGAAGACTTCGATCACCTGATGCAGGACGACGACCTCGAAGCCGCCCGCAATCATGTGCGCTTCGAGGAGGTGATCGTGGCAGCTGAAAATGTGGATAAGGGCGACAAGCCGGAAAACCGAGAAGAAGATTTTTGAATATTCCGGGACACCTGATCGGATCGAGTTACAGAATCGCGCGCAGGAGCGCGATGCCCGCCCGCAGTTCATCCCATGATTTCACGCATGTCATTCGCACGAAACCCTCGCCCCGTGGGCCGAAAGCGGCGCCGGGGACCAGTGCGATATGATGATCGTTGAGCAGCCGCTCACAGAATGCTTCGGAGGATTGCTCGCGTTGACGAATATCGATCCACGCGTAAAAGCCGCCTTCTGGCATGTCGCACGACAGTCCGGGAATGGCATTGATTTCCTTGACCGCGTACTCGCAGCGCCTTTCCCAATCCTTCCACATGGCCCGAACTTCCGGCCGTGTTTCCGTGATGGCACGCGCGGCTGCCGCCTGATTGATGGAGCTTGCGCACGTCAACGTATGTTGCTGCGCGATGGTCATGGCATTGATGAGCCGTTCGGAGCCGCGGGCGAAGCCGGTGCGCCAGCCGCCCATGGCGTAACTCTTGGTGAAGGTCATCAAGGTCAGCGTGCGCTCGCTCATGCCGTGGAGCGCCGCGATAGACAGGTGTTTGCGCCCTCCCCATGTAACCCGCTCATAGGTTTCGTCGCTGAAGACCGTCAGGTGGTGTTTCATCGCGACATTGGCGATGCACTGAAGGTCGTGCGTCGTCATCACGGTTCCCAGTGGATTGTGGGGGTTACAGATGAGAATGCCGCGTGTTTTTGGCGTGATCGCCCGCTCAAGGTCTTCCTGACGCCAGCGATAGCCGTGTTCTTTTCGTAAAGGCACCGCGATGGGAACGCCGCCAACGTACTGAATAAGCGGCTGGTAGCTGACGAAGCAGGGGTCTTCGACGATGACCTCGTCGCCGGGATTGATGACGGCGAGCAGGCCGAGGAAAAGCCCCTGTTTCACGCCCATCGTGGCAATGATGTTCGTGTCTGGGTCCACTCGCAGGTTGTTCTCTCGCGCGAGCTTTTGCGCGCAGGCCGCGAGGTAGTCCGGAGTGCCGCGCGCGGGCGTCTGGTGGGTATCGCCCCGTTGCATCGCGTCGAGGGCGGCATCGCAGATGTATTGCGGTGTGGCTTCGGAGGCGCGTCCGGCGGAAAAGTCGAGAATCTTGACGCCATTTCGGCGCAGCGCGGAAGCAATATCCGCGATACGCACGGTGGCGGAGGGGAGCGATGCGGCGAGTCTGTGGGCGATGGGACTGGTCATAATCATCGGTCTTTCGAATCCGAGAATCATCTCAGGAAGGTTTTGATTCGGGCTGAAGCGCTTCGACTTTGTCCACCAGTTTGCGATGATCTTTCTTGAGCTGTTCCAATTCGTCTTTGAGCGTCTTGATCGATTCGTCTGTTTTCGATTTGTCGGCAAGCTTCTCGGCTGCTCGCTCGGCGCGAAGGCGAACGCGCGATGGCCGCGCGGTCTGGGCGAGGCGTTTGAGCGGGCCGACCGCTTCCTTATCGCCAAGCTCCACCAGCCCGTCGGCGGCGCCGAAGAGCACGAAGGCATTCTTCGCCCATAGTGAATCCTCAAGCTCGCGGCGAATGGCGGTGCGGTGTTCTGCCGTCAGTTCCGCGCCGAGTTTCCCTAAACAGTTGAGAGCCTGTTGGCGCAGCCGCACGGACGTGGGGCGCTTGGTGAACGGCAGGATCAGTTCGATGGCTTTGCTGTCGCGCGATGCGGCGAATGCATCGAGGCACGCGCTGCGAATCACGTCGTTATGGCTCTCGCGGGTTTTGAGAATCTTGGGCAACACGTCGAAGACGCGCGGATCGCGAATCGCGCCGAGGGAGGAGCAGGCCTCCGCCTCGACGTAATATGAGGCGTCACCTTTATTGATGACTGCGATGAGCGCATCTCCTGCCTTCTCGTCGCGCACGAATTCTCCGAGCGCCTTCACCACCATGCGCCGGGCTTTCGGGCGGGGTGTCGCCATGGCGGCGATCAGAGCATCGCGTGCGCGATCGCGTCCGGTCTTGCCGAGCGCGAGCGCCACTTCGCCGGTGACATACCATGGGGCGTCGATTTTGAGCGCGTCGATCAGAGTATTGAGTGCCTGTTGCGAGGCGCGCTTGCCAAGCTCGCGGGCGGCGTGGATGCGGGCGACGACGTCGCAATTGGCCTTGAGTTGGGCGATGAGCATGTCTTGGGGCCATGCCGAAAGGTCGAGAGTTTTGAGCAGCGTATTGCCTACGTCGAAGGTGATGAAATCCGGCCGCTTGTCGCAGGGGAGCGAGAAGGTTTGCTCTTTCTCTGTAACAGCGATACGGTGGTTCACGTTCTTGTCCGCGACGTGAAGGGCGACATCGACGCTGAAGGTGAAGACCGGGACGTCCGTTTGCGTCTGTGCGACGCGGAGCTCGGCGGCTTTGCGTTTGTCGTTGAAGTCGAGCGAAAGTTTGAGCGCGGGGTGTCCCTGACCATAAACCCACTGCGCAAAAAATCCGTCCATGGCGAAGCCGGTCACGTCTTCAACAGCAGTGGCGAAATCCTGCGTGACGACACTTTTACCGGCATGCCGCGAGAGATATTCCTTCATCGACGCCCAGAAGCGCTCGTCGCCGACTTGTGCGCGCAGCAGGTGCAGCACGCAGGCCCCCTTGGCGTAGAGGTGCCGGTCGAAGAGATCAATAGGCTGTTCAAAACGGTTGCAAACGATCGGGCGGCGGTACTTGGAGCTATCTTCCTTTAGGTAGCCCTCCATCTTTTGGAGCATGGTGTATTGGAACTCGCCCGCGCCAAGTTCATGCTCGATCCAGCAGCCGTCCATGTAGGTGGCGAACCCTTCATTCAGCCATGCGTGGCTCCAGTCCTTGCAGGTGACGAGGTTGCCGAACCACTGGTGAGCCAGTTCGTGTGAAACGAGCGGGTTCGAACTGAAGTCCAACTTCGCGCGGTCGTCGTGAAGCTCACGGTCGGTGATGGTCGTGGACGATGTATGCTCCATGCCGCCGAAGAAGAATTCGGTCACCGGAATCTGCGCGTAGCGCGCGAAGGGGTAGCGAACTCCGAGCTTCTCCGTGAAATAGCGCACCATCTCCGGCGTTGTGGCGAAGGCGTTGCGCGCGCGCTGTTCATCGCCTGGGTGGTGGTAGTAGCTTACCTCGACGCCGTTCCACGAGTCCTTGACTTCCTTGTATTCACCGGCGACCAGATTGATCAGATAGGCGACGTGCGGCACGTCCTGCCGCCAGTGCCAGGTCTTGCGGCCCTTACTTTCTTTGACGGAAACAAGAGCACCGTTGGAAAGCG
>JABWBM010000075.1 GCA_013360495.1 Planctomycetaceae bacterium
CTGCTTGTCGGGCCTGTTGCTCATGTTCGGCGGCGTCGAACATTACACCCGCACGGCGGTGCTTGAGGCGATGATTGGAACGGTAATCATGGCTGTGCTGTGCGTGGGAATCCTCCCAGCGGTCTGGGCACGCCACGCCACCGAGAAAATCCTCGCGCGCTTCCTGCCGCTCTTCGATTCGATTGCGTGGTTCTTCGCGCCCTTCGTCAAGCTCTCCAACGCGCTCCATGCCGGTGTAGCGAAGGTGCGCGGCGATGAAGCTGGAGCGATCGAGAGCAAAGAAGAAGAATTCGAGGAAGACATCGAGGACCACCTCGACGAGGCCGAGCGCGACGGCGTGATTACCGGGGACGAGCGCAAGATCATCTCCTCCGCCCTCGAATTCTCTGACGAAACCATCGAGAGCATCATGACGCCGCGCACCGAAGTCATGGGCATAAGCGTCGAGGAAGGCATCGACACCGCCATGGCGCTCGCTTGCGCCCACGGGCATTCGCGGCTGCCGGTGTTCGAATCCGATAGCCGCGACCGGATCGTCGGCATCTTTTACGTGCGCGACGCCGCGCGCTACTGGAAAGCGCGTGGCGAGCAATTGCCGCCGCTCAAGGAGATTATGCGCGCGCCGATGTTCGTGCCGGAATCGAAGAAGCTCGATGAGCTTCTAAAGGAATTCCGCGCCAAACGCACGCAGATCGCCGTGGTGCTCGACGAGTTCGGCGGGACAGCCGGCATCGTCACGATGGAAGACGTTCTTGAGGAACTTGTCGGCGATCTGCAGGATGAATTCGACTGGAACGAGGCCGCCGACTCCCCCACCGGGTTTCGCCGCATCAGCCCCGACGTGATCGAGGTCGACGCGCGCATGAAGGTTGACGACCTGAACCACGAGTTCGATTGCAAGCTGCCGGAATCGAGCGAATACACCAGTGTTGGCGGCCTGATCGCGGCGCACCTCGGGCGCATCCCGCGCATCGGCGAGCGGGTGCCGCTCGACGATGTACACATCAAGGTGATCGAAGCCAACGAACGCAGCGTGAGAAAAATCCGCATCACCCGCGGCGCAGTCCCAGCCGTCCCCGACGTCACCGCCCGCATCGACCGCCTCACCCACCCGACTGGTAACGTCTCGAAGGCCAAAGTGATCGAGTAGGTCTGCCGCAGCCGGACAATGTGCCTCCAACACCCAAGCGATCCACGATTTTCTCAATTCGGCGAAAACAGCGGCTCTAGTCACCCATCCCCAAACACCTGTGCGCTAAATCCGTAAATCGTTGTGGCTGGAACCTTCCATGCGTCGGGCGGCAACCCCGCCTTGCGGCACGTCTCCGCCAGAAATTGTTCGCGGCCCATGCGGTTCTCCGTCGCCACCTGTGGCAGCAGCAAGCCCGAGTTCGGCCCGCGCCGCACGATCAGGCCATGTTTGCCGACGATAACTTTTTCGGGCTTTAACTCCTCCAGCGGCGATAACACGGAAACCTCTACCTTCAACCCCGCAACCTCGGCGGCGCTGATAGGAGCAAAGCGCGTGTCCCGGCTCGCGGCAGCAATCGCCATCTCACGCACTGTCTCGATCAACGGCGAATGGGCAACGACATTGCCGATACAGCCGCGCAATTCTCCCTTGAGTCCACGAATGGTAACGAAGGCGCCCATGCCACACTGGAGCTCGAAGCTGGTTTCGTGGGGCAATTCCGGGAGGGGCTTTTTTGTGGCCGTGGCCGCGATCGAGCGGCGCGCGATATCGAGCAGCAGGGTTTGATCTTCGGGGGATATATTCATAGAAGAACCGCCTTGAATGGGCTTGCCCTTGGACGCGGGGCTAATGTAATGTTCCCGCGCGCAAGAGCCAAGCTCCAGAAATGAGACATTGCTGAATTCGTCAGATTTATACAAACGCCAAGATGTGAGCAACCGGAGATCCTTGACATGAAGATCGTGGTTTTAGTGAAGCGTGTGCCGGATACGGAAACGAAGGTCAAGGTAGCAGGAAAATCCCTCGACCCCGCCGGCGTCAACTACATCCTCAACCCCTACGACGAGTTCGCCATCGAGGAAGCCATCCTGCTCAAAGAGAAGCATGGCGGCGAAACCATCGTCATGTCGGTGGGCAACAAGGACTGCACCAAAGAAATTCGCACGGCGCTTGCCATGGGCGTTGACGCCGGCGTACTGCTTGAGGCAGAAACAAACTTCTGCGACGCGTGGAGCCTTGCCGGAGCGATCGCCAAGAAGCTTGCGGATATGAAGCCCGACCTCGTCCTGCTCGGCAAGCAGGCGGTCGATGATGACAACACCGCGCTCGGCCAGTACCTCGCGGAGAAGCTTGGGCTGCCCTGCGTCACGGTGGCTGTCGCGCTCGAGATCAACGGCACGAAGGCGACCGCCGAACGCCAGATCGAGGGTGGCCGCGAGAAGGTGGAGTTCTCCCTGCCTGCCGTCGTGACCTGCCAAAAGGGCCTCAACACGCCGCGCTATGCCAGCATGAAGGGCATCATGATGGCGAAGAAGAAGACGGTGGAGGAAGTCGCCGTCAAGCTCGACGCGCCGAAAACCCGCATCGCGTCTATGGAGCTCCCGCCGCCGCGCCCCGAGGGCCGTATCGTTGGCGAGGGGCCGGACGCGGTACCAGCTTTGATCACCGCGTTGCGCAGCGAAGCAAAAGTCATCTAACACCATTGAGGCGAGACACCATGAGCGACGTATACGTGTATGTTCAAAGCAAGGGTGGCAAGATCGTCAAGGCGAGCTTCGAAGCCGCGAGTGCTGGCAAGCGCCTCGCCGACGCGCTCGGGAGCAAGGCGCGCGCGATCGTTATTGGCAGCGCGCAGAATGTCGCCGATCTCGGGAAGTACGGCATCGCGACAGCCCACCATGTCGCCGACAGCGCTTTCGATAATTACAGCCAAGACGGCTTCGCAGTAGCCATTGCGAATATCGCCAAGGCGGGCAACGCAGGTGCCGTGCTTTTCTCTGCCACTGCACAGGGCCGCGACCTCGCGCCGCGCGTGGCAGCAAGGCTCGATGCGGGCTATGCCGCCGACATTACGGAACTCAATGGCAGCGCTGGCAAGATCAGCGCCAAGCGCCCCGTCTACGCCGGCAAGGGATACGTGAACATCGAGATCGACGGTGTGTTCGTCGCATCGCTGCGCCCGAATGTTTTCCCTGCGACCGAGACCGGAGGAACCTGCGCGGTCGAAAACACCGCTCCGGGAATCGGCCGCGCCGATTTCAAGGCCGTCGTCACCGAGACACTCGCTGCCACGGGCGGGAAGCTCGACGTCGCGGAAGCGGAGATCATCGTCACTGGCGGCCGCGGCTTGAAAGGTCCCGAAAACTGGAACCTGATCGAGAATCTCGCGGGCGTGCTCGGCGCTGCCACGGGCGCATCGCGTGCGGTGGTGGACGCGGGCTGGCGCCCCCACGGCGAGCAGGTTGGCCAGACCGGCAAGACGGTCAGCCCGAAACTCTACATCGCGGTGGCTGTATCCGGCGCGATCCAGCACCTCGCGGGCATGTCGAGCTCGAAGGTGATCGTCGCCATCAACAAGGACCCGCAAGCGCCGATCTTCAAGGTGGCGAACTACGGCATCGTCGGCGACGCTTTCGAAATCCTGCCGCGACTCACCGAAGAACTGAAAAAAATCCTCTAGCGCACCGGGTCGCGGTGGATGCGGTGGGCGCGGTGGCGCACCACATCGCCCTCGACCATGAAAATAATGTCCTCGGCGATATTCGTCGCGAGGTCGCCGACGCGCTCGAGTTGTTTCGACGCAGACACCATGTCCATGCAACTCGGAATCGACGCGGGGTGTTCCTTCATGATAGCGATAAGCTCGCGGATCATTTTCTTGTTCTGCTCGTCCACAATATCGTCGTCTTCGAGAATTTTTTTGGCCAGACGGATATCGACGTTCACCAGCGCGTCAAGACTTTTGCTCACCATCGTGCGGACACTCTCCGCGATAGGACGGAAGTCAACAGGTATGACCAGCCCCTCGTCGCGGGCGATATGCCGCGCGCGCTTGGCGATGTTCACGGCGTGGTCGCCCATGCGCTCGAGATCGTTGTTGACCTTGAGCACGGTAATAATGAAACGCAGGTCGCTGGCCAAAGGCTGGTTGAGCGCGAGCACCTTGAGGCAGTGCTCTTCGATCTCCACTTCCTTGGCGTCGATCTTCTTGTCTCCAGCAATCACTTCGTTGGCGAGTTCTTCGTTCTTGTCGATCAAGGACGTCATCGCCTTGTTGATGGCTTCCTCGACCAAAGTCCCGACGGTCAGGAGTTCCTTTTCGATGTGTTTGAGATCACGTTCGAGATGTTTTGACATCCTTGCTCCCTGTCGCGGAATGCGGAACCAACGCCGCCCGCTTGAGTGTCGAAGTTCCCCACCTGCCGATTGATGCGCGCCGTCCCGCGCGTCGGAACCGTCGCCGCCCGGAGGTGTAGGCTGGTCCATCATATGGCTTGTTGCGTTGTCAGTATAGAGCGCAGTTCTCCACCGCCCCCCGGAATCCGCTTCCGGTACGGGCGGATACCGGCTTCAAGCGCGGCGCATTGTGCTTTCCGAGTGTGTAGATTCAGCCAAGACGAGATAAAGGCGCGACAAAAGCGGTGACTGTCAGTCGCCATTCGTGTCGAGGGGAAGCTGGATCGAAAACGTCGAGCCCTTGCCGAAGACGCTTCGCACATCCACCGAACCGCCAGCCGACGTGGCCACGTGCTTGACGATCGAAAGGCCGAGACCCGTGCCGCCAAGATCGCGTGAACGGGCCTTGTCCACACGATAAAAGCGCTCGAAGATCCGTCCGAGGTGCTTCTGTTCGATGCCTATGCCGGTGTCCTCGACTTCGAGACGCGCCTGCCCGTTGTCGCAGGCGAGACGAACCGACACAGTACCGCCCTCCGGCGTATATTTGATGGCGTTGACGATCAGGTTGCTGACGGCCTGACGCAGCCCCTCGTCGTCGCCGAGCACGTTGGCGCGTTGCTGCTCGGGAAGGATCGCCTCGAGCTTGATGTTCTTCCCTTCGGCATCGGCGCCAAGCAAACGCACCACGTCGAGCACGATGCGCCGCAGATCGACCGATGCGCGCTCGAGCCCGTCGTCCTGAGATTCGATGCGCGAGAGCGTCAGCAGATCCGACACGATATTGGTGAGGCGGTTGGTTTGCGAGCGCGCCTTCTCGAGAAAGCGTGTGCGCGTGTGCGAGGGCATGACCGGATCGTCAAGCAAAGTCTCCACCAGCCCGCGAATGGCGGCGAGCGGCGTTTTCAACTCGTGCGAAACGTTCGCGACAAAGTCGCGGCGCACCGCTTCGAGCCGGCGCAGCTCTGTTAAGTCGAAGAGCACCACCACCGCGCCAGCCGTCCCGCCTTGCGTGTCACGCAGGGGCGCCGCATGGATCTCGATCACGCGCTCCAGCCCGGCTGCCGTGGTGATTCGGGTTTCGCCGGTGCTTTCCTTTCCGTCCTGCATGACCTGATCGGTGGCTTCGTTGATGGCAGAGATGCGTACCACTTCCCACACGGGTTTTCCCGCGCAGGTCTCGATGTTCGTGCCGAGGATCGACGCGGCTGCCTTGTTCATATGCACGACGTGTTGCTCGGCATCGACAGCGATCACGCCTTCGACCATGCTGGAGAGAATCGCCAAGACCTGATTCCTTTCCTTCCCAATAGTGTCCATGCGCTCGCGCACGAGCTTTGCCATGCGATTGAGCGCCTCGGCAAGTTTCGCGGTCTCTCCCCCACCGCCCGACCGTGCTTCCCGCGTATAGTCGCCGTCAGCGATGGCCTGCGCCGCGCTGGCAAGCTCTTCGAGCGGCCGCTCGAACTTGCGCGCGATTCGTGCCGCGAAAACGAAGGCGAAGACGGCCGCGATGGCGATGATCGCGAGCGCGACGACGAATGCTCGCGCGCCGGAGGCCGGAGCGACGAGCAGGATGGCGGCAATCGTGGCTATGACAACAAGAAGCAGGCAGCCGAAGTAGAGCGTCCAAAAGAAGCGTGATCGCGCCATACGTTCCACCAGCCGCCTATTCCTCGCTCTCCTCGAGCGGCCGGAAGCGGTAGCCCACGCCGCGCATGGTACGCACCACTTCGCGGTAAGGCCCGAGTTTCTTGCGGATCGCGCGCACATGCACGTCGATATTGCGGTCGTTGACGATGGCGTGTTCGCCGATCACCCGCCGGATCAGGTGGTCGCGGGTGAATACGCGCTCCGGGTTGGATGCGAGGATATGCAGCAATCTGAACTCCGTCGCGGTGAATTCCTCCGACTTGCCATCCACCCGCACTTCGTGACGGGCAGCGTCGATGGCAAGCCCGCCATAGACGAGACGTTCGCCGGCGCCACGCTCCTCCTTGAGCGAGCCGCGTCTTAACACGGCTTTGACGCGGGCCATGAGCGCTTTCGGGCTGAAGGGCTTGCTGACGTAGTCGTCGGCGCCGACGCCGAGGCCGAGCACCACGTCGCTCTCCTCGCCCTTGGCGGTCACCATGATGATCGGGATCCCGCGCGTGAGCGGGTCAGCCTTCAGGCGGCGGCAGATTTCGATGCCGTCCACGCCGGGAAGCATCAGGTCGAGCACCACGAGGTCGGGGGCTTCTTTACGAACGGTCTCCAAACCGGATTGGCCGTCGCCGGACGAGGTGACTTTATATCCCTCGCGCGAGAGGTTGTATTCGATCACCTCCCGAATATCCGGTTCATCCTCTACAATCACGATGCTTTCACGCGCCATGCGCTTCTCCGTTAGGGATTATCAATGATCTTGTCCCTTTATTGAAGCCTGTATTTGTAAAGAATTCGTGTAGGCACGGTAAACCTTCACATATGAAAAACACTTAAAGCAGGACAAATCGGCTCGTTTCTCCACACTTTTCTCTTCATCTTTGGGTGATAGCATGAAGTCCGACAAGTTTTATGACAATCGAGACACATGCCTCAAGACACCGCGCGCTTTCCGACCGTCGCCGCCGTGGATCTCGGATCCAACAGCTTTCACATGCTCGTCGCCCGTGTCGTGGACGGTCATTTCGACGTCATCGACCGCATGCGCGAGCGAGTCGCCCTCGCGGAGGGACTCGACGAGAAACGCCGCCTCAAGCCTGACGCCTGCCGCCGCGCGCTCGACTGCCTGCGGCGCTTTGGCCAGCGTATCCATAACCTGCCCCATGACCGTGTTCGCTGTGTTGGAACCAATACCTTACGCACCGCGCGCTATGCCCGCCCCTTCATCGCCCAGTGCGAAGAAATCCTCGGCCATCCGATCGAGATCATCCCAGGCAAGGAGGAAGCCCGCCTGATCTACGCCGGCGTCGTCCACAGCCTTCCCGAGGTGGGTGGACGAAAGCTCGTCGTCGACATCGGCGGCGGCAGCACCGAGTGCATCCTCGGTGACGGACTCGAACCCTTGCAGATGGACAGTCTGCAGATGGGCTGCGTGACTTTCAGCGCGCAATTCTTCAAGGGAGGGATGGTCGACAAGCAGGCGTATAAGGAAGCGGTCGTCGCCGCGTCGTCGGAACTGCAGTCCATCAGAAAGCGCTACCGCGAGTTGTCGTGGGACGTGTGCTATGGCTGTTCGGGTACGATTCGCGCGGTGGACGAAGTGTTGCGCGCGAACAACTGGGCAAACGGTTCGGGCATCACGGCGAAGGGTATCAAGGAACTCGCGAAGGTTCTTTGGGATGCGAAAGACCTCGAACATCTGAAGGTCGACGGTCTGTCCGATGAACGTGCGCCGGTAATCGCCGGCGGCGTCGCGATCCTGCAGGCGTTGTTCGAAAGTTTTGGAATCTCAAGCATGACGGCGTCAGCGGAAGCGCTACGCGAAGGCTTGATCTTCGACATCATCGGCCGCATCCACCATGAGGACGTGCGCGACCGCACGATCCAGCGATTCGTTGAACGCTACCACGTCGATCTCGGACAGGCGGGGCGGGTAGAGCGCGCGGCGCTCGCATTGCTCGACCAGCTCGGCAACTGGTGTCCCGCGCGCGATCAGGCGCGGCAATACCTGAGCTGGGCCGCCAAGCTCCACGAGATCGGACTGTCGGTCTCCTACAGCGGCTACCACAAACACAGCTCCTATCTCGTCCAGCACTCCGACATGCCGGGATTCTCGCGCGAGGATCAGGACCTGCTTGCCTTTCTGGTGCTCAACCACCGCAGAAAACCGCGCCTCGACATGCTGGAGAAGATGCCGCAGTACCGTGTGGCGCTTGCCATGCGGATGTGCGTGATCCTGCGGCTTGCGGTGTGCCTCGCGCGCGCACGCGCGTCGAAGGAGATCGGCGTGTTCAGCGTTCAGGCCTCGGGCGCATCGGTCAAGCTGGCCTTCACGCCCGACTGGCTCGACGAACACCCCATGACCGGCCACGACCTCGACGACGAGAAATCGAAGCTTCGCAAATTCGGCGTGCAACTGAGCGTGAAGTAGGCTCCCCCGATCCGGCCGCGCGAGTCCTTGCAATCGAAGGAATGCATTACAAGATGCCCGTGTTGAACGGGCGGCGGAGTCCGCGTATCCACGTCAGGTTCTCAAAGTCAACTCAGTGAAAGGAAAGAAATGTTCCGACGTGCAAGTGTCAGCGTTATCGCAGCCGGAATGCTCTTGGCGTTCAATCCTGCGTTGCGCGCAGATCATGGGCCTGGAACATCGGGCGGCGGTATCGGCACACAATCGGGCGAGATACTCAAGCCCGGAGAATTCTCGCTCAGCGCGCGTCTCGACTTCACGAGCTATGAGGAACTGTCCGAGACGAACATCCGTAACCGAACGTTCAATGTCAGCGGCGACGACGCTCACTTTGACGCCTTGCGCTGGAGTATGCTCAAGACTTTCGAGCTGACCTACGGCCTGTTCGACAACTTCCAGATCGGCGCGTCCTTTGGCATCTACCACGGGGAAGATCTCCGCGAAGGCCACATTCACGGCGATGAGTCGTACGGCTTCCACAACTTCGGTGACATCTCCGGTATGACCGACCCATGGCTAAACGCGAAGCTTTGCCTTTCGAGCGGACCAGAAGGCCACCTTTCCGTTTTCGGCGGCATCAAGTTCCCCTGGGGCGACGACGAGGAAACCGGTGACGGCGAGGACGAGCCGCTCGAACCGTCCCTGCAACCCGGCAGCGGAGCATACGACTACTCGTTTGGCGCAGCTTATTCGCGTTGGCTCAGTCCGCAGACATCCTTCGACGCCAGTATCCAGCACACGTTCCGCACCGAGAACAAGAACTTCAAGATCGGTGACGCCACGGTCTACAGCATGGCGCTCGCTTACCGCTTGACAGAAAGCGCCGCCACATTCCCGCAGGTGTCGGTCTTTGGCGAAGCGACCTTACGGGACCAGTTTGAAAATGAGGAAGATGGCGAAAGCGTTTCCAATTCCGGCGGCCCGGTGTTCTTCCTTTCGCCGGGCTTGCGTTTCGGTATTGCGGAGTGGATGGCCGCGAGCTTCGCGGGACAATTTCCCGTCGTCCAGAATCTCAACGATGAGCAGCAAGAAACGGACTTCAAACTTACGTTCAGCCTGAACTTCTCGTTCTAGGAATCATGCAGGTGCGCGCATTGCTGGCGAGCGGCGTGTTTGTTATCGCGAGCACGCTGTTCGCCGCCTGCGCTATTATCGATACGGATGATCCTCGTCCGGTGGCCGAATGCGTGGTGTGCCGATTCAACGGCGACCTTGGCTGCGTTCGCGTCCGCATCGACGAGACCACGCCCTTCGCCGACTACAAAGGGCAACGCTATTACTTCTGCTGTGAGGATTGCCGGGATGCGTTTATCGCCGGGCCGGAGAAGTATTTGCGCCCGGCGGGCGAAGGCCGGTAAGAGCGCTACTTTTGAGACCGGCTGAAGTGTGTTCCTTTTTGCACGGCGTCGAGCCATTCGAGAATCTTGTCGTAGTACTTGTGGGTCTGGCCGTGTTTGAGGCCCGGGATTTCCGTGCGTTGCACGCATACGTAACGGAATTTCTTAAAGTCGCGCAGGGCCTCCTGCGTTTGTGACTCGATGCCCGGCGTTTTTCCAAAGGTCGATTCCTTATGCTCGTCGTCGCCAGACGTAAAAATATACACCGGAAAGTGAATGTCGGTTTCGGGCACAGCTTTTTTTGAGAGGCCGTAGGGATCGCCGTATTTCGCATCGCCGAAATAGTTCGGGTTGCGGGGTACGGCCGCCCGCCAGCGCTGGTGGTTCCACAAGGCGCTGTAGTAGGTGAAGTTTCCGCCGCCCGAAAATCCGGACACGAAAAACCGTTCGCGATCGCCGAGGAAACGGTCCTCAATATCGTCGAGCACCGCTTGCACGCCGGCAACGTCGAATGCGAGCGCCTTCGGTCCCGATGAAGATCCAGCGGCATCGGGATATTGCTGCTTATCCGTGTTGCTGGTCGTCACCGGGGCGACGAAAATGTAGCCACGCCCGCGATGAGGGCCGGCCCAGCTTTTGATCTCGAGTTCATAGTCCGCCCCGCTGCCGTTGACGGAGACGATGACGGGATAGCGCGCCGCGTTTGCCGCGTCGAAGCCCTCAGGCAGCGAGAGGAAATAGCGCATCTCGTGCGCGCTTGCCTTGAGCTCACAATACCCTTTGCCGGGCTTTTTCTCGGGCTTGTCGTTGCCGGACTTGTTCTTCCCGCCCTTGTTTTTTGATTTTTCCGGCGGAGGAGATACGCCGCCCATGATCGTGGCGATGGTCGTGTCGCGTTCTTCGATATCGGTCTTGAGTTGGGCATTCACATCGGAAAGCGCCTTCTCGCGTTCCTTTTTCTCTGCCGCGGACACTTCCATCGCTGCAAGGCTTATCAGCGCGCTTCGCGCAGGCCATAACGCATGGCCTTCGACCAGCTTCGCGATGTGGCCGCGCAGGGACTTGTGAACGGTCTCCGCCTGTTTCGTATCGCCGGCGCCCTTGGCGTGGGCCTCCGCCGTCAGGCGAATCCAGTATCCGGCGTCGCTGAACCGTTTGGCGTTGACGGCTTCTTCCACAAACGTTGCGATTGAATTGGAAAGCGCCTGCTGAATATTCGTGTCAGCTTTTTTGAGATCGGCGGGGCCTATTTTCTGAGGTTTGCCCGGAGCGTTTCCGGCGGCGACGTTGTCGAGTCTGAGCTTTGCGGCTGCCGCATGGTCGGATTTGAAGAACAGCGCCCGGCCGGCCATGGCGCAAACTTCTGCTCGTTGTCCGGCTTTTTCATACAGCGCGGCTTTTTCGGCAAGCGCATTGACAAAAACTTCCAATCCCTGTGCGGGTGGCTGGTTGTTCTCTGGTTCGGCTGCAACGCCGACGGAGGCATGGAACGTCCATATGAACGCCAGAGCGACCGTAGCGTTCCGCACAAGCGTTCCCATACCCACTCCCGATCGTTCTGGCGACCTCACCAGTATAGATTATTCCCGCGTTCGCGGCACAATGCGGTTATGGACGATGGCTCCGCCGAGGCCGCCGAACTGCTGGAAAACCTGCGCAAAGGTTCACAGGTTGCCCTTGGCCGCGCCATCTCCCACGTCGAATCGGGCGGCGAGACTGCGCTTGCTCTCCTCGATCTGATCCATGCCCATACGGGAGCAGCCACACGTATCGGCGTCACCGGCCCGCCAGGAACGGGCAAGTCGACGCTTGTTTCCGCGATGACGGCTTCTTTGCGCGCGCGACCCAATGCGTCCTCTGTCGCCATCGTTGCCATTGACCCAAGCTCGCCTTTCACGGGCGGCGCATTGCTGGGCGATCGCTTTCGCATGCACGAGATCAGCGATGACAAGGGAGTCTTCATCCGCTCCATGGCGTCGCGCGGGGCGCTCGGTGGTCTGTCGGAAGCGACTGAAGCTGCGTGTGACGTGCTTGAAGCGGCAGGCTACCCGACTATCATCGTCGAGACTGTCGGCGTCGGGCAAAATGAGGTGGACATCGCATCCGCCTGCGACACCACTATCCTTGTGCTCAACCCCGAGGGCGGCGACACGATTCAGGGCTTGAAGGCCGGATTGATGGAAGTGGCCGATATCATCGTCGTCAACAAGGCCGACCACGCGCGGACCGCGCGTTTCTTGATGGATTTGGGCTCAGCGCTTGAAGTCCGGCAGCACGGGCCGAACTCATGGATACCGCCGGTGCTCAAAACCATCGCTACACAGGGCGATGGCGTACCCGAACTGCTCAAAGCGATTGACGATCACCGCGCGTTCCTCACCAAGCACGGAATGATGGAAGAGGTGCGCGAGCAACGCCTGCGCCGACGGCTCAAACAGCTCTGGCTCGCCCTCCTTGGCAATCATGCCCTCGAAAGCCCACGCCTGCGCGATGAGTTCGACCGTTTGCTGGCGGGCGTCGCGGCGCGTTCCATCTCGCCCTATCGCGCGGCGCGCGACTTGCTCGACGTCACGCTCGAACCGCGCGACGAAGCGCGCTTCTCCGAGGAAACATTGGGGCAGGCCATCGCCGCCGATAGGCATCCGGAGTCCAGCGATTTTAAGCCGCCACGGGCGGATGGCCGCGACAAGGACACGCGCAAACACCTTGGCGACCTCGGCCCGAAGAAGTAGCGTTTCATGTCATTCCCGCGCGACTCGACTGAGCTCGCCGAAGTCAGGCGGGAATCAGAGACACAAAGAAGACTGCCCGCCTTCGCGGGCATGACAGAAACAATCCAATCTCCAATTTGCATTTGGCTTAACGCATTGCGGCGGCCCGAGGGCTGCCGCAATGAACTGCTTACGAACTCTTTTCTGCGCGGCGTAGACGCGCTCAATTGGCGTTGCCTACCAAGAAGCCCACAATAACGGCGGGCTTTGCCCGCTAGCCGACCTTGATGGCGGCTGCGCCGGGCTTCCAGTTGGCCGGGCAGACTTCCTTGCCGGCGGCCTTCTCGACGTGCTGGTAGGCCTTCACGAGGCGCACCACTTCGTCGACGTTACGGCCGATGGGTGCGTCCTCGCACGAATAGTGGCGGATTTTGCCCTTGCCGTCGATGATGAAGGTGCCGCGCAGCGCGATGCCGGCCTCTTCCTTGAGCACGCCATAGTCGCGGCTGATGTTCTTGGTCAGGTCGGCGACCAGCGGGTGATTGAGCTTTTTGGTCTCGGTGATGCCGCCGCTGCTGAGCCACCCTTTGTGGCTGAACTGGCTGTCGACTGAAACACCCACAACTTGGGTGTTGCATTCGGCGAGGCCCTTGGTGGCGTCGTCGAATGCGCGGATTTCAGTCGGTCAGACAAAGGTGAAGTCGAGGGGATAGAAGTAGAGCACGGTCCACTTCCCCGCCTTCCATCCGCCTTCGCTCAGCGTGATTGATTTGAAGTCGCCGCTTCCGACCACCGATTGCGCGGTGAAGTCGGGGGCGTCTTGTCCGATGCGAATTCCCATGTTCTCTCCTCTGTATCGAAGGGTTGTCTATGCCGGTTGCGAGGCACATCCATTCCGGATGCCATCGCTCTCCCTATTCCGTAATTATGGACTGGATATATCCTGAATCGACTTCGGAGTCAACGCGGACGAAAGGGATATCGCCTTGTCTGTCATCCCCGCGCAGGCATGAGGCAAGCGAGCGAATAGCGAGCGTTACGCCGAGTGACCGGGGATCCATCTTATGCAGTTATTATAAGACAAAGATGGATTCCTGCTTTCGCAGGAATGACAATGCGGGAAAGCGGTCTATCTTAAAGGCATCGACGTGACAGAACCGGCACCAGCGACACAATCCGTAAGTTCCAAGCGCCGCAGGTTCAACCTCGCCAATTTCTATACATTCATGCGTTTCGTGCTCACGCCCCTTTGGGTCGTGTTCTTCGTCACCGGCGGCCATATCTGTCTCTTCATTGCCTTTGTCATCGCCGTTGTCGCCATGATCAGCGACGCGCTTGACGGGTACTATGCCCGTAAGCACAAAACGGCGTCAAACTTCGGCAAGCTGGCCGACCCGATCGCGGACGCTTTCTTTTTTGTCACGCTTTTCCTCACCTTCGCGGCGCTCGACATCATCCCCGCCTGGCTCGCCGTCCCCTTCGTCGCCCGCGAACTTTTACAGCATCTGTATGTCCGCCCCACAGCGTTGCGTCTCGGCGTAACCATGGGCGCCAAGCTGATCGGCAAGATCAAGGTGGGCGTGCAGTGCTACGCGGGGCTGCTGGTGATCGCCGTCGAGATTGTGCGTAGTTATGACCGGCAGTTGGCGCCGCTCCTCAAGACCCATGAATTGTTCGCAGTCTTGGAATGGACCGTCTGGATTTCCGTCGCTGCGGCTGCCGCGTTGAGTGTGATCTCGATCATTCCCTACCTCGCGCACCTCTCGCAGGTACAATCTGGCGTAGCGACATCGTCCGATGCAAAGTCGGGCACGACACTTGAGGCGGTTTCACAGGGATAGGAAGCCATGGCAACGAAGACAAAACCGACAAGCAAAGCATCAACAAGAACGGCCAAGGCCAGCAAGAGTACAAACACCAACGGTACTGCCCTTTCCATCGCTTCGCTTGAAGTCACGTCCGAGGACAACTACTTCGGCATTCCGAAGAAAATCGCGAGCTTCAAGAACGCGCGCTATGTGATCGTGCAGGCCGGATACGAGCACACGGTCAGCTACGGCGGAGGCACTGCGGGGGGCCCGCGTGCCATTCGCACCGCGTCGCAGCAGGTTGAACTCTACGACGATCAGCTCGACGCCGAGATCGTGCCGAAGGCCGGGGTCTGCACCCTCGACGAACTCAACTGCGATTGCGACGGCGAGGAGATCAACAAGCGCATTTACGCCGTGTCGAAGCAAGTCGTCGCTGCCAACAAGATTCCCGTGCTGATCGGCGGCGAGCACACGGTCAGCTATGGCAACGTCAAAGCCTGCTGGGAGAAGCACAAGGACCTATGGATTCTTCACTTTGAC
>JABWBM010000076.1 GCA_013360495.1 Planctomycetaceae bacterium
GCCAAGGCCGGAGAGTTCGCTCAGTGCTGCATCAGCGCGGGACAGCGCCAGCGCGAGGCCCGGCGTATATGCAATGTCCGGTGGCGGCGGCGCCGGAATGAACGCCCAATAGCCAGCCGGGGCGCGGATCACCCGCCCGGCGGCCTTTGATTGGAAATCCTTGGGGTTCATATGATGTCTTTCCACGTAAAGCGGCACAACCGCCGGATTATGCGAGTTATACGATACACCAACGCTTTGAAAATTTATAGGCAATTTCTTTCAAAGCTCTTTTCGCTTTGAAAGCGGGTTTTCAAAGGGGCGGCGATGCTGCCAATGCGGTGTGCGTGGCTGATGATATCATACTCGCATGAAACTCATCGTTCTGCCCATCTGTGTGGCCGTGGCCGTAGGGTGTGCGAGTGCGCCGGACGACACCTCCGAGAAGCGCGCTCCCGTCAACTTCAAAGATATTGTTGCGTACCACTTCGAGACGCTTCCAAGAGTTGCAGAGGAAGACGTCAAATCTCTGGCCGGGATAGAGCAGCAAGTTTTGAAAGCGGCGACGGAGTTGGCAAGTCGATTAGCAGCTGGGCATTACGATATAACGGGGCAGCAAGACAATATTGTTGTTCAGCCAGTAGCATTGCAAGCCTCAGACGGTCGAAGGAATGTGTACTTTGACGTGTACGTGAATGGCGGCTTGGTCGTGGACTACAAAATTGTATCCATCATCGACATGAAAACGGGATTGGCTGTCGGATACGCGGAAGGTGGGGAGTAGCATTCCTATTCGAATTGTATCTATCCATTCTCCCTACCCGCGCCCCTTGCCTTTTCTTGGCCTCTTCATAACAGCCTCGTAGGTCTTGATCAGCTTTGCGACGCTTGCGCGCGCGAAAACCTCGCCGACCAGCTCGAGCGGTAAATCCTCTGCCCTCTTGAAGCGGATGCACGACTTCCCCATGTCGAGCTTCTTGCCTGTCTTTTTCCACGCCGCGCGCAGCCAGCGCTCCGCCTCCTTATCGCCATACACGCAGAGAAGGTAGAGCGACATGTGGTTCTTCTGCGACGCGAGGCCCGCGAAGGGCAGAGGCTGCTTCGGGTCGGCGTGATAGCCGGGCGGATACACCTTGTGCGGCACGAAGTAACCGATCATGCCGTACTGCATGCCCTCCTTGCAGCGCTTGTCGATATTCTTGCGAATCACCTTGCGCACGGCCTCAAGCGCCTTGCGCCGGTCATCGGGCAGGCCGTCGAGATACTCACGTACGGTTGTGGCTTTGCTCGTGGCCATAGGGATTCACTTGCTCTGTAGATAAATTTACTCGTGGTCAAGAAGCACCACGATATGTCATTCCCGCGAAGGCGGGAATCCAGTCCCCGCATTAAATCTTGGTTAGCTCTGGATTCCCGGTCACTCGGCGTAACGCTCGCTGCTCGCTCGCAGGGCGTCTTGGCCTACGACAGGATTTGCGTTGCTTGAAGACGCCCCGCGGGGGCGCGGGGCGCTACACCTCCGGTTGTTTTGCGCGAGAGAGCATCGCAACGCATTCGTAAAACTTACCGCAAATCAATCCGAGAAACACCCTCCAGCGCCTTCAAGAGCTTCTCATAAAACGCGGCCGTATCATCAAGCTTCGTGCGTTTGCAGAATTCGATCAGCTTTCTGTAGCGCAGGGCAGGGTCGGTCTTCGTCGCCCAGCACACCTTCGCCAGGCACTCCGGGCAGAGCGCCAGTGGCCGCCGGTCGCCTTCCTCGCGGCTATTACAACCACACATGTTGCATTCGTATTTCGTGCAATGCAGCAGCGTGAACATATGGCTCGTCTCGTGCACGGCTGTCTTGAGCGTTCGCAAGAGCACCAACTCGAACTCCGTCTCGGGGTTCCCGTTTCTATGTAACGACCACACGCCCACCCGGTCGCGCGTGGACGCCTGACCGAACACGAAGTTCCAGCCCTCGCCCGGCCAGAGATCCGTCGCCGTGAACGCGATGTACGCGGCCGCATCATCTGGCAGGCGCGGCTTGAGCACGTCGTAGAGAACGTAGGTCGAAAGAATCTGGTCGCCGCCCCAGGAGGGGTGGACGCGCCGCGCGTCCTTGGGGATCACGTCGAGGCCGACATCTTCGACGATGGTGACGGGAAGGTTGAAGAAGATGCTCATGAATTCCGCCGAGAGGTTGACGATCTCGCGCTGCTTCGCGTTGAACTCGCCAACGGGCTGCACGTAGAGCACCGTCCGCTCGCCTTGGGGCAGCACGGGGCCGCATTCCATGTATTGCTCGAAGGTCTGGCCGTCTTCTTCGTGTGAGAGGATCCAGTCGCCGGGTTTTGGCGGCCCAAATTCGTCGTGCAGGGGAGCGAGTTTTGGAATCATCGTGCGCAGCCGCTCGACGGAGCAGGATTTTTCGTCAACCTGTTTGATAGGCTTTTCGATGGATTGGACGGGTTTCGGCGGCGGCGGATCGCTGCAGCCTGCCGCCATCAACGCCGACACGATCAACACCGCAACACGCATCACGCCGCACCTCCGGCGGGGTATTGTAGCATCGCATGTCCATCGAACGCGATCGGAGGATGACGTTTTCGTCATTCATTTCGAGGGGAAGAATACCCATCGAGCCGCGCAGGTAATAGGATCGACGTCATGCTTCCCATTCGCATAGACGACACCCTCATGCTGCGCTTGTTCGAAGAGCAAGACGCCGCGGAGTTTTACGCGCTTATGCGCCGCAATGAAGATCGCCTGCACCGCTGGCTCAGCCCGCGCCATGTCCCCACCTCGCTCGACGCGATGAATGAGCGAATCGCGCGCGCCCGCCAGAACGCCGGGAAGGGAACGGCGCTGGAGATCATGATCGTGCTTGGGGGCGTCATCGTTGGGCGTTGCACGATGTTCGACATCGACAAAACCAACGCCAAGGCAGAAATCGGCTATTGGCTCGACGCCGGACTGGAAGGAAAGGGCATCGCCACGAAAGCGTGCAAGGCGATGCTGGAATACGCGTTCAACGGCCTTGAACTCAATCGCATTCAACTGCGGACACATCCCGGCAATGCCAAGAGTGTCGCTGTCGCCGAGCGGCTGGGCTTTCGTCTCGAAGGCATCATGCGTCAGGAGTTCCGCGGCGCGAGCGGCCATTACGAGGACAGCGCGTTGTATTCGCTTTTGGCTCAGGACTGGCGCGGATAAACGTACGGGCAAAAGCACAACCCGCGTGACTCAAGTTCAAGAGCCACGCGGGTTTATGCTGGTGGACCCGAGGAGGATCGAACTCCTGACCTCGTCATTGCGAACGACGCGCTCTCCCAGCTGAGCTACGGGCCCTTCGAAATTACAGCGACCATCGGGAGCGAGAGTACCGCGAAGGTCGTCAACATGTCAAAAACTTCTCCGCCGATCGCCCGCGGGCGCTGCCCGCCTGAGCTACGGGCCCTTCGGTTCACTGGAGGGTCGAGAGTATAGCCGCGCCGCGCGAAAGCTCAAGCCATGCGCGACGTGTGATTGATGGGGTTTGCTTGTGTTTGGTCTCCGCGGGGCGATACAATTCAAAACCCGGAACGTCACGCGACTCGCCTTCGCGAAGCCGCTTCGGCGGAGCAAGGGGGCGCGTGACGCTACACAAAAGCGCGACACTACCATGTACGAATTCATCAGAGGCACGCTTGTCAGCAAAGACCCCGCCTGCGCCATCGTCGAGGCGGGGGGCGTCGGCTATCGTCTCAACATCACCGCGCAAACCTTCGACCGTCTCCCCGACAAAGGGAAAGAGGCGACGCTGCTGCTGCACCACACGATCAACGCCGAGCAGGGTGAGCAGCGCCTGTTCGGCTTCGCCGAGGAGCAGGAGCGCATGTTGTTTCGCCAGCTCCTCGACGTACAGCGCATCGGCCCCTCCATCGCCATGCGAATCCTCTCCAACGCGGGCGCGCAAACCCTGATCAACGCCATCGCGGGCGGCGACCTCGTCTTCCTTAAACGCTTGAAGGGCGTCGGGCCGAAGGTCGCCGAGCGCCTTGTGGTCGAGCTGCAGGAGCCGCTGAGCAAGCTTGGTCTGCTTAAGGGAGCGGTCCCTACGCCCGCTGCCGGAACCGCCGGAGCGGTGGGCCGCGACGCGGTGGCGGCGCTGGTGGGCCTTGGCTACAAGCCGGCTATGAGCGAGAAGGCCGTGGCAGCCGCGATGAAGAAGCTCGGCCCCGGGGCGCAAGCCGCGGAAGTGATCCGGGCGGCGTTGCAGGAAGTGTGAGGCCGATGAGCCGAGACGCGAGCCAAGCATAGCGTTACGGCGAGCGCGCATCGAGGCAGGCCGAACACTGTGGGGTCAACCCTTTCTTCAGCCATTCCGCAAGCCGGATGGAAGGGGAATGACACGTGAGGACAATAGGATGAGAAAGAACGAGCCAGCCTCGGTGTCATCCCCGCGAAGGCGGGGATCCAGAGCCAACCAACAATGTTTGGTAAGACTGGATTGCTTCGCGCGCATGCGTCCCGCCTGCGCGGGAATGACGTTTCGTTGCCTTTTCATCGTTCGGTGAGGATCTAACCCCATGCCGCCATTTGCCACGTGGACTGATGTCCGCACCTTCCTCAACGAGACCACCGACTACGAGAAGATGGTGCGTTACCGCATGAAGCGCGGGGCCTTCGACCTTGGGCGGGTGGAGCGCTTTTTTGACGCGCTTGGCGCCCCGCACACGGCCTACGAATCCGTGCATATCGCGGGTACCAACGGCAAAGGCAGCACGGCGTGGATGATCGATGCGCTGCTGCGCGGGCAGGGTATCAGCACCGGGCGCTACACATCGCCCCATCTCGAACGGGAGAGCGAACGCATCGTCATTAATGGCGCGGAAGTCAACGAGGACGAATTGCTCGCGGTGTTCAACGAGATGGCTCCGGCGTTAACGCGCTTTCAGCGCACCGGCGATGCGCTCACCTACTTCGAGATCATGACGGGGGCCGCGCTGCTGGCCTTCTCGCGCGCGGGCGTGGAGATGGCGGTGCTCGAGGTCGGCCTTGGCGGGCGGCTCGACGCGACCAACGTGGTCACGCCTCTGGTCTCGGTAATTACGTCGATCGACTATGACCATATGGACAAGCTTGGGCCTACGCTCACGGATATTGCCTACGAAAAGTGCGGCATTATTAAAGAAGGTGTCCCGCTTGTCACAGGCAGCTATGCGCGCGAGGCGCTCGACTATGTGCTCAACCGCGCGAAGGAGATGGAAATTCCCGCGCGCAGGCTCGACGGGCAATTTCGCGTGCGCGGGCTGCAATCCACGCCGGACGGCATCTCGTTCACCGTCAGTGGCGATGGTTACGAACACGAGAAGTTGCGCTTGCCGCTCGCGGGTCAGTATCAGGCGAATAACGCGGCCATCGCGCTGGAAGTCTTGCATCAACTCGTCAAGCGCGAGTTTTTGCGCACGGTGGATTACGACGCTGTCGCGCGTTCGTTGGCCGAGCTTCGTATCCCGGGGCGCTGCGAAATGTTCGGGCGCGTGATGCTCGATTGCGCCCACAACGCCGGGGCGGTGAAACAGGGCTTGCGTACCTTCGCGGCGCGCTTTAAAGATAGGCCAAAAGTTCTCCTATTCGCCGTGGCTGCCGACAAGGACGTGGAGAGCATCGTGAAAATCCTCGCCGAGGGTAGTTTCGAGCATGTGGTGCTGACGGAGGTTCGCTCGCCGAGGAAGCTCGACGTGGACGACCTCGCGACCATGTGGCAAAAATTCGGCGCGCGCGTGGAGGCTGTGCGCGACATGGACGAGGCTTTTGAGCGGGCGATGGCACTCACGGGGCCCGGCGATGCGCTCTTGATCACCGGTTCGTTTTTCCTCGCCGGGCCGCTGCGCGCGCGGCTGGCGTGACACGCCCTATGTCCCAAAAGCGCGTTCTAATTTTTGCAGCAGGAACTTCGCGCCGGGATTTTCAAGCTCCTTTTTGTGGTGCAGAAAGAGCAAATACACCTCTTTGGTGTTCTTCTTGATCGCATAGTAGATTCGCCATGCTCCAGATGCGCCGATCTTGCAGCATGAATCCTTGCAGCGCGTTTTGAAGATGGGCAGCGCCAATTTTCCAAGTTCTTGCACACGGTCACCAATGGATTCCGGCGCTTGTGCCAGACGCCCAGTGAGCCACGCGAGGTCATCTTCGATACCGGGATGATCTTCGGCGTATTCGGCGGCCAACGTATCGAACGCGGGCGTGCGGATGACCTTGAAGTGCGTCATGATGGATTCAAGCCAACGATGCCACGTAATCCGCGAATTTTTTGGAACGGGCGAGGAGTGGATCGAGCGGTTCAGCGCCAACCGCGTGGCGGTACTCGGCCATCTCGTAGTCGATCTTTTTACCGTCCTCCGTCGTGGCCCAGGGCGCTTCTCGGTGCGTAGCGGCTTCGATCTGCGCGGCCGTCGCGTCCGCCCAGTCGGCGGCGACGCGTTCGAGGGTCTTCAGTTCGGCGCCGGAGAACTTCGCCGGGTCGAATTGAGCGTTGAGTGTGATGAGGCGGTGTTGGGTGTAGCCCTTGTGATTGGCCTTGACCTCGCGGACCAGCCCGGACTTTTCCATCCGGGCAATGACCTTCTCGATCTTGTCTGGGTAAGGACCATGCGGAAGCTTGCGGTACGTAGCGCCCGTGACCGAGTATCCATGGGCTTCGTAGTGGTCGAAGTCCACGAAATAGAGCAGCTTCATCAACTTGGTGCGCCCGAGGTGTACATTATTGATGCACTCGAGGAAATATACGACCACCTGCTGAAGCTTCTCTTCGGAATAGCTGGGCGATGCCTTGCTCATACAAGCTATTGAAGCGCAACGGAGGGACGAGGTCAATTGCCCTCCTTTGCCCACAAGGAAGGTTCTAGCCCGAGAGAGATCGCTCCCGACTCTCGTCGATCTTGACGAAGCGCGTGATCAGGCATTTCACGGGCCTGATTTCCGGGTACAATGGCCATTGAGGTTTCCCATGAACTATCAGGCAATCATCACTATAGAGCCCGGCAAGCGCGGCGGCCGGCCGTGTATCCGCAACATGCGCATTGCCGTGGCCGACGTGTTGGGCTGGCTCGCCGCCGGGATGTCCCATCAGGAGATTATCGGCGACCATCCGGATTTGACCGAAGAGGACATTCGCGCCTGCCTCGCTTACGCCGCTGACCGTGAACGCCGCGTTCTTACCGCGACATGAAGCTGCTCTTCGACCAGAACCTGAGCTTCAGGAGGCTGGCAGACGTTTTCCCCGGTTCGGCGCAGGTTCGCATGCTCGCTCTCGATCGGGCCGGTGATCGTGCGATTTGGGAATACGCAAAAGCGAATGATTATACGCTGGTAACGCAGGACGCGGATTTTTCTGATCTGGCAGCGTTCCTCGGGATGCCGCCGAAAGTCATCTGGCTGCGCTGCGGGAATCGGCCCACAGATGAGATCGAAAAGATTCTCCGCGATCATGCCGAAGCTATCGCCAACTTTGAACACGACCATACCGCCGGATGCCTTGAGATCGTTTCACCGCCACCTACCGCTTGATATCGCGCCTTCTATACCTTACGCTGACGGATTCAGTACCGTGAGAAGAGGCGGTGAAGCTTCCGGAAAGGGAGCGTAAGGCCGCCGTGAGGTCCCGGGCGCTCCAAAGCAACCGGGAAGACACGCGCCGTAAAAGAAGCGCGAAGAGGACGAGACAACCATGAGTATGGCAACGGCAGCCGCGCCCTCCCTGGCGCAGCAGATCGAAGGCGACCCCATCATCAACGACATTTGCATCAGCGTCGGCACCGCCAACGGGTCGGGTTCGCAGACGTCGAACAATACGTTAATGAGGGCGCTTTTCCTGATGGGCATTCCCGTGGCGGGCAAGAACCTCTTCCCTTCCAACATTCAAGGTCTGCCAACCTGGTTCATCATCCGCGCCAACAAGGACGGCTGGACCGGCCGCAAGCGCGATGTGGACGTGGTCGTCTGCATGAACCCCGAAACGGCGCAGAGTGACGTGGCGAACGCCATCCCCGGCTCGGTCGTCATTTTCGACGACAGCCTCGGCCTCGAGAAGCTGCGCGACGACGTGATCTTCTACCCCGTGCCGTTCAAGAAGCTCGTGGCGGAAAGTTGCGAGAACGTCAAGCTGCGTAAATACGTCGTGAATATGATCTACGTCGGCGTGTGCTGCGAGCTCTTCGGCATCGACATGGAAAAGACCAAGCAAGCGCTCTCCAAAGAACTTAAAGGAAAGGCCAAAGCCATCGATCTCAACAAGCCCGCGCTGGACGCCGGGGCCAAGTGGGCGCGCGAAAATCTCAAAAAGAAAGACCGCCTGCGCGTCGAGGCCATGGACAAGACGGCAGGGAAGATTCTCATCACCGGCAACGACGCCAGCGCGCTCGGCGCTCTCTACGGCGGCGTGAGCGTCGTCACCTGGTACCCGATTACGCCAAGCTCGAGCCTGTGCGAAGCGACCATCGACCTGCTGGAGGAGTTCCGCAAGGACCCGAAAACCGGCAAGCGCACCTTCTGCCACGTGCAGGGCGAGGACGAACTTGCCTCCGTCGGCATGGCCATCGGCGCGGGCTGGGCCGGCGCGCGCGCCATGACGGCGACGAGCGGCCCGGGTATTTCCTTAATGAGCGAATTCGTGGGTCTTGCCTATTACGGCGAGGTTCCGGTGGTGATCGGCGATGTCGCCCGCGTCGGCCCATCGACAGGACTCCCCACGCGCACCATGCAAGGCGACCTGACGCAACTCTATTGGTGCAGCCACGGCGACACGCGCCATGTGGTGTTGATTCCCGGAACGGTGGAGGAGTGCTACGAGTTCTGGTGCGACGCTTTCAACATCGCCGAAGAACTTCAGACGCCGGTGTTCGTGATGACCGACCTCGACCTCGGCATGAACTACTGGCTCACCGACCGCTTCAAAATGCCAACCAAACCCATGAACCGCGGGAAGGTGCTCGACGAAGCCGCCTTCAAGCAAATGCAGGAATGGGGCCGCTACAAAGATGTTGAGAACGACGGTGTGGGATACCGCACGCTGCCCGGCGCTTTCGAGGGCGGGGCGTATTTCACCCGAGGCTCCGGCCACGACGAGCAGGCCCGCTACACCGAGGACAGCAAGGCGTGGGAGCGCGGCATGCAGCGCCTCGCCCGCAAACACGAGACGGCGAGGAAGCGCGTGCCTTCTCCGGTCGTCGATGGACGCGGCGCCAAGGTCGGCATCATCGCGTACGGCAGCACCGATCTTCCGGTTCAAGAATCGGTGGACCGGCTGCGCAAGGCGGGCCAGAAGATCGACTACCTGCGCGTGCGCGCGCTGCCATTCTCGAAGGAAGTGGCGGACTTCCTCGTTTGCCACGACACGGTCTATGTGATCGAGGCCAACGCGCTGGGCCAGATGCGCACGATCCTCGGCAACGATTACCCCGAACACGCGAACAAGTTCCGCTCGATATTGCATTACGACGGCCTGCCGCTCTACCCGGCCAAGGTGGTGGACGCGATCAAAGCCGGCGTTGAAGTGAAGTAGAAGATTTACCACAGAGGCACAGAGAACACAGAGGAAGAGTATTAAAAACGAAGAGAAAGAGCTTGTCCACAGATGACGCAGATTTTCGCAGATGAAGAAGCCTGCTATCTTGTCTTGCGAAATTTTTCATCTGCGTACATCTGCGAAATCTGTGGACGAAATCTTTTTCTCTGTGTTCTCTGTGCCTCTGTGGTGAAAGTTCTGAGGAGTTGCCATGTCTGAAACAACCACGCCAGCCGCTGCGCCGAAGGCCCCGGCAACCAACCGCATCAACCGCGCCCGTAAAGACTACGAGGGCGCGAAGTCCACGCTTTGCATCGGCTGCGGCCACGACCTGATCACGCGTTACATCACCGACGCGTTCTGGAACCTCGGCATCGAGCCGCACCGCGTGGCGAAGATGTCGGGCATCGGCTGCTCGTCGAAGACCCCGGCCTACTTTCTCGGCAAGTCGTGGGGTTTCAACAGCGTTCACGGGCGTATGCCGTCCGTGGCGACGGGCGCCAAGATCGCCAACAGGTCGATGATGGTGATGGGCGTTTCCGGCGACGGCGACACCGCGAGCATCGGTATGGGCCAGTTCGTTCACCTCGTGCGCCGCAACTCGCAGTGTTTGTACATCGTCGAGAACAACGGCGTCTACGGCCTGACCAAGGGGCAGTTTTCAGCGACGTCCGACCTCGGCGCGAAGAAGAAGGACGGCGACATCAATCTGTTGCACTCTATCGACCTGTGCTCCCTCGCCATCGAGCTTGGCTGCGGCTTCGTCGCGCGCGCCTTCGCGGGGAATATGAAGCAGATGCAGGCGGTGATTCAGGCAGCTGCGATGTATCCGGGGCTCGCGCTGGTGGACGTCATCTCGCCCTGTGTGACCTTCAACAATTTTGAATTCTCCAAGTATGGTTTCGACTATATGAAGGACCATCAGGAGATCGTCAACGACTTCGGCTTCGTGCCGTCCACGGATCACGTCGAAGCCGCGATGGAACCGGGCGAAACCAAAGACGTTGCCTTCCCCGACGGCTCGAAGGTTCGCTTCAAGGTGCTTCCCGAATCCCACGACCCGTCAAACCGCATCAAAGCCATCGAGCTGTTGCACGAGGCTTACGAGAAGAGCGAAATCCTCACGGGTCTCTTCTACCTCGACTTCGAGAATAAGCCCTTCTCTGAAGCGATGGGCCTCGTGGATCAGCCGCTGGCGTCGTTGCAGGAGCCGGAATTGCGCCCGAGCGCCGAGGTGCTCGCGACGATCATGGACCGTCACGCGTAGCGGGTTTTCATCGCAAAAAAAAGACAAAGACTTTTAGCCGCGGATGAACGCAAATGAACGCGGATAAAGAACATCACGAAACCGCGAAAGAATGAAATCACGAAATAAGAATTTCATTTTCGCATTTTCCATGTTTCGTGCTTTCGTGATGTTCTTCATCGGCGTTTACTCATGCGTCTGGAACAAAAGCTACGGCATGCTGGGCAATTGATGAACGCTATGACCCTACAGCGCTCGGCCTGCCTCGCTGCCTCGCATCTCGGCTTAACGGCCTCGCGTATCTGTGGCTCAAATCTCTTTCTTTGTGTCTTCGTGCCTTGGTGGTTAAATTCCTCTCATGGGCGAGAGCATTTCTGGTGTGGTTGGCAGACTGGCGCCGACGCCGACGGGCAATCTTCACCTCGGCAACGCGCGCACCTTCCTTGTTGCGTGGCTCGCTGTCCGTGCAGCGGGTGGCCGCGTGATCATGCGCGTCGAGGATATCGATCGCGAGCGTGTGAAACCCGAATACGAACAGCAACAGCTTGACGAGCTGCGCTGGCTCGGCCTCGACTGGGACGAAGGGCCGGATGTGGGCGGCGCGAGCGGCCCATACCGCCAGTCCGAACGCCTCGACCTCTATCGTGACGCGCTCGCGAAGCTTCAGCAAAGCGGCGCGGTGTTTCCCTGCGTGTGTAGCCGCAAGGATCTAGCGGGTAGCGCTCCACACATGGGCGAGGAAGCGCGCTATCCAGGCACGTGCCGGGGAAGGTTTTCTCCGGTCTTACAACCAAAAGATGATCCTCTATGTCATTCCCGCGAAGGCGGGAATCCAGAAAGACAAAGAAAAGACTGGATGCCCGCCTACGCGGGCATGACGACAGAGCCCGCTTGGCGCTTGCTCGTCAATCCCGGCTCGAAGCACATCGACGACCTCGTCGCCGGCGGGCGCTTCATCAATACGACCGCGCTGGTGGGGGATTTCGTCGTCTTTCGCAAGAACGGCTGGCCCGCGTATCAGCTCGCGGTCGTCGTTGACGATGCCGCCATGAACGTGACGCAGGTGGTGCGGGGCGATGACCTGCTTTCGAGCGCCGCTCGGCAGATGTTGCTCTATGAAGCTCTTGGGTTGACGGATCGCATGCCGCGCGAATGGGCGCACGTGCCGCTGGTGTTGGATGAGAGGGGCGAGCGCATGGCCAAGCGCAACGATTCGTGCGCGCTCGGGAATCTGCGCGCGAGCGGCGTCGCTCCCGAGAAAGTGATCGGCCTCTTGGCGCACTCGCTCGGCTTGATCGGAAAGAACGAAGCGGTGGCCGCGCAGGAGCTTGTGAAAGACTTCGCGTGGAAGAAGATCAACCTCGACCCGGTGAAACTCACGGGCGATTCGCTGATCCCATAAAGAATTTCACCACAGAGACACAGAGAACGCAGAGGAATACGAAGATATCTAGCCGCAGATGAACGCGGATGGGAAAGAAAATCACGAAAATTGGAAAGCGCGAAAATGAAATTCATATTTCGCAATTTCATTCTTTCAGAATTCATAGCGCTCTTCATCTGCGTTTATCCGCGTTCATCTGTGGCCAAAATTTCTTCCTCCGTGATCTCTGTGTCTCTGTGGTAAATCTTCTCTTCACATGTCGCCGTCATCACCCTTCGCGGCGCGGGCGATACGTTCCCGCGCGCGGACAAGGTGTTCGTCCACGGTGTTGCGCCGTATACCGAGCTTCTCGGCGATCTGGTACTGGCTCAGGCCATCGTTGTAGTAGAGGTCGAAAACCTCGCGCTGGGCGGGCGTCAGGCACTCGCGGTGGTCGAGCATGCGCCGGATCAACACGCGGTTCATGAGCATGTTCTCCACGCGTTCGGCCCTGTCTGGCCGGTCGTCGAAGATCGAATCGCGCCCATCCCATTCCTTGGGAAGTTTCGCCTCCATCGCGGGACAAATCTCGCGGCAGCTACGCCGCTTCGGACAATCGTTGCATGAGTCCATGACCTTTTCCCCTTGTTTGGGGCTCGGGTCTCGTTGGACTCAGGCCTCTGTCGTTTGTTGGTTGTTAAAGAAATCTCACCACAGAGGCACAGAGATCACGGAGAAGAATTGTCAGCCGCGAATGAACGGGAATAAACGCGAAGGAAGAAGATCACGAAAGCACGAAAGAGAGAAAGCGCGAAAATGAAATTCTTGTTTTGTTCTTTCGCGTTTTCGTGATCGTCTTTCTGACTCGCGTTCATAAGCGACTCAAATTCGTTTTCCTCTGTGTTCTCCGTGTCTCTGTGGTGAATCATGTCTTTCCTTATCGCGCGCACGGCGCGTGAACTTTGCCCTTTCAGCGCGGGTGGGCGTTGACGGCGGCTACGGGCGGTACGGCCTCTCCCCGCAATCTGACCTTTAAGAAGTTCCCGCAACGTCTGCACTTAATCTTGATGCAGCTCGGCTCCACCACATGGCAGAGGAGCGCCCCGCAACCCGTGCAGCGGGCCTGCCCCGGGTGGCGCAGCACCACGTCGACATCCATGGAAGTCATCACCAATCTCCTCGAATCGCGGAGTCAGGCGGACGCCTGATCGCGGAAAGGCTACGTTCCAGCCGGACTCCCGGTCCAGGTGGCGGCCGCGTCGACGCGCGGAGGATCACCACCTCGATAGCATGTAATTATATACAGGGTTTATGCGAATGCGAGAGAAAAATCGCTCGCCCGGCGAAAAGTCCGCAAGTCGCATGGTTTCAAGCGGTTGTGACGCGGCGCTCAATCGTGCTTCGCGCTATTTTCGCCCCGCGATCCAGCGCACGTCGGCGAGCAGGCGCGCGTTCAAGGCGTCAGGCTCCCCGGGCGGGACGATGGCGAGCGCATTCTGCGCTTCGGCAACGGCTTCGGCCGAACGGCCAACCAAGAACAGGCCGATCGCGCGGCAAGCGCTCGTTTCAAAATACATAGCGTTGGTCCGGTATTTCTGGGGAATATCCAGCGCTCGCAAAAGCCCTTCGAGCGCCCCGGACAATTGCGCGCGCGCGCTATCATCGATGGTGAAGCAGGCGAGACCGGCCAGTGAAGCGCGGACGGCGAGGATCGTCGCGCAATCCTGCACGGTCCGGCTTCGCAAAATTTCATGCTCCATGCCGAGGGGTTCCGCCAGCGTCAATGCTTGCGCCGTGCAGGCGCGCGCTTCGTCGAAATCTCCGTTGGACAAGCAAAACCCGCTGTAATTCGCGAGATTGAGCGTTTCGCCCGCTGAGTTGCCGACCTCCCGGTGCAACGCGATCGCCTGCAGAGCGACGTCTTTTGCTCCTGTATAATCTTTGCGGAAGGAGTGGAGCCGCGCCAGATTGGCCATCACTTGCGCCATACTCTGTTTATTGTCCATGCCGGTATGAAAATCCAATGCCTTGCGGAGATATTCCTCTGCCTTTTCGAACGATCCCGATTCGGAATGCAACGTGCCAAGAAGACCCACAACATACATTTCCTCAATCACGTCCCCGGCCTCACGGGACGCGCTATGAGCAGCCTCCCCCGCCTCCAGGCCTCGTTGGGTCTGTCCGGCGATTCCCAATGCCGACCCATGCGTCCGGAGTACGAGCGCGCGTTGAACGGGCGAAAGGCCGCCCTTCTCAAGAAGCCTCCCGGTTTCCGCAAGGGTCTCCTTCGTCTCTCCGATGCGAAGGAACGCCTGGATCCGGAAAATCGAAATCTCGAAGTCCGAAATGGCGAGTTGTCGCGCCGCTTCCAACAAGGCGATCGCCTGTTTTGGCGCGGTTTTAATGCGGGTTAGCGCGAGTTGGAGGACGAGTTGCGCGATCAGTTCGTCGCGTTCGGATGGGGGCTTCGCCACGGTCATAGGGCGGGTATTGTAGCTTCGCGCGCGTATTGCGTCCGGCTTCGCGCCGGATACAATAATCCCAGACAATGTTCGTTCGAGCCCCGGTGCTTGTAGCCCAGTGGTTCGACGACACCAACCTGATGCTCTCGCCCCCCGGCACCCGCATTGGCCCCAGCAACTTTCCCAGCGGTTTTATTGGCGGGCCGAATCGCTGGGAGCGCTCCATGCGCCTCTCCGGTTATGTGACCTACAGCGCCCGCGGCCACTCGGTCGGCAAAATG
>JABWBM010000077.1 GCA_013360495.1 Planctomycetaceae bacterium
CGCTGCGTCAGGCTCGATACCTCCTCGAGCGTCGTGTGGCCTTGCAGAGCCTTTTGCACGCCATCGTGGCGCAGCGTGACGAGCCCGAAGTCCTGTACCTGTGAACGCTTGATGTCGCCGGACGCGACGCCGGCCATGATTTGTTCCTTGATCTTCTCATTCACCGGCATGACCTCGTGGATCGCCATTCGGCCCATGTAGCCCGAATTGAAACACGCCTCGCAGCCGCGCCCGCGCCAGAGATGGCCGTGCGGGAGGTCGGACATTTCAAGTTCGAAGCCGCGCAATTCTTCCGCCGTCGGCGTGTACTCTTCCTTGCATTCCTTGCAGATAGTGCGCAGCAGGCGTTGCGCCACCACGCAAATCACCGACGATGACACGAGGAATGGCTCCACGCCGAGATCGACGAGACGCGTCACGGTCGAAGGCGCGTCGTTGGTGTGCAACGTCGAAAACACAAGGTGACCGGTGAGCGCCGACTGGATCGCGATGGTCGCGGTTTCAAGGTCGCGAATTTCGCCGACCATGATGATGTCGGGGTCCTGACGCACGAGACTGCGCAGGCCGCGCGCGAAGGTGAGGCCTTTCTTCTCGTTCACCTCGATCTGCGAGACACCAGCGATCTGATATTCGATCGGGTCTTCGATCGTCATGATATTCACGTCGGGCGCGTTGATCTCGGTCACGGCTGCGTGCAAGGTCGTCGTTTTGCCAGAGCCTGTGGGGCCGGTGAGCAAAATAATGCCGTTGGCATAGTGAATGAAATGCCTGAAGAGTTCGAGGTTCCGCCCGGAGAACCCAACGTCGGTCAGGTGAATGGTTTTCGCCGATTTATCGAGCAAGCGGATCACGACGCGCTCGCCGAAGCTCGTCGGCACGCTCGATATACGCAGGTCAACCTCGTTGTCGCCGTTACGCACCGAGGCGCGCCCGTCCTGAGGCAATCGACGCTCGGCGATGTCCATCTTGCCCATAACCTTGATGCGCGCGACTATTGCCTCGAGCAGCTTTTTATTCGGCGTCATCGCCTCGAAGAGCACGCCGTCAACGCGGTAACGGACGGAAATCTTGTGCTCCAGCGGCTGGATATGGATATCCGACGCGCGCCGGCGCAGCGCCTGTGCGATGAAAGTGTTGACCAGCTTGATGATCGGGGCAGCCGTAGCGACGTTGAGCAAGTCGGTCGAGCCATCGATCTCGATGTCCGTTTCGAGCATGCCCGACTCTTCGAGCTCGCCCTCCGTCTCGTCGATGATGTCCTTCTTGGCGGCGTAGGCTTTGTTGAGAAGGTTCGAAATTTCGACGCGTGGCGCGAGCACCGGCTCCACGGGCGTCTTGACCATGGAAGCAAGCTCGTCCATGGGGTGCATGTCGAGGGGGCGGCAGCACGCCACCTTCATCAGGCCGTCCTCTTCGCTGATGGCGACAAGGTTGTAGTTACGCGCGAAGATCACCGGCACACGCTCGACGAAGGATTTCGGAACTTTCGCCTGTTCGAGAGATTTGTGGTATTCGAGCCCAAGGTAGTCGGCGAAAAACTCGAGCATCTCCGCTTCGTTGAGCAAGCCTTTGCGCACGAGCGCGTTGTCGAGGCTCTCGGCCTCCTCCTGCGCCTTCTTCAAAACATCGGCGAGCTTCTCCGCGTTGAGCGAACGCTCGTCAACCAGCCGTTGCGCAAGGACGTCAATCATGGTGCATGCTCCGGGTACAGCGCGCCAACCGGCGGCTCAATACGCGGTGTGTAACGATTAATGGCGTCGAGCGTTGGAGATTTATGTGCACACCTCGCGACCTCTTTGTTTCTGAACTCCGCACTCCGTACTCCGCACTCTTCCCCGCCATTCTGGCAGCCTGACACTCCGGCAGGGGTATTGTCGCTCAAATTACCGTCTATAACCACCTATAGGCCAATTAACCCCATGGCATATGGATTGCTCAACACTTGCGTGCATTTTCTTGGACGTTGAACATGACCGTTGAGACCACCACGCTCAAGCGCATCCTCCTCGCCGACGACAACGGCGGCTTGCGCCATTCGCTTGCCGTGGCGTTGCAGGATCGCGGCTACCAGACTATCGAGGCCACTTCTGGCCGCGAAGCGTGGGATATTGGCCGCGTGCAACGCCCGCACCTCTCCTTGCTCGACATCAACATGCCCGATATGACCGGCGTTGATGTGTACAAGGGCTGGCTGTCGGAGGGGTTGCGTATGCCGGTGATTTTTATGACCGCCGAGGCAAGCGATACCCTGCGCCAGCAGGCGCTGGTGCTCGGGGCCATCAGCATTCTGAGCAAACCTTTTGGCGCCGCCGAGTTTTTGCGGCTGGTACGCAACGCCCTGACGGAGTAGAACACGCGGTACTATGACAGACAAAAGCACCAATCGCGTTTTTGAACAGCCCGGCGACGGGGACATGCCGAAGCAGTTCAAGGTCAACATCAACGGCCAAACGTTTTCGTTCACGCCTCAGGGCGAGAACGTCGTGGTCCAGACACCCTTCGGCGTGGTGAAGGTGTCAATCGCCAGCAACGAGAACCTTGGCGACCTGAACAACGAACTCGCCAAACTTTTCGCGAGCGGCGGCCTTACGGTCGAGAAGCTTCATGAAATGGTGATGTCGATGCCGCCGATTCAGCAATTGTTGGCTCAGGCACCCCAGTTGCAGGACATGATGAAGCAGGCGTTCGCCGCCATGGCGGCAAAAGTTGAAACACCGGCGCCGGCGCAGCCGAAGAAGACTTTGCAAAAGACCCCAGCAATCAAGAACCCGTTCAAGCCAGAAGGCTTGACGTTTGAACGATTTTATAAGATGCAGAGCCCGAATTGATGGCGTAGCGCCACGCGCCCTCGCGTGGCGGACTTCGATATTGCAAGACGTCCTGCGAGGGCGTGAGGCCAGCACGCGAAGCGTGCGCTACGCCGAACGCATCTTCGGACGCTACGAGATAAGATAAGACAAGACGTCACGGCATAGCCGTGACGCTACGGAAGACGGGATAACGAGACAGGAGAGACAGACATGTCAAAGATTCGACCCCTTGGAGATCACATTCTGGTTGAGCGCCTCGAAGCCGAGGACGTGACGGCCGGCGGTATCGTGCTGCCCGACACGGCGAAGGAAAAACCCGCCGAAGGCACCGTGATCGCGCTGGGCCAGGGCCGTGCGCTCGAAAACGGCAAACGCGCCCCCTTCACCGTCAAGGAGAAGGATCGCGTTCTCTTTTCGAGCTATTCGGGTTCAACCGTCAAGTACAACGGCAAGGAATACCTGATCATGCGCGAGGACGATGTTCTCGCGGTGTTGGCGTAAGATGGGTCGCCACCTCATGTCATTCCCGCGAAGGCGGGAATCCAGTTCTTGAGGCGATTCCCGGTTGGTTCTGGATCCCCGCTTCCGCGGGGATGACGTGAGACGAAAGAAAATCGACGAGGAAGTTCACAATAGAAGCGGAGTAGACCATGTCAGCGAAACAGATTGTTTTCGATCAAGAAGCGCGTGAACAGATCAAGGCCGGCGTCAAGGCGCTCGCCCGTGCGGTCAAAGTGACCCTTGGACCCCGCGGCCGCAACGTCGTGATCGAGAAGTCTTTCGGCGCGCCGACCGTCACCAAGGACGGCGTCACCGTCGCCAAGGAAGTCGAGCTCGATAACCCATGGGAAAACATGGGCGCCCAGCTCGTCAAGGAAGTAGCTTCCAAGACCAACGACCTCGCAGGCGACGGTACGACGACCGCAACTGTCCTCGCCGAAGCCATCCTTGAGGAAGGCATCAAAAACGTCGCCGCCGGCGCGAACCCCATCGGCATCCGCAACGGCGTCAACGCCGCAGTCGAAGCCGTGGTCGAGGAGCTCAAAAAGAAGTCACGCAAGATTTCCAATAGCTCAGAAATCGCGCAGGCTGCTGCCATCGCCGCCAATAACGATACGGCCATCGGCAAGATCATCGCTGACGCCATGGACCGCGTCGGCAAAGACGGCGTGATCACCGTTGAAGAAGGCAAGTCCCTCGAAACCACCACCGAGTGGGTCGAAGGCATGCAGTTCGACAAGGGCTACCTCAGCCCGCACTTCGTCACCGATCAGGCGACGATGACAGCGGTGCTCGAAGACCCGTACATCTTGATCTACGAGAAGAAGGTCAGCACCATCCGCGACCTCGTCCCGGTACTCGAGAAGATCGCACAGCAAGGCAAACCCCTGCTCGTGCTCGCCGAGGAAATTGAAGGCGAAGCGCTCGCTACGCTCGTGGTCAACAAGCTTCGCGGCACGCTCCATGCCTGCGCCGTCAAGGCGCCGGGCTTCGGCGACCGCCGCAAGGCTATGCTGGAGGATATCGCGATCCTCACCGGCGGCACCGCGATTATGGAAGCCACCGGCATGAAGCTCGAGAACGTGGACATCCGCCACCTTGGCCGCGCCAAGCGCGTCAAGATCGACAAGGACAACACCACGATCATTGAGGGCGCCGGCAAGTCGGCCGCCATCAAGGGCCGCATCGACCAGATCCGCGCCGAAATCGACAACACCAGCTCCGACTACGACAAGGAAAAGCTGCAGGAGCGCCTTGCCAAGCTCGCGGGCGGCGTCGCCAAGGTGCTCGTCGGAGCCGCGACGGAAGTTGAGATGAAGGAAAAGAAGGCGCGCATCGAGGACGCGCTCAACGCTGCTCGCGCAGCCATCGAGGAAGGCATCCTTCCTGGCGGCGGGACGGCATTGATCAAGTGCCTGCCATTGCTCAAGAAGCTCAAGGTCGATGGCGATGAGCGCATCGGCGTCGACATCGTCATGCGCGCCCTCAGTTCGCCGATCCGTCAGATCGCGGTGAACGCAGGCGTCGATGGTTCCATCGTCGCAGCCAAGGTGAGCGAGAGCACGGACTTCAACTACGGCTACAACGCTGCGACAGATAACTTCGAAGACCTGCTCAAGTCCGGCGTCGCCGACCCGACCAAGGTGACTCGCACGGCGCTGCAGAACGCGGCCTCCGTGGCAACGTTGCTGCTCACCTCCAACGCTGCCGTCAGCGAAATCAAAGACAAGAAGAAGCCCGGCGGCGGCGCTCCCGGCATGGGCGGTATGGGCGGCGGCATGGGAGGAATGGGTGGTATGGGAGGCATGGGCGACATGGACTTCTAGGCCGGCCCGGCCGGCGGCGGTAGTGGGCCTCATGGTTCCATGACGCTCATGTCAGCGCTCCCGATGGTCGCGCAGAAAGGCCACGACAACGCGAAAGCGTTATTCCCGCGACTCGTCTCGACAAAGCTTCAGCGAAGTCGGAAGACGAGAATCCAGTTTCAAGATTACCAAAGGGGCGGAATCATCCGCCCCTTTTTCGTTTTGCGTCGCCATATGGGGTGAATCACGACGACACGGGTTGTAGAATACGCGCATGAAAAGGACGTTGCTGACTATGTTCCTTGTCGTAGCGGCAGTTTCGTGTAGCCGCGTTGACAGAGCGGACCACGGCAGCGCAGCTCCCTCCACTGAAAGTAGCTCTCTCAAGCTCCAGGCAGATGGTGGGAGCCAATCGGGTGCAACCAATCCTTTGCCGCCTCCAAAAAATGAGAGCCAAACAAACATCGACAAGGGGCTCGCCCACCTTATCGCCCTTCAACTTCCGGAGGGTGGCTGGAAAAACGATGTCGGGATGAAAATAGGCGAGGGATATGTTCCAGAACAACGCGGAATCTCACACGTCGGCGTATCCGCACTGTGCTTGATGGCGCTCATGGCGAATGGCCACACACCGCAGAGCGGTGCCTATAAACCTAACGTGGAAAAGGGGCTGGAATATATTTGTTCGCTGGCTGGACGAAGTGGCTACATTAACGCGAATTCTACACGAATGCGAAGCCATGCATTGGCGACCCAGTGTCTTGCCATTGCCGCATCCTGTGGCGGCTCCAAAAAATGCCGCGAGGTTTTGACGAAAGCGGTGAATTACATCGTAGAGGTTCAAGTAAAGGATCAGGAGAACATTCCCGGAGGCTGGCGCTATGAGCCTCGGCAGCATGACGCCGACATATTGAACGTCACACATCAAATTCTTGCGCTGGACCAAGCCATTCAGGTCGGGGCGAAGGTGCCGCCGGAAACGATGGAGCTTGCCGGTAAGTACATTGCAAAATGTTATTCAGCTACCGAGCAGGTTTTCACCTATCAATGCGTGTTCCGCTATGACCGCTCGTCGTTTTGCACGAATGCTGCGGGAACATTGGCATATCTCCTGACAAGGACTGACGGAACTACCAACGTTGACCTTGCTGCCATGGTAAACGTTCTCACCACGCAACGTCCGGATCGTGTGGAAGGCTTTGAAGCAAACAAATGTAATTTTGGTTATTGGATTGGACAGTACTTCGCATCATGCGCCCTAAAGCGGTATTTGGCAGAAGACACTGTCGCTTGGGACACATGGCGCAAAGTCAATCACTCGCGCCTACCGCTCCTGCAACAACCGAACGGAGCCTGGATCGATGAAATCGGGTCATTCGATCCCAAAACAAACGCCTATGCCACCGCCATGGCTTGCCTGGTGCTGTCGCAATAAATGATCGGAGTACCAGGGTTTTAGTCTGACCAATTTACGAGCCATCGTAAAATAGCCTTGACCATTTTACGATAGGCGCGATAATGGTCGGGATGAAAGACCAGCGTCGCATCTACGATACCATCCTTGACGAACATCTCGCCGCGCATCGGCAGATGGCCTTCGTCAGCGGCCCGCGTCAGGTCGGCAAGACTACTGTTTGCCGCAATCACGCGAGTGTTTATGCCAATTGGGACAACCTCGACGATCGTGAGCGCATTCTTGCCGGTCCAAAGGCCATGGTGGAGCGGTTGCGCCTCGACCGCCTGACACCCTCAAAGCATGTCGTGGTGTTCGATGAGCTGCACAAGTACGCCCGATGGAAGAACTTCCTCAAGGGATTCTTCGACACCTACGCGAATCAGGCCCGGATCATTGTGACGGGAAGTAGCCGCATGGACACCTACCGGCGCGGCGGCGACAGTCTTATGGGTCGATACTTTCTCTACCGCATGCATCCGTTCAGCGTGGCAGAAGTGCTGGATCAGACTCTCCCCGATGCGAAGCACATTATTCGTAAACCGCGAGAGATTCGTGCTGTGGAGCTCGAAGCTCTTTGGGAGCATGGCGGCTACCCAGAGCCATTTCTCAAGCGAAGCGCGGGCTTTACCCGGCGTTGGCAGGCATTGCGTCTTCAGCAGCTTGTGCGTGAGGATGTGCGGGACTTTACGCAGATCGAACAGATCGCGCAACTGGAAGTGCTCGTGAAACTTCTGCAAAGCCGCTCGGCCCATCAACTGGTCTATAGCAACCTCGCCCGCGACGTGCGGATCAGCGTTGATACTGCGCGCCGTTGGATCGCGGCGTTGAGCAGCCTGCACCTCGGTTTTCTCGTCAAACCCTGGTTCAAGAACGTCGCGCGCTCATTGCGCAAGGAACCGAAGTGGTTCCTGAGAGATTGGGCAGCCATTGAAGATCCCGGCGAGCGGGCTGAAACATTTGTGGGTTGTCATTTGCTCAAGGCGGTTGAGGGCTGGACTGACCTCGGGTTTGGGGACTTTCAACTGGGATACCTGCGGGACAAGGAGCAGCGAGAGGTGGACTTCGTCGTCATCCGTGACGGAAAGCCGTGGTTTCTCGTTGAAGTGAAATATCGGGATGAAGCGATGAGCGGCGCGCTCCAACATTTTCAGGAGCAACTCAAGGCGCCATTCGCGTTTCAGGCGGTGATCGGCGCCGATTATGTTGATGCGGATTGTTTTGCAACGTCACGCGGACCGATGATTGTTCCGGCAACAACATTGCTGTCTCAACTCATGTAGCGGCTACAGCGTTCTGGCTCGCATCAGCTCGCCACGATCCCCGATGCGGGGGCGGCGGCTGTGATCACGACTTTCTGCGGCTTGAGCAGCGAATCCATATCGCCGAGCTACGCACGATAGCGAAGGGCCAGCACGATGCTCGCTGCGACGGCGGCGTTGAGAGACTCCATGCGCGCTGACTGCGGAATCGCCACGCTCTGAGCGCCAAGGGTTTTCCAGGCCGGATGAATACCCTCCGTCTCGCCGCCGATAATGAACGCGCAATGGGATGGCAACGTCGCGTCGAAGGCATTCCGGGCATCCTTCACATTTTCGCAGGCGAAGAGCGCGACGCCGTCCTTCTTGAACCGCGCGGCGAGAGCCTCCGCCTCCACGTCCATCTCATAGGCAACGTCGAAGACGCCACCCATGGAAGCGCGCACGGCCTTGGGGTTGAAGGGATCGCAGCAGCCGCGCACCAGGAAAATCCCGGCGCAGCTGAACGCTGACGCATGGCGAAAAACGGTCCCCATGTTCCCGGGGTCGCGCACGTTGTCGAGCACGAGAAAACTCGCGCGCTGAGTTTTCGCCGCCATCTGGCAACCGGGCTTGGGCAGATCGAAGATCGCGACGACGCCTTGACTATTCTCAGTATCGGCGATGGCGAGGAAATCTTTCGGCTCGGCGAGCAAGGCGCGATCGTTGAATGACGCCGCCAATTTCTGGAGTGTGGGTTTGGAATGAAGCGCTTCCTCGTCGAATATAGCGACGTGGGCTGAAATCCCCTTCGCGACCACGTCTCGCACGATGCGCTCACCTTCAACCAGAAAACGCCCGGCCTCGGCGCGGCCCTTTGCTGTGGTCAACGCGCGAATGTCTTTGAGCTTGGTTTTGGAGAGCCGCTCATTCATCGCCGCACGTTACGCGGGGAGCGCCGGGTATTCCAGCGTAGCCGGGTTGACGTCCCAAAAATTATTCGCTTCTCGCAACCTATCCCTTGATCGAAAACGATCCAGAACGCAAACTCCAAGCTCCCATCGAGATATGACCGATTCTTACCGGAGGATAGCCATGCGATTCATACTTTGCACTCTCGCTCTCACGCTTGCCGGCTGCGCGGCGTCGTTCGATGCTGCCCAACTTGACGCGATCCGGAACCAATCTGCGGGCGCCGACGAAGCGGAAATGCCAAAGACTGAAGGCATGACGCTTCCCGAAAACACGCCCGTGCTTTCACAGCGGAAGATGCACGTCACCATGAGTGTGAGCACGGAAGAACAAGCCAAAACGGCAACGCTCTTCTATACGTGGGACAAGGGCCAGACCTGGCTCAAGCATGACGGGGCGCTGGAAAACCGGCTTATCAAGAACAAGGAATCTCGCGTCTTCACCATCACGGTCGACCGGGACGGCTTGGTCGGTTTCCAGACCGTTGTCGCGAACAATGGGCAGGCTGTCGTGGCACCCCAGGCCGGGACGGCCCCGAAAAACTACGTGTTCGTCGATACCACCAAGCCCCGCGCCATGGGAATCAAGGCCATGCGCGGCGCCGCAGGCAACTTGAGCCTCTGGTGGACGTTCAGCGACGACATGCCGAAACCCGATGGCGTGACGGTCATGATCAATGGCGCCGAAGCACTCACCGGTCAGGCGCACGATAACGGGACAGATATCTCTGTCGCAGACGGGCCGCTCAGCATCTCCATCACTTGCACCGATAAGGCAGGGAACGTGTCGGAAGCTATCACGGCGATGTTGCCGTAGGAGTCGAAAGTCATTTCCTATACATCGCGATGATCGCCTCGAAGTAGGGGTCGCAAAGCGTGCAGTTCGAGCCCGCCGGTGTGAGTCGTTTAAGATCGTCGAGAGTTGTGACCTCCCCTGAAAGGACGAGATCACGGCATTGGTCGTGTCCGATCTTGTGACAGACACAAACCGGCGATCCGGGGATGAGCGGGTTCCAAGGCATGGCATTCCTCGCGCCTAAGAATCCGGCGCGTGAAGAGGTTTACCACGGGGAACTCGGAGAATCACGGGGAGAGAGCAAACTTTTCAAGAAAACAAAGCTCCAAGAGAAGAACTTGGAACAGGGATGAAGATGATGAACGCAGATGAAAAAATTTGAAGATGACATCTGCCACGTGCGATTTTGTCTCATTAATTTTCTTTCGGCGTTCTCATCGATTATCAGGTTCCACACGATAAACGCTTTTTGATGGCTTTTACGCCAAAGCCTCAATTTTTCTACATTCAAGCGCCACCGATGCATTGACGAGCGGAGAAAAAAACCGCACTATCAGGGTCCAGATGTTTACCGCTTCCCTTCCCCTCTAGCACAGGAGCCACGAGACGTATGAACATTGTCGAGTACATCTGGATGGACGGAGCTCAACCCACGCAAAAACTCCGCTCCAAAGCGCGCATCGTTAGCGCAGAAAAAGGCCAGCCGATATCTCCCGAAACGCTTCCCGAGTGGAGCTTCGACGGCTCGTCAACCTATCAGGCCACCGGCCATGATTCGGATTTGCTGCTGCACCCCGTCCGTGTCTTCCCGGACCCGGTGCGCGGCGCGGGCAATTACCTCGCCATCTGCGAGGTGAACAACCCCGATGGCACGCCCCACGATTCCAACACGCGCGCGAAGCTCCGCAAGGTACTCGACGCCGGCGCCGCGAAGATCGACCCATGGTTCGGTATTGAGCAGGAATACGCGCTTTTCAAAGGGCGCTCGCCGCTCGGCTGGCCGGATAACGGCTACCCTGCGCCTCAAGGGCCCTTCTACTGTGGTGTCGGCTCGGACGAAGTCTTTGGGCGCGACCTGATCGAGGCCCACACCAAGGCCTGTATCGCCGCCGGCATCATGATCTACGGAATCAACGCCGAAGTCATGCCAGGCCAATGGGAATTCCAGATCGGCTACCGCGGTTTCGAGGGCGAATCCGCCGACCCGCTTACTGTGTGCGACCACCTGTGGGCAGCGCGCTGGCTGCTCTACAGGCTGGGCGAAGATTTCGGCGTGAACGCGACACTCCACCCCAAGCCTGTGAAGGGCGACTGGAACGGGTCCGGCGCGCACACCAACTTCTCGTCCCGCGCGACCCGCGACCCCAAGACCGGCATGGCTGCCATGGAAGAGGCGATCAAGAAGCTCGAGAAGAATCACGCCCGCCATATCGAGCACTACGGCGCGAGTCTTGGTGAGCGCCTCACCGGACACCACGAAACCTGCAACATCAACGAGTTCCGCTCGGGTGTCGCCAACCGCGGCGCTTCGATCCGCATCCCGCGGCCCGTCGCCAAGCGCGGCTGCGGCTACATCGAAGACCGCCGTCCGGGCGCCAACATGGACCCCTATGTTGTGTGCCGCGAGATACTGAAGACGGTTTGCGACCTGTAAGGATCGCTTTCGTCGGTTCTTCGGCAAAGCCGGCTCGCTTGGGCCGGCTTTGTTGTTGACGCGTAAACACCGACAACCGGCCATCAATCGGAAATACCTGCTTCGCCACTTCGTGTTTGCCGCAATGCCTGATATTCTGGCCGGTACCGAGGTCGGGCATGCCCTTTCGTCTCTCACCCATCGTCAAATCCCGCCTGCTTTTCGCGGGCGCTATCGCGCTCGTGGTGCTGCCCACCGCGCTGCTGGGCATTTTCGGTTTTTGGGCGCTTTCCGACCTCGAGAAAGAGCCGACGAGCTTCTACGACGAAGCGAAAGTTCTCGCGCGTGAGCTTCGCACCGAAATCCGTCAGAAGGTGTTGAGTTCGCTTCCCGAAGCCATTCCCGCCGGAAAACTTGACGAGGAAGCGGCTTTCGCGGGACAGCGCAACTACCTTGAAGGCCACGCGCCCATGGCCGTCGCCTGCCTGACCTTCGTCGATTCGGCCTCCCTCAACATCCAGTCCGGCCCCTTCGCTCCGGACATTATCAAGGAAGCCCACTGGCAACGGGGCCTCGCCCGGCGCTATCTCGAACTCCAAAAGAACGGCCGCATTTCCGGCTTTCTTATGGAGATGGAACATACGGACATGAATTCCGAGGAATTGATCGTCTACATGCTGGGCAGCGAGGCATCGGGCGACAGTGTCCCGGCTGGCTATTGGGTCGCCTGGGTGCTTGACACCGAACGCATCCGGCTGCAACTCGAACAGGGCGTCCGTGAATTGAAAACTGAGCTGCCGCTGCTCTTTGACATCGTTCGTCAGGGCGACGCGGAAATTTCGCGCGAGAAGATCCGTTTCGCGCTTCCCATCGATACGCAAATGCTGCCGCTTTGGACACTGGTCGTAAGCCTCGACGAGCGAAAGCTTCCGGCCGGGGAGGAATGGCGTTCACGCTTCTATATCTGGTTCACCCTACTGGCGATCCCGCTCTTGCTTGGCGTGGTGTGGTTCGTGTCGGTGAACGTGCGAAAACAGCTGGCCGCCGCCAAGAAACAGGTGGACTTCGTGGCCAACGTCACCCACGAACTGAAGACGCCGCTCACCTCGATCAAGATGTTTATCGAGATGTTGATCTCGGGTCGCGTGCGCTCGAAAGAAGAGGAGCGCGAGAGCCTCGACATCATCCTGCGCGAGTCCGAGCGCCTTGGACGCCTGATCGACCGCGTGCTGCTCTTCGACAAGCTCGACCGGAACGTCAAGGTTTTCGATTTTAAATTCCAGAAGCTCCCTGACATTGTGCGCGAAACCGTGGCGATCTTCCGCAAACAATTCGAAAAGGAGAGCGACGTCAAGGTTTCGCTTACCATCGAACCAGGCCTTCCTTACGCCCGTGTGGATCACGACGCCATCCGCGAACTGCTGCTCAACCTCCTGACGAACGCCCTCAAGTATGGCGCCTCGGACAAGGTCATCACCGTGCGCCTGCACCGCGACGCCGGTTGGTTTTTGATCGACGTCATCGACCGCGGCCAGGGCATTCCCGTCGAGGAACAGGGCCGGATCTTCGAGAAATTTTACCGCATCGATAACGCGCTCAGCCGCAAGGTTGAAGGCTCCGGTCTCGGGCTCACCATCTGCAAGTCCATCGCGGAAGCCCACAATGGCGCTATCGGTGTGGCCTCCGAACCGGGCAAAGGCTCGCGATTCACCGTGTATCTGCCGATCGTTGAATTGCCCGCCGATATCGACCTAATCGACGATCTGCCCGAAGATGTGACGAGCTGATCCGCTCCCGCCAACGCTACAAGTGCTTGATTTCAGGATGCTTGCCAGCGTCGAGTTCCGGTTGGATGATATTGTGATAAAGCTTAAAGCGCTCGTTGAGCACGCGGTTGATATCGATCAGGATCGCGTCCCAGCGCAACATCGCATTCTTGTCCTTCAGAACAACATGCAACGTTAACGTCTCGTCCCCCGGCGCCATCGCCCAAACGTGGATGTCATGCACTGAGGCAACCCCGTCGACCCCGCTCACCGCCTTCAATACGTCGTTCAGATCGATGCGAGGCGGCACACTCTGCAACAAAATCGCCAGCGTCTCGCGGAGCAAGCGTACCGCATTGAATGCGATCAGAATAGCGATCAGCAAACCGATCGCGGGATCGGCCCAGTTCCACCCAAGAAAGATCACCAGCAGCGCGCCCGCCAACGCTCCGACAGAACCGAGCGCATCGCCAATAACGTTGACGAGGGCCCCGCGGAGATTGATGTCGCGCTCGCGGTCAGCGCCGCGCAACAGCACGATTCCAGCAATGATATTGAAAAGCAGGCCTCCGGCGGCGATCCATAACATCAACCAGCCATCGACCGGCTCTGGCGTAAAGAGACGGTTCATCGACTCCCATAAAACGAAAAGCACAAGGCCGCAGAGCAGGGTTCCATTGAAGAACGCTCCGAGCACTTCCGCGCGCCGGTAGCCAAAAGTGCGCTTGCGATCGGCTGGACGTTGCGCCAACGCGGCCGCCGTCGCGGCAAGCACCAGTCCCGACAGATCGACGAACATATGACCCGCGTCAGACAGGAGAGCCAAAGAGTTCGCATAGTAGCCCCCGATCAATTCCACGAGCATGAAAAGCCCTGTGAGCGTGGCAACGATGGCGAGCTTGCGCGCGCTTTTTGGCGGCGCATGGGATTCGACATGGATCTCCGGGGGATGATGTTCCACGGGGAAGCCTCCCGCGCTAATTCGTTGCCTCGAAGAGACGTTCGAGATCGGTGCGCCCGACGTACACGCGGCCAAAATGTTTCGCCTTGGGTGAATCGTGCTCGTGAAAGTCAGCGCCGCCGCTCACCAGCGCTTTCCTCTCGCGGGCAAGGGCGAGCAACCGCTCCTGACGCGACACAGAATGGTCGGGATGGAAGACCTCGATGCCCATCAATCCCTGATCGAGCAGCCTGGCGGCCAGCGCTTCGCCGTCTCGGTAGAGGCCGCAATGGGCGAGGATTGACGCCCCACCCGCGCCATGGATGGCAGCAAGCGCCTCGCTCACATCCGGTGCGCTGTTGGGGACGAAAGCGGGCTTGCCTTTGCCGAGCCACATATCGAAGGCCTCCTGCAACCGGCCGACATATTTCATCTCAAGCAACATGCGCGCCAGTTCCGGGCGGCCAAGGCTGCCTTCTTTCACTGGCACAGCGGCCTCGACCGTCAGGTCCGCAAGCCCGCATACGTCGCGCAGCCGCTCCACCATGGCCACATAGCGCTCATATCTTGCCCTGCGAACCATGCCGGCGAATGCGATCAGGTCAGCGCTGTTCGCGTCGATGCAGAGGCCGAGAACGTGAATCTCCTGCTCGCCGCTCCGGCACGTCACCTCGATGGCGGGAATGACGTCAATTCCATGATCGTGCGCCGCCTGTTGCGCGGGGGCGATGCCCGCGAGCGTGTCGTGATCGCTGATGGCAATGTGGGTCAAGCCTCGCGCGGCCGCTTCGCGCACCAGTTCCGCCGGCAAAAGAACGCCATCACTCGCCGTGGTGTGGGAGTGAAGATCGGCGCGGACATCGTTGGCGAGCTTGATCATCGGACGGCGCTTTCTGTCACGTGGCCTCGGGTGTATAACGCCATAGCTTGTGGAAGAAGGCAAGCGGAAG
>JABWBM010000078.1 GCA_013360495.1 Planctomycetaceae bacterium
ATTCGTGGCCGAGCGTATCGAGTCCGGTGAACGACAGCTCTCCGGCGGCCTCCTGCCAGTTGAGATGACTCTGGAATTTCACGAGCGGCGTGGCGTTCATCACGCAGTACTTGCCCTTGGAAATCTTCACCGCGTCGACTACCAGCTCCTTGCCTTCGCTAACGAGCTTCCAATACAGGGTTTCAGAGTTCTGGTAAACGATCAGGTCGTGCCGATCAAGGCCGTGGCCCGCGAGGTCGTCGCGCACGCGCCGGGGCAGGTGCGTTTCGCCGGTGTGCAGGTCGCCAAAGAGCACCGCCACAAGATGGTCTGGGTACATCATGCTCGCGGCAGCGATGATGGCGGCTGCGTGCTTGTCGCGGAGCTGGAGAGATTTCCTGCGGTCTTTCTTGTCGACGTCGCGGTTGAGCGCGATGATTTTACATTTGTGCTCGCGCGCAAGATCGAAAAGCACCCGGTAATTGGGCCACTCGAACCCCCAGGTTTTTTCATACTCGATCGCCGCGAGGAATCCGGCCTCATCGAGCGTCCCGGCGACGTACTGGTCGGCAAACCGTTGATGCTTCGTGTGCAACATTTCGAGGCCGAGAATCAGCTTGCGTCCATGGCTTCGCACGGTCTCGTCGAGCAGTGTCTTCACTGTGCGCTGAGCGGTTTTCAATGTGTGGTAGTCGCCAAAATAGGCGATGTCCGCCTTGCTCAGCGCGCGCACCAGTTCGGCGCGGGTGGCGACGCGTTCGTAGCCGCTTTGGAATTCGCGGCGGTATTCCTCGTAATACTTGTCAAGTTCGGGAGAGTGCCGGCTTTCGGTTTCGTAGATGCGCGCCTTGAGGTCGTTGACCCAGCGCTTTTGCAGTTCGATCAATTCTTCGCGGGCCTGAGGCACGTTGTCCTTTTATGGATGCTTCACCACGAGGAACACGGGGGACAAAGGCTTTTCACCGCAAAGACGCAGAGGACACGAAGGAAGACAAAGATTTGTTTGCCACGGGGAGCACGGGGAAATCGGGGAAAAGAATCCATCTCTACAATCGTGACCGAAGCTCTTTTCGTTTCTATCCCCGTGATTCCCCGTGTCCCCCGTGGTAAAAAATCTTCTCTCTGCGCCTTTGCGGTAAATCTCTTTTTCTTCTTCCCCCGTATTTCCCCGTGGTAAAAATGTCTACGTCTTCGGGTACAGCGCGCGTTCGACCGCCGTCGCAAGAATGTGTCCGACGCAGATGTGCGACTCCTGAATGCGCCATGACGTCGTCCCCGGAACGTGCAGCGTGAGATCACACAATGTATCGAGCGGCGTTCCTTTCTTCTCGCCCGTCAGGCCGATGGTCTTCGCCTTCTTCGCCTTTGCCCTCTCGATGGCAACGAGCACATTCTTCGAACTGCCGGAGGTGGACAGGCCAAAGACGGCGTCGCCCGGCTTCACCAACGCGTCAACCTCACGCGCGAAGATCTGCTCATAACCGTAGTCGTTGCCGACGGCCGTGAGGGAAGCGGTATTGGCGCCGAGCGTGACAGCCGCGATGCCCGGGCGGTCATAGCGCAGCCGCCCGACAAGTTCGCCTACAATATGTAGGGAATCGGTGAAACTCCCGCCGTTGCCGCAGAAATAGAGCGTGCGCCCCGCCTTCACCGCGTCGCACGCGATGCGGCAGATGCGCTCGATGTCGGCTGCGCATTCGTCGAGCAGGCGTTGGCTCGCCGTGACGCCTTCTCGCAGTTCGCTCTGGATGTCGTTGAGGTTCACGGCTTGCCCTTTCGCATTTTCTCGATGGTGCCGCTGGTGGACCGCCCCTTGAGCAAAGGCGCGAAGAGCACCTTCCCGCCCTGCTTTTTGACGAACGCGCCGCCTCGCACCTGCTTATCCTTCCAGTCGGCGCCCTTGACGAGCACCGCCGGCGATACGGCCCGGATCAATTCCTCAAGCCCCTGCTCGCTCTCGAAGGACACCACGAAGTCGACATCGGCGAGTGCGGCGAGCACGCGCGCCCGGTCGTGTTCGTGATTGATAGGACGCCCGCTCCCTTTACGTTCGCGCACAGAGGCGTCGGTGTTCATGCCGACCACCAGCACGTCCCCCTGCTGCTTGCAGTAATGGAGGTAGGTGACGTGCCCGGCATGGAGGATGTCGAAGCAGCCGTTGGTGAAGACCACCTTGCTACCGTCGCGCTTGAGTCCTCGCGCGATGGCCGTCATATCGCGCGCGCTCACGATTTTCGCGTGGTAGTCGAAAGCCTCATGGGCAGCCGTGATCGCGCGGCGCACCTCGTCGCGGGTGATGGCGGCGGCGCCGAAGCGCCCACACTTGATGCCGGCAGCAGTGTTGGCCAATTGCGCGGCCGTCTCGGCGTCGGTGCCCTGCGCGAGAAAGACGCCAAGGGTGGCGATGAACGTGTCGCCGGCGCCCGTGACGTCGTAGACCGAGCGCGCCACAGCGGGAATGCGGAAAAGCTTTCCGCCTTTCGTAAGCAGCGCGACACCGTCGGCGCTGAGCGTGATCAGCGCGAAATCCAGCGCGCAATTTCTGAGCAGCGCGTTCGCGCAGCGCTTGATGTGAGCGTCGTCATTGCAGGCGATGCCCGTCGCCGCCTCGGCCTCGCCGCGGTTGGGCGTCACCGACGTGGCGCCACGATACTTGGAATAGTCGCGCCCCTTGGGATCGACGATTACCGGCACGCGGGCGTTCCGGACAGCCGCGATCAGCGCGCGCGTGAAGCCGTCATCGAGAACGCCCTTGCCATAGTCCGACACGATCACGAGGTCCGCGCGCGTGAGCGCTTTGCGGCACAGCGCGAGCAATTCCTGATAGACTTTGCGCGGGAAGCCGCCGGACTTTTCGTAGTCCACGCGCATCATCTGCTGATGCTGGGCCACAAGCCGCGTCTTCACCGTGGTTGGCCGCCCGGCGGAACGGACGGTTTTCAACGTCAGTCCAGAGCATTCACGGGCGAGCCTCGCCATGGCCGTGCCCGCCTGGTCGTTCCCGGTGACACCGATTAACTCCGCTTTGCCGCCCATCGAGATAATATTCGCCGCGACATTGGCGGCGCCGCCGAGTTTGTATTCCTCGCCACCGACGGCGACCACCGGGATCGGCGCTTCCGGCGAGATGCGGCTGACCGAGCCACGAACGTAGTGGTCGAGGATCAAATCGCCCACCACGAGGATGCGCGGGGTACGGGTGCTGTTCACGGCCTGGAGAAGGTGCTGCATGGGGTAGTCCCTCGCGCAGTTTGCGCGAACCGGGTGCGGGCAACAAGGGCAAACCCGGATGGGCGGCAAAGTCCTCATTTCTTGCGTAGACTTTGTTGGATGGGACGGCGTTTGCCGCCTTTTCCCTGACAGGTGAGTCACTAGCGGCAGGCGCTGATATAGGCAATCCAGGAATCGCAATTTTCCGCGCGCTTGGTAGCCCGAAAGATGCCGTTTCCCCCTCCGGTCTTCAGGTCGTCGCCCTCCCAGTAGAGGGTGATGTCGTTGAACCCGGCCTCGGTGAGCGCCTCCTGAATCTCCGCCGGCTGCCACAAGCGCCAGTCATAGGTGAATGCCTTGCGCATCGTACTGCCATCGGGGAAGCCGAAGTGGATGTAACAGAGCGTCGTGCTGTCCACGGGGTTGTAGTCGTGCTGGTCCCAGATGTAGGTAAATCCCTTCTGGCGAGTGCGCTCGCACATCACCATCTGTGATTGGGGCCCACCGTAGCAATCCACAAAGATCATGCCACCGGGTTTGAGAGAAGCCCGCGCCGCGCGAAAGTAGGCGAGCAGGTCAGCGCGTTTCTTGAACACGAAGTAGCTGAAGTTGAGCGCCGCGATCACGTCGAACTTCTCAGTCGTTACCTTCAAGACGTTTTGGTTGAGCTGCTTTACGCGGCTGGCAGCCCTCCCTATAGGAAGGAAGTTGTGCTTGAGGCCCCAGACGAGCACGCTCGCATCGAGGTCGACACCAACAGCTGTCCGTTTGGAGTGACTTTTGACCCATTCGGCGCTTACGAGACCGGTGCCGCAAAAGTCTTCCCGCAGGGACATGGCCGGACGGCCATGGGTACGCTTGTAATGGTAGGCGATGAAAGAGACTTCGGAGAGCGGTTCCTGAACCGACTCTTGGTAGAGCCGGTACTTGTCCGCGTTGCGGGCGTTGAGAACAGGTTTTGGCTTTTTCTTTCCCATTTGGTTATGGGCACGACATATAGCGGCATCTCGATATTAAACAACAGGCTGTATGGTTTTCTGACTCGCTGAGAATGCGACCGGAAACCCATTCGTGTGGACGTAGGCTTTCTGGATGCGCTCCATACAACGGCCAAGACATGACGCCCCTGCCGGAGGGCGCGTGGCGCTACACCCCCGATTGTCCTGCGCGAGCGGGCTAAGCCTCTACCCGTCACGCATCAACGACACCAGCCGCTTGGCTATGGCCCTTCGGGCGGCGCGGCCCTCTTCCTCGTCAAGCATCGCATAGGTCTTGATCTCGGCCTCAACGTCCTCAAGCCGCCCGCTGCTCAAGTTGGCGCGCAGCAGCTCCGCCACAGCCGATTCCGCCGTGGCAATGGCGAGAGCAAGGACGTGGGTCTGCATGGAGCCGAGCACGCCCTGTATGGCGCGGCCATCGAGCATCCCGAGCAGGTCGGGCAGGGCATAACGCGCGGTGGTGAAGTCCAGGGTCCCGGCGGTGATGCCAAGGCCATCGCTGCGTTTGCCTAGCGGTTTTGAAGCGTCGCCCTCGATCTTGGGGGAGCCCTTCTTCAATATCTGCGTCAGGCCCTTCTGAATGCGTGAGAGCGCCGATACGCCGTGCTTCTCGCGAAGCTTCTCGTGAGCCTTTGCGAGCATCTCTCGCGTACGGGCAGCCAGCGCCTCGGCGTCCTCGTCTTCCAGAACGCGTACTCGCGTGAGCTGGTTGACCAGCCGGGTCTTGACGTCCAGTTGCCGGATGCCCGCGATCATCTCGATGGCGGCGTCTGCGGAGGCGTGGCAGGCGAGGGTTGCGAGGGTATGGGGGTCGAGTTCCGTCGCTAATGCCACCAATGCCTGCGGGCTGATATCGTCAAGGAAGCCGAAGGCTTCGTGGGCCTTGCGCTCGGGCGGCGAGAAGTCGAGCACCTCTGCCAGCAGGCCAAGTTCACTGCGCATCCGCTCGCGCTCTTCCATCAGGTCGACGAGCTGGGATTTCAGCTTCGCCATTTCCCGCGCGATGGCGATCAGCACGTCAACGGGCAGGCCGATGATGATCGGGATCAATTGCTGGCGGTTCATGAAGAGCATGATGCGCGCGCACTTGCGCGTGCCATGCTCCTGACGCAGGAGCCGCTGGATCAGCTCCTGCGTCCCGATTTTCACCTCCGGCGGCATGGCATGATTGTAGCCCGAAACGGGCCGCTTCCCAACAGGTGCGGCTTCATCGGCGGAATTTGCCAATAGCACCCCTCACCAAGAACGGCTACCCCGCCGATTTCTGCGGCTTGCCGCGCTCCTTGACGATATCGAGATAGGTCGTGAGCAACGCTTCTGCCAACCGCGCCGAATCGTGTCGCACCACGTTATCGGCGTTGACCAAGTCCGTCTCGACGATGCGAAACTTGACGCCGAGTTTTTTGAGCTTTTCTTCCCCCTTGATCACCGGTTCCGCACCCTCCTGCGCATACTTGAGGCGCATCTTTTCGGAAATCTGGCCGTTATTGAATACCGCAAAGTCGAGCATGTTCGGCGTCGCATGGCGCAACAGCGCATCGACATGATCGGCGGCCGTATACCCCCCCGTCTCGCCGGGCTGCGTCATGATATTGCACACGTAGGCCTTGATCGCCGGGGCATCGGCAATCGCCGGCAAAATGCCGCTGATCAGCAAATTCGGAATCACGCTGGTGTAGAGCGAGCCCGGGCCGAGCACGATCATGTCGGCCCCTTCAATGGCATTGATGATTTCTTTGCTTGCGGGTTCCGGTTCGGGCTTGAGCGAGATGCGCTCGATCCACTTCCCGCGGCCGCGTCCGATCAGGCTTTCGCCCGTGCTCTTGGTGCCGTCAGAGTGGTGCGCGACGAGCGCGACCTTGGTCAGCGTCGCGGGCAGCACCCGCCCGCGCACGTTGAGAATGCGGTTCGCCTCCTCGACAGCCTTCGAGAAATCGCCCGTAATGCGTGTGAGCGCTGCGAGGAACAGGTTTCCGAAGCTGTGGCCTCGCAGGTCGGACTCGGTGAAGCGGTACTGAAAGAGCTCCTCCAGCACCGGCCCGACATCGGCGAGGGCGACAAGGCAGTTCCTGATGTCGCCCGGCGGCAGGATGTCGAAATCCTTCCGAAGGCGGCCAGAGCTGCCGCCATCGTCGGCGACGGTGACCACGGCCGTGATCTTGTCCGTATGTTCTTTAAGGCCGCGAAGCAGCGATGCCATGCCGGTGCCACCGCCAATGGCGACGATGGATGGGGGACGCTTGATGAACTTCGTGATGAATTTCATGGGATACCGATATTATGAAAGGAGAAGCGAGTCTAACACTAAAAGCTCATTTGTCGGGCAGGGCTGTTCAAAAGTTGCTTTACCGCGCCCCGCCATCATGCCGACGAAAGTCGGCATCCAGTTCTTCCGTGGGTTTTTGGGCACCGGCTTTCGCCGGCGTGACGCTTCACGGAGACTATTGAACAGCCCTGTATCCCTTGGGCTGCGTGCCAGACGCACCCAATCCGTGAGCTTTGCGGCGCTGGCCGAATTCGGCGAGGTCGGCGACGGTTTTCGATTCCAGCTCGCGAATGTAGCGGTCGCGGACTTCCTTCCAAAAGGCGTGCATGGGGCAAGCGACCTTATCGTTGCATTTATCCTGGCCGAGGATGCACTCTTCCTTCTTATCCACGTTCTCGAAAGGTTCGATGATCTCGCGCAGTTTGATGCTGTTCGCTGCGCGCGCGAGGCGAAAGCCGCCCTGACGGCCGCGCACGGAGTCGAGCACGCCGGTGCGGACAAGCTGCTGCAGGATTTTGCCGAGGTAATGATGGGGGATGCCAAGGCGCTCACCAAGTTCCTTGGTGAGCACAAAGGCCGCCGGGGGCTGTTGGGCCAGGTCGATGATGGCCCGGATGGCATATTCGGAAGTTTGTGAGATCATGCTCTTCCCTTCACAGCCGGCACTACAAGCCGGAAGCAGAAGATAACAAGATGCGGATAGGCTTGAAAGGCATTCTCGAACGACGCCGGGACCGCTTAAAGGATAAAATAATCTTTATATCTTGAATAGGCGTTCAAAAAACGTATGCTGGGTCAAGAACGAGGGGCTTTCGAATCATCGCATGCCTCCCAGCCTTCAAAGGAAACCCATGCGCGCGTATGGATATCCTTGCGCCAAGTCGCAAGCTCCCTTCGAGCGGCGCGAATTCGACGTCGCTAAACCTGGGCCCGAGGAGGCCGTTGTCCGCGTCGCAGGCTGCGGCCTGTGCCATACCGACATTTCCTTTGCTCATGGAGACGTGCAGCCGCGCCACGCATTCCCGCTGACTCTCGGCCACGAGATTTCCGGCGTCGTCGAAATCGCCGGAGAGCGCTTTCGCCATCTCCAGGGAAAGAAGGTCATCGTGCCGGCTGTCATGCCGTGCGGCGCCTGCGTGATGTGCAAAGCCGGGTTCGATGGAAGCTGCCGCAAGCAATTCATGCCCGGCAATGATGGCGACGGCGGCTTCGCGAGTCATCTGACTGTTCCGGCACAACACCTGTGCGTATTGCCCGACACGCTCGCCGGATACGAGCTTGCCGAACTGAGCGTGATCGCCGACGCCGTAACGACGCCCTACCAGTCCATTGTTCGTTCGAACCTTAAACCCGGCGAGGTTGCCATCGTCATCGGCACGGGCGGCATCGGCACCTATGGCGTGCAAATAGCGAAAGCCTTCGGCGCCCATGTCGTCGCAGTAGACATCAACGACGAAAAGCTTACAGCACTGCGCGATTATGGCGCGAGTGTGACCTTTAACTGTGCAGGCAAGGACGCCGGACAGTCAAAAAAGGCTATCCGCGAAATGGTGAAACAAGCCGGTCTTCCCGATTTCGGCTGGAAGATCTTCGAAATGTCGGGGACAGCCGCCGGTCAGGAACTGGCGTTCAATCTGATTCCACCTGCCGGGACGATGGCTGTGGTCGGCTTCACCATGGACATCCCGAAGGTGCGGCTCTCAAACCTGATGGCGCTCGATGCGACGTGTTTTGGGAACTGGGGATGTTCACCGCGACACTATCCTGCGGTTGTCGACCTCGTGCTCAGCGGCAAGATCACGCTCAAGCCTTTTATTCAGCGCCATCCTTTGACTGAAATCAATGCGTTGTTCGAACTGGCGCATCGCGGCCAGCTCACACGCCGCGCGATTCTGGTTCCATAGATACTGGGAGATATGCAATGCACATGCTGGCTCACTACCCCGAATTGAAATCTCACGAATTGATTGACGACTATGTATTCGAACACATCCGCTACGAATGCCGCCCGCTGCTCGATCATCGCGGCGCGCCGGTGGACGGTCTTTTCAATGCATGGATCAGTATCGACAACCCGCGCCAATACAACAGCTATACCACCGAGGCGATTAAGGAAATCATCCTCGCGTTCCGGCGCGCGTCCGTCGACCGCTCGGTGGTTGCCGTCGTCTTCACCGCGAGCGGCGACAAGGCCTTTTGTACCGGTGGCAACACCAAGGAATACGCCGAGTATTACGCCGGCAACCCGCAGGAATATCGCCAGTACATGCGCCTGTTCAACGACATGGTGACGGGCATCCTCACCTGCGACAAGCCGGTGATCAATCGAGTCAACGGCATGCGTATCGGCGGCGGCCAGGAGATCGGCATGGCCTGCGACTTCACGATCGCCGCCGACACTGCGCGCTTCGGGCAGGCCGGTCCTAAGCATGGCTCAGCTCCCGACGGCGGCTCGACGGATTTTCTGCACCTCTACGTGGGCTTTGCCAGCGCCATCGAATCTTGCGTGTTGTGCGAGCCGATGAGCGCGCATAAGGCGCTACGGCTTGGCCTCGTTAGCCAGATTGTTCCGGCGCTCAAGCTCGACGGCCGCTTCATCCCGAACCCGCTCGTTGTGATCGATCGCTTCGCTGACGAATTCGGCAACATCGTGTTCGGCGAACAAAAAAATGGGGAGGCTTTCTCGCAGGGCAAGGCGCTCTTTGCCCGAGCAGAAAGCGACTTGTCAAAACTCGATCAAGCCGTCGAAGCGATGTGTACGAAACTCGCCCATACCATGCCCGATTGCTCCATCAAGACGATCGAATCGCTACGAAAAAAGAAACTCGAACACTGGCAAAAGAACTGCGAATCCAACCGCGCGTGGTTGGCGCTCAACATGATGACCGAGGCGAACGCCGGATTTCGCGCATTCAATGACGGGCCGAAAGACCGGCGTGAGGTGGACTTTCTCGCGCTGCGCCGCGAACTGGCCAAGGGCCGCCCCTGGAGCGAGGAATTGATCCGCGAGGTCTCGCCGCAGTACCAATCAGGGGAGGCATGAGATGCTTGCCACCTCGTCGGTCACGATCGAATCTCGCTTTGACGGCGCCGTCCGGCGCGTCATCGCCAACGTACCGCCCGGCAACATCTACTCTGCCGACGTCATCTGCCAGCTTCAGGCGGCCCTCGAGGCGATTCCTCGCGACCCCGAGGTTCGCTTGATCACGCTCGAAGGGGCCGGGGCGCACTTCTCCTATGGCGCTGCCGTCGAAGAGCATACCCGAGAGAAAATCGTCGACGTCCTGCCTCGACTACGAGAGTTGGCGCTTGAAATCGCGTGCTCGCCGGTTCCGGTCGCGGCGTTGATTCACGGCTGTTGCTTCGGTGGAGCCGCCGAAGCGGTGCTTGCCTGTCATTTCATATTCGCTGCCAATGACGTTCGTTTCGCTTTGCCGGAGATCAAGCTCGGCGTGTTCCCGCCATATGCGTGCGCGTTGTTGCCGCGCCTTGTCGGGCAGGCGGCCGCGGACCGACTGGTGCTGACAGGTGAGCCGATCGGGAGCCGCGACCTTGCCGAACTCGGATTGACGACGTTCACCTCGAAACCCGGTGAATTGCATACCCAGACGGATGCATGGTTCCGGCAAACATTGGGAAACTACTCCGCCTCGAGCCTGCGAATCGCCACACGCGCGTCCCGCCATCGCTTCCTGCGCCATCTCGAACGAGACATGGTCGAGTACGAGCGCCTTTACCTCGACGAATTGATGGGGACCTACGACGCCAACGAAGGCATCGCGGCGTTCATCGACAAGCGCAAGCCGTTGTGGAGAAGCCGATGATGACGACGGAAATTTCGCCGGATGGGCAGCTGGCCGCTCTCGTCGCGGACGCGCAGCGCCTCTATGAAGACCTCGCATTCGGTTCCGTGCGCGCCTGGAAAGACGGAGCGCAGGGGAGAAGGGCGATCGGTTTTCTTCCGATCTACGCCCCGCGCGAGATCATTCACGCTTGTGGCGCGCTCCCCGTCGGCATCATGGGCGGATCGGACCGGCTTGAAATCGTGCGAGGCGACTCGTATTTCCAATCCTATATTTGCCATCTTCCCCGCAGCGTGGTGGAGCTTGCGGTGAGCGGTCGGCTCGACGCTCTTGACGGCTTTCTTTTCCCGAGCACCTGCGACGTGATCCGCAACCTCTCCGGCATGTTCAAGGTGTTGTTTCCCGACAAGTATATTCACTATCTCGATCTACCGCAGAATTTCGTCGCCGGACAAGGCGGGCGGTTCTATCGCTCGGAGCTGCAGTCCATCGCCCGCGCCGTCGGCGCGCTGACAGGAATCGAAGCGACACCGGAACGTTTGCGGCATTCGATCCGCGCCTACAACGACAACCGGCGCGTGTTGCAGCAACTCTGGCAGTTACGATGCGATGCGCCGAGCCAGGTGTCGACCGCCGAATACTACCTGCTCCTTCGCGCGGGCTATGTCGTGCCTGTCGAAGAACACACACGCATGGTCGAGCGCTACTTGTCGCTGGTGGGTTCGGTCGAGCGTCGCGCGGTCGACAACATTCGGGTGCTGGTGCGCGGCGCTTTTTGCGAACAGCCGCCGCTCGCGCTGCTGCGCACGCTCGAGCGAGCCGGCTGCTACGTCGTAGACGACGATTTCGTGCAGGGAATACGCCTGATCCCCGAGCCAATTGACGAGTCGGGTGACCCCTTCGACGCGCTGGCGCACGCGTTCCTGCATCGCTCTCTTCCCTGCGCGGTCAAATACGACGCGAAACGGACCAAGGCCGCCGACCTCGTCGATGCGTGCAAGCGCGCCCAAGCCGATGGCGTGATTCTGATGGCGCCGAGCTTTTGTGACCCTGCATTGCTCGATCAACCGATGCTGCAAAAGGCGTTGGAGGAGGCAGGCATTCCCTTCACCACCTTCAAGTACTCGGAAGATACCGGACAATTTCAAGTGATTCGCGAGCAGGCCGGAACCTTCGCCGACGCGATCAAGCTTTGGGGAGCGACGATATGAGTACAGCAGCCATCAAAGATGCCAGCATGGAGCAGCAAAAGGCGCTGATGGCTGGCTACTTCGATGCGTTGGCGACGGCGCCTGAGCGTGGACAAAAGTGCGTTTACACCTTCGTGCCGGGGAATCTCACCGAGCTGATCCGCAGCTTCGATCTGCTTCCCGTGCTGCCGGAAATCAACGCCCTGCAGTCGGGTATGCGCGGCAAGTCCGCCGACTACATCGGCCTCGCCGAGCGCGGTGGCCATTCCGAAGACGTCTGTACCTACGTCAAGTGCGACATCGGCATGTTGAAGTCGGGCAACATCGGCCCGACCGGAAAGCCGCTCCCGAAGCCCGATCTCCTGCTGCTCAGCTACACCGGCTGTTTTACCTTTCTCAAGTGGTTCGAGTTACTGCGCGAGGAATATGACTGCCCGATCATGATGCTGCACATTCCTTATCAGGGCGACGGCGAGATCACGCCGGAGATGCGCGATTATGTCGTGCGTCAGATCAAAGACGAACTGATTCCGCAACTCGAGCGGATATCGGGCGTGAAATACGATGAAGATCGCTTGCGTCAAGCGCTGGCCCTTTCGTCCAAGGCGGAAGACGATCTGGTCTGGACGCTGGAATCGGCCAAGCATGTTCCTTCACCCATCGACGCCTATTTCGGCGGCGTCTACTACATCGGCCCGATCTTCACGGCCTTTCGCGGCACGCAGGACGCCGTCGATTACTACCGGCTGTTGCGTTCGGAAGTCCAGGGGCGCATCGATCAGAAACTCGGTCCGGTGACGCCGGATGGAGTACTTGAGAAGGAGCGCTACCGATTGGTGGTCGAGGGCCCGCCGAACTGGACCAGCTTCCGCGAGTTCTGGAAGATGTTTTCGTGCGAGGGGGCGGTGGTCGTGGCTTCGACCTACACCAAAGTTGGAGGCCTCTATGACCGCGGGTTCCGCCACGATCCCGATCATCCGCTCGAATCGCTCGCCGACTATTGCATGGGGTGCTACACCAACCTCAACTTCCCGAGGCGCATCGAACTGTTGGAATCCTACATCAACGAATACCAGGCTGACGGCTTCCTGATCAACTCCGTCAAATCCTGCAACTCCTTCTCCGCCGGCCAACTGATGATTCTGCGCGAGCTGGAACGCCGCACCGGCCGTGCCGGAGGCTTCATCGAATCCGACCTTGTGGATCCGCGCTATTTCTCCGCCGCCAACATCAAGAACCGGCTCGAATCCTACTTTCAGATGATCGAGGCCAAACGACTGGGAGTGTGACGATGGAGTGTTTTATCGGTATCGATCTTGGCTCGACAACGACCAAAGCCATCGTCGTGGACGAGGACGGCCGCATCCTGGGGCGCGGCATCACCAATAGCCGCAGCAACTACGACGTCGCAGCGAAGGTCGCGCGCGAGGAAGCGTATACCAACGTGCGCTTCAGCGCGCTTTCTCAACGCCTGCGTGAGAACAACGCGCTGGGCGATCAGCTTGAAGCGTTCGAAATCGATCTTGGCCGCTCATTCGCGCTCGAGGGCTACCTCGGCCAGCTCGCGCGGCTCGAGGAATGCTGCCAACGCGATGTTTTCCGCCATGCCGCGAAAGGCGGAGATACCGCCGCCATCAGCGAGGCGATCACCGACATCATCGCCTCGATGCGCAAACATGCCGTCAATATGTTCATGGGCGAGGAGGAAGCTCGCTCGGATTTCTTCCGCGATATCGCAGGGTCGGATTACACCGAGTACGCTGCAGCCATCGCCCGCAGCGGCGGTCCCGCCTTCGACCGGCTGCTCGGGGTGTACGACCGCAACATCATCCCGGTGGAGAACGAGATCGATCCGCGCAGCTTTTCGCAGCGCATGACCGCGGCGTTCAAGCGCATCGCTCCGCTCTACCGCGGGGAGCACGACCGTCTCGCGCAGCGCATTCAAGAGGTGATTGACGAGCCGATCGATGACATACGCACCGTCGGCACCGGCTATGGCCGCGCGCGCCTGCCCTTCCCGAAGGAACAGATTCGCTCGGAGATTCTCTGTCACGGGCTCGGCGCGCACCTGATGTTTCCCGCTACGCGCACGGTGCTCGATATCGGCGGGCAAGACACGAAAGCGATCCAGATCGACGAGCAAGGGGTCGTGACGAGCTTTCAAATGAACGATCGCTGCGCCGCCGGGTGCGGCCGTTACCTCGGCTACATCGCGGACGAAATGAACATCGGCCTGCACGAGCTCGCGCCACTTGCGATGAAGTCGACGTGTCGCGTCAAGATCAACTCGACCTGCACGGTGTTCGCGGGCGCTGAATTTCGCGACCGGCTGGCGGCGGGGCAACACCGCGAGGACATTCTCGCGGGGCTGCACCGCGCGATCATTCTGCGGGCGATTTCCTTGCTCGCGCGTTCGGGCGGAATCCGGAATGAGTTCACGTTTACCGGCGGCGTCGCGAAGAATCAGGCTGCCGTCAGCGCGCTCAAGGAAGTGGCGAACGAGAATTACGGCGAACTGACCACCAATATCGCGCCCGACTCGATCTATACCGGCGCGCTCGGAGCCGCCGAATTCGCGCGGCGTGGCGGCCATGGGCCGCTTGCTGCCGCTTCTCCGGGCATTGGAGCGCAAGGTTCGGCGGCAACGCCGCCGAAGAACGAACATCAGGCGGTCAAAGCGTAGAGGATGGCACATGAGCATCAGCGCGGGCATCGATGTTGGAAGCGGCACGGTCAAGGTGGCCGTGATGCGATCGTCAGGTGGTGACGAGAGCGGAACACGGCCGGACCTGCTCTCAACCTACCTCGAGCGCATCCGGCGACGGGATGTCATGGCGGTGACGCAGGCGTCGTACGACGCGGCGTTGTCCCTTGCCGGAATCGAGCCGAGCAGCGTCGAGTATGTGGCGACGACGGGAGAGGGCGACAACATTCCCTGGCATCACGGCCACTTTTACGGCATCACGACACACGCGCGCGGCGCGCTTTACCTGCATCCGTCGGCGCGAGGCGCCGCCGACGTCGGCGCGCTCCACACGCGGGCGATGCGTTTTAACGAGCAGGGTCGTGTGCTGCAGTATCGCATGACCTCCCAATGCGCCTCCGGGAGCGGGCAGTTCCTTGAAAATATCGCGCGCTATCTCGGCGTTTCGATCGAGGACGTGGGGGGCCTGTCGCTGAGCGCCGACAATCCCGAAAAATGCAGCGGCATCTGCGCGGTGCTCGCCGAAACCGACGTGATCAACATGGTGTCGCGCGGGCTTGATCAAGTCAGCCGGTGTCAGCGGGGATGTGCTCGTGACGGGCGGACTGGCGCGCGATCAGGGACTGATAGCGGCGTTGAACGACCGCCTGAATGCCCTTAAGGCTCAGGCGACGGCAAGCAGCCATGAGTTGAGTATTTTTGCCGGCGCCATTGGCGCCGCGCTGTGGGGGCTATATCGGCAGGCGCGCATCGCGGGGAAACACGCCCATGTCCGGCAGTGATCCATTCTGTATGCGCGGCCAAACCGCGTGGATCACCGGCGCGTCCCGCGGGATCGGGCTTGCGTGTGCTCGAGGTTTCACACGGCACGGCGCGCGGGTCGTCGGTTTCGACCTCGAACCTTCGGATGAATTGGCAGCTGTTGCGAGCGAGACCAGGTTCGTCGATGTGGCCGATTTCACGCGCGTCGGCGTGATCGCGCATGAACTGATTCGGGATGGCTTTGCGCCGGACGTTCTCGTCAACAACGCGGGCATTACCCGTGATGCCGTGGTCTGGAAAATGCAAGAGGCGGATTTCGACGCGGTGATCGACGTCTCGCTCAAGGGCGCGTTCAACTTTATTCGTCACAGCATCCCATCCATGCGCGAACGCGGGCGGGGCAGCATCGTCAACATGACGTCAATCAACGGTCTGCGCGGGAAGTTCGGCCAGTCGAACTATTGCGCCGCCAAGGCGGGTCTGGTGGGCTTGACCAAGAGTGTGGCGCGCGAGGTGGGGAAGTTCGGCATCCGCGTCAACGCCGTCGCCCCGGGCATGGTCGAAACGGACATGACGCGCCTGCTTCCGGCCTCCGTGATCGAAGCGGCAAAGAACGAGACACTGCTTGGCAAGCTCGCCACGCCGGACGACATCTCCAACCTTGTCCTGTTTCTCGCGTCACCCGTGGCCGGACATATCACGGGACAGGTGATCAGCGTCGACGGCGGGCAATATCTCTGATACCGAACGGGGTGTTGAAAATCGACGGTTTGTACAGATTCCAGACTCCTGCCGCCGGCTTGCTGGAGAGTATAAAGATAAACAAGTCTTTTTATCTTGTATGTCTCTGGGAAAATGGTAAGCCGACGTTATCGGGTCGTTTTATGGAGGATCGGCTATGGACATGCAAGAGCAAGATCACAGTGCGGTGGCGTTTTTGATTGCTTTCATCCTTGGCTTATCAACCTTGGGCGTCTTGTTCCTGACGATTGGGACATCGTTTCTGTGAACGGGAGCGATCCAAAGCGAAGCGTGGGGAGGTTTTGTGGCCGAGTCGTGACATAGGATGTTCCCTCTCGTGATTCACGAGCATGCGATACAAATGTCATGAACATCGTACCCATAGACGTTGTGTGGAAGCGAGGTAGAGCAACGTGCAGAGACGCAAGATCATCCGTCTCGTTTTGGGATCGGTGGCAATTCTCTTTGTCGTGATTCAATTCATTCCCTATGGAAGAAATCACGACAACCCTCCTGTCGTTGCCGAGCCTCAGTGGGATTCCGAGCGTACCCGATCACTCGCGGTTCGAGCATGTTACGACTGCCACAGTAACGAGACCCAATGGCCATGGTATTCGCACATATCCCCCGTTTCATGGCTCGTGCAGCGGGATGTCGATGCGGGAAGAGCCGTTCTCAATTTTTCTGACTGGAGGCGGCCACAACCTGAAGCGGGAGAGTCGGCGAAGGAAGTTGTCGAAGGAGAGATGCCTCCTTGGTTTTATGTTATTGGGCATGGCGATGCGTCGCTGAACGAAATCGAAAAGCGAGACCTTATTCGCGGGCTTGAAGCCACGCTCGGAACTTCCGAATCAGACGAATAAGTGCATTCATAATGAATGCCGCAAGTCTAGGCCATGAGCTGGGGAGTAGCTCACTTAGCCAGCGGTTGAAAGACGGCCTGCTAGATCTCCGGGGTAAGATCGAAGTATTCATCGTCTTCGTTCTTACCGCCATATCCTTCGCCGACGGCCTTCTCGCTGTCGACGAATTCAATCGCCTTGATCCACTTGACCATTTTGTACCCGAGCTGGTTTTCCACGCGTAATCTGAGCGGCGCTCCATAAAGCCGGTCGATGGGTTGATAATTCATTTCATAGGCAAGCATGCATTGGGCGCGCAGGACGTTCTCGATCGGCTGCGTGTCGTAGTATTCGCCGCCATACAACCCGTCGCCGAAGGAGCGAAAGACAACGACCTTCGCATCGGGTCTGGGTTTGACGATGTCGCACAGCATCGTCATCGGCAAGCCGCCCCATTCGGCGATGCCTGACCACCCCTGAATGCAATGGTGCATCGTGATCTGCTCCTGCTTTCCCATTGCCTTGATTTCATCGAGCGACAACTCCACGGGATGTTCGACGAGCCCGGATATCTTGAGCCGAAAATCTTTGAAATCATTCGCCGCCATTGACTCCCATTCCGCGGATGTCGGCATTTTTCCGTTCGGCCAGAGAAATGGGGAAATGTCTTCCTTCGAGTATTGCGCGCGCGGAGTAATGTGATCGAAGAATAAAGTTCCGATGAAGGTATGGATGCGCCCTATGAGTCGTTGAAGGATACGTGGGTAGTGCCACGACAACCAATGAGCGAAGAAGCAGGCAGCGAGAACGGCGGCTATCCCGATGACGCCGAGTACGATTCCCGTCGCTCCTTGGTCTTTCGTGCCAAGAACGATACTGTTCATGTTGTGGGCCAGCCCCGTCGCAACGACAGTCGCCACATGGACGACAACGAAGCCCACATATCCCACGAGAAGCAGGAAATGTATCGATCGCGCGGCTTGGCGGTTGCCGAAGATTTTCGGGTACCATGGAAATCGGTTGTCAATTGCTGGTGACATCGCGAGTCCCGTGAGAATCGAGAGCGGAGCCATAACGAAAACAACCGTGAAATAGGAGAGCTGTTGTAACGCATTGTAGCTATGGAAGCCTTCGATCTCGGCAGGCATGTGCAAGGTCACATAGTTGATGAAGACGGCCCATGCGTCCGCAAGAATCGACCATGAGGTAGGCACGAGACGCATCCACTGATTCGTTGCGAAAAGCAACCCGACGTACACGAGACCGCTCGCCACCCATAACAATGCGCAGAGCAAGTGCCAGTGCCGCGCGACGCCGATGGTGTGTCGATAGCCGGGAAGCGCAAGCCAAGGCGAGATATAGCGCGCGTCGTCCTTTGCCTGCCAGACTCGATCTTTCGGCACTTCCAAAGGCGTGAATCTCAACCACTCCGTTCCCGGTGTACAGTGGGCGTTCCAATAGAGTCTCGGGTGATCCATGAGAATGGAGAGCCCGCTACGGATGAGCAATGCGATGAACAGGAAGTTGACGTAGTGCGTTATTCGTAACCATGCGGGAAAACCCTGCGGATCAGAAATCGAATCGGGGTGCAAACGGGGGACATGCGGCACTTCCGGCAATCCGGTCAAGAAATACTGCGCCCAAGCCACAGCGACGGGAAATGCGACAGCCAGAGCCGTAAGCGCCGGAACCGGCGGCCGCACCCAAATGCGCAAGCGGCGATCGGTTGGAAAGTGGACGGGATCTTGTCTCGGATGGTTTGGGTGGTCCATTGGATCGAATAACGTCTGGTGCATGCGTCTCTTGTGCGTGCACATGCGCCAACAAAAGTCGTGTGCAAAGTATGTTGTGGTGAAAGGAACCGCAAGAGCGGGATCACTGCGGCAATCACAGCACTCCTCGAAGGCCGGTGTCTCGACAGCAGAAATACTGAGAACGTACCGTCTACGTCGCGCCAGAAAAGGACTCGACATTCAGCGCTGGAATGCCGGCGTTGATTTTGAGTTTCAATCGTTCGAGTGCGTCGTCGTCGAGTACCGCGCAATGCTGCGATGCCGTCGGACGGGCGATGGTGTAGAGTTGCACCCGCTCAATGCGCGTACCTTGCTCGACGAGCCAGGCCAATCGTCCGATGTACGCTGCTATTTCTTCGTCCGGCGGCGGCGCGCCGTCATACACCATGAACATTGATTGGATTTCGATCGGCCGCTGGCGCCCCAATGCTGCGATATTGTTCAGGCAATGTTCGAGCGAATAGCGCGATGCGTTTACCCGCTGGAAGGAGCTCTCTGTTCCAGCATCGAGTTTGCACCACACGCGGCCCGTCGCATTACTTAGCAGAGCAAGACCCGCTTGAACGCGCGAAAGATGAAGCAGCGTTGCGTTGGTAAAAAGCGTGACGGGCAGGCGTTCAAATCCGCAGGCTTTACGAAATCTGAGCAGGCGGTCGAGGATCTCCGCAAAGCGGGGGTAGCTGGTGGGCTCGCCGTCCCCGGACAAGGCGAAATCCCGCATGAGTCGAAGACCGTGAGGCGTTGAAACAAAGCTCGGTTCGCGCCACAGCGTCCCGGTGGTTGCGTCGCCGACCACACAAGTCAACTCGTCGAAGAGCCGCTGCTCGTCGATGTGCTCGACGACGGGCGCGGCTGTCCGGTCCACCTGACAGTACACGCAGTTCCAATTGCAACGCTTGTCGGGGTTGAGGTTGATGCCAATGCTCAGGCCCCGCGCGCGACGCGAGATGACCGGATAAACGTAACGAAAATCCCGCCAGTGACGCGAATGGTCGTGGAACTGGCGCACATCGGAGGGGGTGGCGTTCATGAAACCCCGCAGACTTGAAGCGGCGCGGCGCTATCCAAACGGCCCTCAGTAGCAGCTATTTGTTCGCGTTGTTTTCTTTGTCGTCATGCTTGTCGTGCCGCTTCCCTTCGCCGGCCTTGTGTTCGTCGCCTTCACCGTGTTCATCGCGGTGATGCTGATGCTCGCGATGATCCTTGGCATGGAAGCGCGCTTCCTCCGTGAATTCCTTGAAGTCGATGCCGCCGCTGTTATCGCAATCGGCGGCTTTAAAGTGCTGTTCCCGCTGTTTGCTGCCGGAGTCGAGGAACTCTGCCAGTGCCACCGAGCCGTTCTTGTCGCCGTCCAGGTTTTCGAACTGTTTGGTCACGATGCCCCGGCGCCAAGCAGTGAATTCTTCGCGTGAAACTTGCCCGTTCCCGTCAGTATCGATCGCGGTGAAATGCTTCTCGAAGCCGTCGCCGGGCTTCTTCGGCGACTGGTCTTTGTCGTTCGCGTCGGGCTTGCCGGGTTTGTCACGAGCCTGTTTGTCCGGTTTCGACTTGGCCGGATTGGAACGGTCTTTGCCATCGGCTTTGTTGTTGGACGGTGTGTGCGCGTGATCATCGGCGTCCGCACCGTGCTGACACTCGTCATCTTCCCGGTGTTCCTTGTGCTCCTTCCGGTCCTCGCGATGCCAGAGCCAATCCTCGAAAAGTTCTTCGCGCGATAAGGATCCGTCGCTGTTCTCATCGATAACGCCGAAGTGTTTCCCGGAGGCCTCGTTGCCGAGAAATTCCTCGAGGGAGAGGGACTGATCCTGATTCGCGTCGTAGCCGCTGAAGATGCGGCTGCGTCGTGTCTTCGCGGCGGCAAAATACTCGTCTTGCGAAATGGTTTCGTCGTGGTTGGTATCGACTGCCGCGAATTTCTTTTTCAAGGCCTCCTGGCCCTTGTCTTTATCCGTTGCGCGGGCTTTATCCCCCTCGCCATGGTGTTCTTTATGATCGTCGCTGGTTTGGGCAAACGATGGAACTCCAAACAGGAGCGAGCCGGTAAGCATAGCGATGGCCGAGCGCATAGTCTCTCCTTGCGAATGTTCCCCTCATTCTACGCTTGACAGGACAATATATCAATATATAAGAATCTGATTATCTTGTATTATGTTGAGCGATGGAGCGTGATCGTGCCGGGGAGAGATGCAAGCTGGGGGCATACTCGTGGTTGATGGCGCTTTTCCGAAGAAGGCCTATGCCAAGCCGCGGATGATCACGGAGCGACTTTTCGAGATCAAAGCTTTGGCGTGTGGAAAATTGCCCACCGGAGGCCCCGGCGATTGCTATCAGGACAGCGGTGGCGAAATTCCCAATAGCACGTCCTGAGCACGTCCTGATCCGAAGAAGCACAGCTCACAGCTCCTTCCCGTCCATCAGATACCGGATGACATCGTGGGCGGAATACGATGCGCCCTTGAGCACGAGCAAATCCTTCAATTGGCCTACGTTGTCGCCAAGGGTGAGAAGCGGCTTCTCGATTTCACCGTCAGTCTGAAGCTGGGGAATTCCGACGTTGGCGGCGAGCGCGTTGCATAAACATTTCCGTCCGGCCGTATCCTCCGGCTTGCCGCCCTTGGCGATGTAATCTGCAACCGGCTCGCCGGGGCAACGATACCCGATCGATCCATCGGGTCGAAGATAGAGCTGCCGTAAATACCCCAGGTCACACACTTTGCGCCGCTGCCGGTATATGTCTACTTCGGATTGAGTTCCCGATAGCTTCACAACTTTGAAGGGAAAGCCCGTAGGCGAGGCGAGCGGGTCGGTGAAGACATCCAATAGGTCCGCGAGGATCAGTTCCAGCACGCGGCTTTTCAATGATCCCGTCAACCCGGATTCCTTGCACAATGCGAACACCGAGCCGACTTGGATCCCCTGCGCCCCTTGCGCCAAGGCTTCCTTCAATTTGTCAGGATGCGCGAAGCCCCCTGCCAGCCAAAATGGAACACCTAAGGTTCGCAGCTCGGCGAAATCCACGCCGTCTTTCACGCCGTACAACGGTTCGCCGCGGTCATTCAAGCGCAGCGCGCCGCGCGGGGGAGCGTTGTGGCCTCCTGCGCAATGCCCTTCGATCACGAACCCGTCAACCTTTCCGGTGGCTTTGCGCAGCATCATGGTGGCAAGGGAAGCCGCGGAAATGATCGCGAGAAAGTCCGGGCGTTTCAAAGGTTCAGGCGCCTTGCCTCCCCAGTATTCACGCGGGTCGAAGGTCAGGCGGTGGGTGATATCCGGCGGGCTGCCGGCGACATGCAGTGTCATCTCGACCGGGGAATGATGCGCCAGCCGATCGAGAATGCCCGGAATCTCGCGGGGAATGCCGGCGCCCATCAAGACGTAGTCCGCGCCCGCGAGCATCGCGCCATACAACGACGCCAAATTGGGAAGTTGGAGCTTTTCGAGATAGTTGATGCCGACGAGGCCGTTGTGGCCCTCCTTGGCAAGCGCGACTTCAACGAAATTCGCGATCAGTGTCATCTCTACGAGATGCCGCGGAGAATCAACCCGGTACATCGGCAGCCGCCGGTATGCGGTATTGGGAGGTCTGCCTTCGGACCGAAAATACCGGTCGATGGTTTCATCGGCGATTCGGCGGATGGGAAACTTCGCCATGGCTCGCCGTAAATGGCCGCCTGCATCGCCGTCCTGAAGGCGACGGCACAAAACGATCGCGAGCGCTGTGCCGGAAACCACGCCAAGATGGCCCGCTTGCGAGACCGCGCGCGCCAGACGCCAGCTTGAGACTCCCACGCCCATGCCGCCCTGGATAATGACCGGATGCTTCTTTGCGATGGAATCGGGGGTTTGGTTCATGGGGTCGCTCGGGCTAAAATTTCGCGGTGAGGCTCAGCCAGATGAAATCAAGATCGTCGTCATTAACCGCGACATCTTCCACGAAGGGGCCCGTAAAGAAATGCGACCAACCCGCCTGCATCGTCGCCCATTTGTCGAAGGTGTAGTCGAGGACGGTGTCGAATTCCAACCCGATATCGCGTTCGCTCGAGCCCGCGGCGAATACGACGGCGCCCGTGGTGTTGTAGGCTGCGTCGGCGGTCTCGGCGCGCAGGAATTTGTGGAGCGCGCCTTCCAGCGTCCAACTCGCCCCGCTCTTGTATTTGAGGCTGCCGTAGATGTCGTGGAGATTGTTGTAGCCGAGGACATCGGCATAGCCGGTGTATTTATGGCCGAAAGGATACGGAGCGCGGAAGGTTTGTGCGGAGTCATCGGTTGCATCGTCATCCCCTGACG
>JABWBM010000079.1 GCA_013360495.1 Planctomycetaceae bacterium
CTTTCGGTGGGTTTCAGGACACCGGCTTTCGCCGGTATGACGTTCCAGAGGGCAGGGGGAGGAGAGACTTGTGGTTGCGAAAAACATACAGCAAGCGTCAGCCGAAGGAGACGCCTTCGACCAAGGTTTGAATGATCGGTTCGCCCAGCTCGTGGCTTCCACCACCCAAAGCGAGATCGCGCGGCGTACGGGCGTATCGCCACAGAACATCAATCACTACCTTAAGGGAGTCCGCATTCCGGCGTCATTCTGTGCGAAGCTGGTTGGCGCACTCGGCGTTAACCCGGCATGGCTGCTCACGGGCGAAGGCAGCCGCATGCTTTCGGATGTGTCGGCAGATACTTCGGCCATGGCGGGCGACCTGCTTGACTTAGTGAAGGCCATGGAGGCGGTGACGAAGAAGAAGCTCGGCTCGCTCGCGGGCAACAAGCAATTGATGGCGCTGCGTGAATTGAACGACACGCTTATCTCATTCGAGTCGCTACAGACCAAACTCAACGCGCACAGCGAACCCGTGTTTCGCAATATTATTGAAGAGATGAAGAATGCCATTGCGAAGATGGATCTCGACCGCCTCGATTCTCTCGCGCGTTCGGGCGAGCAGGTGAATCGCCTGTGTCATGACGTGGTGCTGCAGCGGGAATTCAAAACCTGCCTCGCGCAACGCGCCCTCTTTCGGCGCGAGGGCGATCGCACGCGCCAGTTGTACCGGGACGTGGTGTTCAGCCACGTCGCCAGCGGCGAGGAGATTACGCCTGAAGCATGCGGCCACATCTATCAATTCATCATTACCCTGCGGGGCGAGCTACGACTCAAGGAAGCATCGCGTGTGTGCGATGCATTCATCGATCTGCTACGCGATCATGGCGAAACGTGGGAGCAATACCACCAGCTCGTCACGCTTGGCGGATGGCTCGACGTCGAACGCGGCGAGCTTGGAACAGGATTGCCAAAGCTCGTGGCTGCCCATTCGCGCACGCCTGTCGCGGGACGTGCGGCTAATACGAGCCTCATGCTGTGTCATGGAATGTTTTTCGCAGGCGCCATGACTTACGAGGATGTCGAGCGTACGGAACTTTTCGAGCCGATCGGGTCGCAATCCCGGGCGGCCTATGCGCTCTGGACGGTCGATAAAAAGCAATTGAAAAGTTTCGCGGGTACACGCGATCAACAAAAAGGTGCGTTCGCGTTCGCGGGCGCGATGGTGCTGCTGTTTGCTGAATTGACGTTGGAGGCTCTCAATGGGCCGAGCAAAAACTGGCTGCTTCAGGCCGAGCGCCGCTGCGCCCAAGCATGGGAGAAAGAATCCAACCGGCTGCCGCGCGAGCAGTACATGACACCCATCGCGATTGGCCAATTGGCGCGTCTCTGCGGCGCTATGGATAAGGCGCGGACATACGTGATCGCGGCGCAGGAATTCATCGACCAGGTCGAGCCTGAACGCACGCCGCCCTTGCTCTACCGCGCCCTTCACTATCGCAACGTCCTGCACGTCTTCAAAGGTTCAAAGAGCAGCCGCGAGAAGGAACTGCTCACTCGCGCGCGCGAATTCTTCGTTACGCACGTCGAGAAGGGGTATGGACTGTTCCGTGGTGTGGTCGAAGCGGCTATGAAACCGTGACGGGTGCCGTTTGAGGCCGCACGGGCAGGACGACAGGTTTATCGAGGTCGACTTCCATGCCTTCGCGGGCGCAGAAGCATTCGAAGTTCACATTTTGTTCTTTCGCGATCCTGCGCCACTTTTCTTCGAGTTCGAAGAGCGCGATGTCAGAACGGGTCGGATCATGGTGGGTGAAAGCAAGCTTTTTCACGCCGGCTTTCTTTGCTACATCGAAGGACCACTCGAAGTAACCGTGGCCCCAGCCTTTTTTCGACATGTGAGGTTTCGCGGCGCTGAAATATTCCGCTTCAGTATAGGTGGTGTCGATTACCAACAGGTCGACGCCGCTGCAGAAATCGATGAAACGCTGATTCATCAGGTCGACGAATTCGCGCGTGCCATCGGCGTCCGCTTCGTCGTCGCTGCCTGCTTGGCCCGCAAAGGCGTCATAGTATGGCTCATGGTCGCCGGTGAAGATAATCGACTTGCCGTCGGCCTCAATGCGATAGCCGACACAGTAAACTGGGTGATTCATCAGCTTCAATTTAAGCTTCACCCCCTCGCACAGGTCGTAGTCGCCTTCGACGCCGCTCGGCCGGCTGGCGAACATCTCATGGAAATCGTGGTAATGGACGACGCCGTCGACCATGGTGTTCTCGACGGGGAAATAGGAATAGGTCATCTGGTCGCGCATGACCTTCTCGAACGACACGCCCTGATGGATCGGGCCGACGCCGTAGACGTCGATATGCCCGCCTGGGATATAGATCGGGATAAAGAATGGGAAGCCGTGGATATGGTCCCAATGCGTATGCGTCACAAGAATCTTGATATCGAAGGGCGGGCCGGGGTTGCGCATCAGGCTTTCGCCCAGCATGCGGATGCCGGTGCCGGAATCGATGATGATGGTGGGGCCTTTGTCACGGATGATTTGGAGGCATGTGGTATTGCCGCCGAATTGCACCGTCGTCGGCGACGGTGACGGCAAGGAACCACGGACTCCCCAAAACTTCAGCTTCATGGCGTCTCACCCGCGCATCATGATCGAGTTGTCTACGTCAAAACCCCACAATACCCGAAAGACGCAAAGTTCTCCAGCGTCCATTACGGCTCAAGTTTGCGTCGAGGCTGCAGTTCCCACCCAAGGTTTAAGGCAGGCATAGCCACTCTGGTACAGTTCTTCAAGATATTTTTGAGCGTGGTCAAGGAGGGAGGCGTGCTGCGGGCGCCTTTTCTGTTTCAAAAGAAGCATTTGTGTGTTGCGGCAATGCAGCATGACGACGGTAATTCGGTGCTGGTCGCGTTCAGGTGAATCCTGGAAGACCTTTTCCGATGTTTGCAACTCTTCGACAGCCTGGCGATGGGAGCCCGCGAGCCGGTGAAGCTGACAAGCCAGCACATGGTGGAGAAAGACCTTTTGGACGTCGTCACTTTCGGCGTATGCGCGAACGCTGTCGCGTTTGAGATGACGTGTAACGGCTTCGGTATTCAGCGGGGTCGATATCATTATATTGGCGTGCGAAAAGGGCAGGTCGCCAAGTGCGTGGTCGAGATTCGCTGCGGGCGGGAGCGCTCCGGTTAGCTTCTTAAGGGCTGATTGGTTCTCGAACGCGATTGCTGGCAGCAGGAGAGGCACGATCAAGTTGGCTGTACCCCGGTCAGCCGCTTTGCGTAAGAAAGACATGAGCCGGTCGACGCCCTCTTGGAGCGATATGATGCCCATCAAGACGTCGACGAGAATGATGGGCGCTATGGCGCCGCGTCGCGATTCCAGGTTGAGCGCCGCGAACGCCGGGCGCATGCACTGGTCGGCTTGCGCGATGTTTCCCAAATCAACGTTGAAATACCCCTTCTGAAACAAGATCCGGTGATGATATTCGTTTTTACTTTCGCCCTCGCAGAGCGCCAAGACGACGTTGGCGAGGCGCCGCGCGTCTCTATTGCGCCTCGCGCTATGTAACGCGGTAACGAACTGGGAAGCAAGCCGGACGTCATCTTCGGTGAGAGCGCCGTCTTTCAGGAACGAACGAGCGAAAACACGCTGATACATCGCGGTTGCCCGGTCCATGCGGGCTAACCGGTATTCCAATCGCGCAAGCGAGCGTTCATAGCGATGCGTGAGCTCGTCGTCATTACAGAGTTCGAGCACCTGCTCGATACTTTTGCACAGCCCCTGCGCGGCGCGGAGCCGGTCATTGATCATGTTGTCTTCGAATTCGTCGAGAAGCCGGCTGAGCACCGGCCGGGCTTTAGCGCTCAGGCTTTCCTTTAATTCTCGAAACAGCGTGAGCGAGTCGTTCAACTGGCGGAAGATTTTCGTGTTGTCTTTGCCGGCGAGCGCGCCAAGGCGCATGCGCGAGAGAGCGTTGAGCCGCTCGACAAGGGCGAGCAGGCCGGTTGCTGTGACCGCTTCGTCGGTTTCGACGTCAGCGAGGTATGGCGCGCCCTCGCCCCCGATCAGCCACGCCGGGTTGACGCCGAGTTCGCGCACCAGCGCACTGCAGACGCTGGCTGGGATGCGTTTCCCTCGAAGGTAATAATGAATGCGATTGTTCGATAGTCCAGTCGCCCGGGCGAGGGCAGCCTGCGAATGTTCAGCCGCGAGCTCCGTCAAACGTTGTCGGATCGTTTCCTCGTCCTGCGCGATCTTTTTGGCGTGTCCTGCTGCGCTTTTCATAAAACGTCCTTACGAGGAAGAAATTCAAAAAATTGAATTATATATAAATCATAAGAGAGAACAAATATTCAAAATATACATTCATGTGCGATACTTTGCGCATGCGAACGGGGCGCGCGAGTTCTAAATGTCGGGCGATAAGCATCACGGCGGCAATGTGGGACGTTCTGCTGCTCGCCGCCCTAGCAGGGGCCTCTCCTCTGTCTGCGTTGAAAATACTCTACCCCGTAGAGTCGGAAGTGCTCCCCGACGCGATGGAAGGATTCGCTTATCAAAAACCGTGCGAGGCTTCGCCTGCGTCGCCCGGGATTGTCTGGACAGCGACCGGCCTGCCCTCAGGTCTGACAATTGCCGGGCTAGGGAGCTTTTTTGAACAGTTTGGGTCTATTGACGGAACGCCCGCCGCCGGTTCGGGCGGGAAAACATATAACGTGAATATTCTGGCCGATGACGGGATGGGCGGCAGAGACTCCGTCAACGTTACGCTTGCGGTCTACAAACCCGTTCAGTTCAAGTCGACGGGCGCGCTCGGCACCGTGCCTCTTGGCGTTTCGTATTCCAAGAAATTGCAGGTAACCGGCGGCTACGTTTCAATGGACGGAAGTCTGTCGTTTTCGATTTCCTCGGGGAGTCTCCCGCCGGGATTCAGCTTCGACGCTGCTACGGGCGTTCTGAGCGGAACACCGCTGACGCCGGGCAACTACGCGTTTCAGGTTACAGTTAAGGACGAATGGAGCACTCCGACGACCGATACGCTTTCCTGCACGATCAAGTGTATGGACCCCTTTGTGACCACGTCGGCCGGCGCGCTACCGAACGCCCTTTCTGGAACACCCTATTCAACGGCATTGCAGGCGACGGGCGGCATGGCGCCCCACACGTGGAGTGTGGCCGGTCTGCCGCCAAGTTTCACTGTTTCTGTGGATGGCGTTATTTCCGGTACGCCAAATGTCAGTGACGTGGGGCTCCACACGTTGAAAGCGAGCGTTACGGACTCAGATGTACCTCCGACGACGATCACGACGGCGCTCACGTTCGACGTGCAGCCGACGGAACTCGTGATTCTCACGGCTAGTTCGCTTCCAGCCTCCGAGTCCGGCGTGCCGTATTCCGTTGCGCTTCAAGCCACGGGAGGCGTAGCCCCCTACACTTGGAATGTGACGGGGCTTCCCACGAGCCTCGTGGTGGCCGCCAACGGTGTGATCTCGGGAACGCCTGATGAGGCGGATGCCGGGGTCTACGCCCTCAAGGCCGCCGTTACCGATTCGTACAACCTGATGACGAGTACGAATACGGTTTTCTCGCTGGTGATCGCGGCGGAGGGGAAAGCGCCGCTGAGCATCACGACAAGTTTTCTGCCTGTGGCGACAGAGGGAGAGAGCTACAGCCAGACTTTGGCTGCTGCTGGCGGCGACGCCTCCTATGCATGGTTGGTAACGGGCCTGCCCACCGGCCTCGTGCTCGACGGCGACACTATCGTCGGTACGCCCGCCGACGCCAGTCAGGGAACCTACTACGTCTCTGCCCTTGTCACCGGAGCGGAAGGTGAGACGGCGAATACCATTCTCACGCTCGTTGTCGAGAGTGCCGCGCAAACAACCCAGAGCGAGGGTGGCGCTGAAAGCGGTGGCATTGGCGGATTCACGCCGAACCTTGTCGGCGGCGCAACCGCCGCAGGTTGCAGTATGACAAGCACAACAGGTTCGTTGTGGCTATGGCTGGTCGCTATGGTTTTGCACAGCGCGTTGTTCGTTGTCCGCCGGAGCGGACGTGTCCGGGCGTGGTCAAGGTGAGTTTGATGCCGGGCCGGTGTATGGCCCGACAGGCTGAGGGGGAGTCCCCCGATGCATATATCTCTTGTTTGGAAAGAGGAGAAGTCATGAAGGTTGTGAGCAAGCAGAACTTGGCGGCGATCAATGGCGGCGCGATTTTCATTCCTTCGGGCTGGTCGGCGACCAAAGTTCCGAATCGTGATTGCATCAGCCCCGTCGGCGCCTGCTAGTTTCGTGAGAACACGTGCTCAGGAAATATTCGTAGCGCATATTCATAGTCGGGTCGGTGTGTGGCTCGACAGGGAAGATATCCCGATTCATATCCCTCAAATGGAAAGAGGAAACGTCATGAAAGTCATCAGCAAGAACGAAATGAACGCGATTGTCGGCGGTCTGAGTTGGTCGGGGACGAAGGTTCCGCCCCGTAATTGCATCGGCCCCATGGGCGCGTGCTAGTTATCGGGCGCATGAATCGATTGATTGAGCCGTGCGTAAGCGCGGCGGCAGAAAGAACGGGCGTTACCCTCGCGGTAGCGCCCGTTTTGCCTTTCACAGGATTCGCATCGCGCGGCGCATCAAGGTATAACGCGACCCATGGCGGCGCGGACATCCATCCTCATTCTCGGCGCGGGTACACAGGCCAAGGTCGTGGCCGATCTCATCTTGGCGCTTGGTACCTATGACATCGCCGGCTTCCTCGAAATCGGCAAGGACGCTTCCCGCGTTGGAAAGAATATTCTCGGCAAGCCGGTGCTCGGCGCTGTCGGAGAGGTCGCGGCCATCGCGAAGAAGCACAACGTCACCCATGCCGCTGTCGCCATCGGCGACAACCGCGAACGCGCGCGGCTGATTGAACTTGCGCGCGCCGCCGGTCTCAAGCTTCCGCCGTTAGTGCATCCCTCCGCGGTGATTTGCACGGGCGCGCAGCTTGGCGATGGTAGTGTGGTTGCGGCGCACGCCATGGTGGGGGTTGAGGCCAGGCTTGGCGAAGGCGCAATTATCAACACTTCATCGTCGGTCGACCACGACAACGTGCTTGGCCGCTGCGTCCATATTGCGGTCGGTTGCCATCTTGCAGGGACGGTAACGGTGGGCGACTACGTCACCTTCGGCGCAGGAGCCTGCGCGATTCCCGGCGTCAAGGTCGGCAATGATGTCACCGTCGGCGCGGGAGCCGCAGTCGTGAGTGATCTCCCAAACGGCTGCACGGCGCTCGGTGTTCCCGCCAAGCCCAAATAGCGTTACGTTTTCGCTACATTCCCTCATGTCAACATTATGTCACATCCGGCAGCTGAGATGTAAACTTGCCCTTTTTCGGAACTTGCGTGAGCGGTTGTTCCGCGCACAGGTTGTGGAATGGCATTTGCGAGATACTCCATCGGCTCACTTTGCCCCTTCCGTGCCCGGTAGACGCAGATAAGGAAGAACGTATGCCAAGATCGATTTTGTTTGCCATGGCAGTTGCGTTGCTCACGGCCGTATGGTTTGCCATGGATGTGGCGCCGCCCTTGGTGGCGGAAGATGCGCCCAAGGAACCCGCCGAGGCGAAGTGGACGCCGGAGCGAATCGCGGCCTTCCGCTATTACGACCCGCACGAAGACGACGAACTCTACCTTGCGAAGCGCATATTCTTTGACGAGGCGACGTACGAACCGGGCCGCATCGCCACGAAGCTCACTCTCCGCTGGACACACAAGGGCAAGCCGATTTCGGGTATTCGCGTCGACCTCGCCGTGCTCGGGCGCGGCGAGCGCAAATATCAGCCCATGGACAAGCTCTCGGCCAAAGGCGTGACCGATGCCAAGGGAAAGCTCGACATATCGGTTTCGCTCGTACCGGTCGATTGTTTCGCCCCCGGCCAGTATCAGGTAAGCGCGTCCATCGATCTTCCATCGCAGGCCAAGGAAGTGCGCGAAAAGATGCTCGAGGCCGACGACCTCTACGCTCCGAAGTTAACTGCGGAACAGCGGGCGAAGCTGCGCAAGCAGCTTGAAACCGGCGAGGTCAAACTGCATGGCGCGCTCGGGAAGTTCTATATCGCCGAATCGGGATACTGGTTCGACGACGGCATCCTTGCCATGGCCGCTCAGGCGCGCCAATTGGAAAACGCGATCGCCGCGCACAAAGCGAAGTATGGCGACGAGATACTCTATGGTATCGACGGAACCAGGCGCGACCTCGAACTCGCGGGCGGCCCGCTCTCTGGCGCAGAAAAAAATCTGACTCTTGCGTGCGAACAGAAACGCGACGCGCTGAAAATCGAGATCGAGACCTTCTATCGCGAACGGCTCGCGCAGCTCTTCGACGTGGTCGAGATTGATGTCGAGGTGTGGCGCTGGTATACGGGCGAGCTTTACGGCGCGAGCGTCACAGGCGTATTGCGTTCAGGAAAACTGCCGTGGGAGGAGCAAAAGCTCGAATCGGAAGCTGCGTGGAAGGATCTGCTCAAGGATCAGCTTCGCATACGCATCAACGGCGACCTCGCCGCGAAAAATCTCCCGGCCAGCGCGGTCAAGCAGTATCGCGGCGCGTTCCACCCGGACTACCTCGACTGGATGTTCGCGCGCATCGATGAGTTCAAGGTGGAGAGCTACGTCACCAAGGTCGAAGAGGGCAAGTATGCACTGAACGACGCGGCCGCCATCGACTTCGAAACTTCGTTCGATACAGCCATCGCTGCTAAGGCCGATCCCGAGAATCCGGCTATTCGCGAGGGGGTTCTCACGGTGCTGGAGACCTTTGACTCGTCGGGAAATGTGATCGTCGCGCCGCGCTGGGACGATTTGAAGAAGGCGCTCAATGCTTATGGCGCTTCTGTGAATATGCTCCCGCGCATGTACCGTTACCAATGGCTGCGCGACGTGTTCGAACTCAAGGGGAAGGAATTGACCGACCGTTTGGGTGCGGAATTCCCCGTGACGGCGATGAAGTATCCAGAGGGCGCGTTCTCGCTCACGCGCAAGACGAATCTCTACCGCGATTTCATCGCATTCATCAAGGACAACAGCGGCATTACCCAACCGTCATATACCTATCAGCCTACGTATAAAGATTGGTACTACCTGCGCGGCCCGGGAAGGCTCGAAGCGCAGCGCGGGAAGTAGGGCGGAACATCCATGAATCTTCGCCCTTTGGCTGTCACGTCATGCGCTACGATTGTGGCTTGTGCTTTCGGCGCGTGCGCCCAAGGTTCAACCACTTTGAGCGATGAGCAATGGGAATGGCTGTGCCGCGCGTCGTACCACCCTGAAGATGTCTACCATAAATTCTTTGGTTGGTGGAGGGACATCCACGTAACTGATGGGAGCTTGACTGGCAAAATTAATGTGCGGCTACCGGACGGATCTGTCCCATGCGGAAGTCTTCGAGTTGACGTGCAGATTGAAATCTGGAATGCCGAAGGAGCGGACAAGCGAATGGAAGTCGATGGTTTTACAGACTCAGCCATGACAGATAGAGGCGGTCAAGCCGCATTTGAAATCTCGTTTCCTTCGGAACGTGGTCTCGTTCCCGGCATTTACACGATTGTCGCGAAAATACGGAAGGACCGTAATGCCACCGGCGACCCCATGATGGCCGAATGTCGGCCGGAAATCGGCGAATACGACCATCTCTCGGGAGATGTGTATGGGAGGTTGTATTTCTGCGAGGGCGATTGGTGGTTTGATGATGGACGCATTAAGGCGTTGCGGGATATCGAGAAAATTCAGCAGCAACTTGAAGCGCAGCAACGCGGACAATCTGGACATATGCCGTCAAGGGAATGACGGTTCCGCGACATTTTACAATTGTTCGTCAAACCTTCAGGAAGCGCTCCCAGGCTTTGGGCATGTCTTGACCGACGCCGAGACCTTCCATCAAGCTCGGGCGGAATGGCCGGCGGCGCAGGTTGATCCCGGCCTCCTCCGGTGTGCGGTTCCCTTTTCTCACGTTGCAACGCACGCAGCTCACGACGCAGTTGAGCCAGTCGGTCCCGCCGCCGCGCGAACGGGGAAGCACATGGTCGATGGAAAGATTGCGTACGCCCGGGCGTCCGCCGCAGTACTGGCATTCGTGGTTGTCGCGCCTGAACAGTGTGCGGCGCGAGAACGGCACGCTCCTGTTCGGCACGCCATTGTAGCGCGAAAGGATGATCACTTGCGGAAGCTCGATGCGCAGGTTGACAGTATGGATGTAGCCAGCAACAGGCGCCTCGTCGGGCGACTTGCTCGCCGAGCGTTCCGCGAGCCAGCGCTCCCAATCGAAGAGGTCGAAGCTGTCGTGGTCGACGATGCGCGCATGGTTGCGGAAGACAAGGCTCATGCCGCGCCTCACCGTGGTGACGGCGACGGGCATCCACGAACGATTCATCACCAGTATCTGATCGTTGAACATTGCCCTCGAACTCCCGGTTCAAAGAATTCCAGCTAACAAAAAAACCGGCGTCGAGAACGCCGGCTGCTTCAGGCAACGCGAAGAGTCCTCGTGGCCCTCACCGTTCGGTCGGTGCCGCGCCCCCGTATGACTTGTCTTTTGCGCATTGCTTGCATACATCGCCCCTCCCAAGGCTCTGGCATGGTAAATATTTTACCATGTCCCGCAATATCCGGCAGCAGGACATGCGCTACCGTAAGCCGCCAATTCATAGTATCTTGCGTATCTTCTTTATCTGGCGCAACGGCTGCGACAACGGTTTGTGCGCTTATCGGACATCATGGATGACCTATGCTTGAGAATCTGACCGAGCGTTTTCGTGAGGCTTTCAAGAGCATCACCGGCCAGTCGAAGCTGACCGAGGACAACGTCAAGGACGCAGTACGCGCCATCAAACGCGCGCTGCTCGAGGCCGACGTCAACCTCGCCGTTGCCAAGAGATTCGTCGACGATGTGCGCGACAAGGCCCTTGGGGCCGAGGTGCTCTCCGGCGTCAATCCGGCCCAGCAGTTCATTAAGATTGTGCATGACGAACTGGTCGCGCTGATGAGCGACCCATCATCCCGGGATGACGAAGGGCGCGTACGCATCAACTTCACGCGTTCACGGCCAACCGTGGTCCTGATGGCCGGCCTTCAGGGTAGCGGTAAAACCACCACCTGCGCCAAGCTCGCAGCGCTGCTCGTCAAGCGCAACAAGGTCAAACCCCTGCTCGTCGCCGCCGACTTGCAGCGCCCAGCAGCCGTCGAACAATTGAAGGTACTTGGCAAACAAATCGGCGTCGATGTCTACGCCGAGGAGAAGAGTACGCCGCCGACCGTCTGCCGTAACGCCCTCGACTTCGCGCGCAAGAATGCCAACGACCTGATCATTCTCGACACGGCCGGCCGCCTGCACGTTGACGAAGCCTTAATGAAGGAAGTAAGCGAGATCGCGAAGCTCACGGAACCTGAGGAAGTCCTGCTCGTCTGCGACGCCATGACCGGACAGGACGCGGTGAAGTCCGCAAAAGCCTTCGACGAACGTCTACCGCTGACTGGTGTGATTCTCACCAAACTCGACGGCGACGCGCGCGGCGGCGCGGCCCTCACGGTGAAGGCCGTCACCGGCAAGCCCATCAAGTTCATCGGCGTTGGCGAAAAGATCGAGCAACTCGAAGAGTTTTTCCCCGACCGCATGGCGGGGCGCATTCTCGGCATGGGCGATGTCGTCACACTAGTGGAAAAAGCACAGTCGGTGATCGACGAGAAGACAGCGGTCGAGATGGAACATAAGCTGCTCGCCGACGAATTTACGATGGAAGATTTTCTCGACCAGATCGAGGCGATCCAGAAGATGGGGCCGATCAAGGATCTGATGAAGATGATCCCCGGTGCCGCGAACCTGCCCATGGACCAGTTCGACGAGCGCGGCATCGTCCATCTCAAAGCGCTGATCCAATCCATGACCGTGCGCGAGCGGCGCTTTCCCGACCAGCTTTCCAACTCGCGTAAGGTGCGCATTGCCAAAGGTTCGGGCCGGAACGTCGACGAACTCAACAAGCTGCTTAAAGGTTTCGATCAGATGCGCAAAATGGTGAAGGCCATGTCGCAGCAAGGAATTCTTGGCCGCGTGGCCGGATACAACATCAAACGCAAGCGCGTCAAACGCCTGCGAAACGAGGCGAAGGGCGCAAGCAAGGGCGGCGCTCGGCCCGGCTTGCTCGGCGGTTTGTCAGGCTTCGGCGGCGCTCCCGGCGGAATGAAACAGCCAACGCCCGCGGAAATCGAAGCGTTCAAAAAGCGGTTTAAGATTTAACCCACCAGATGTCCCATGACGCGAACGCCGGCGTTTTCGCGCAGGCGTTTGCCGATGCCTCGCTGCGCTTCCTTGATGGCGGCGTTCAATTCGTTGCCCTGAGGTAATCCGGAGAACAAGACAGGCATGGCGCCGAGCACGATGATGGTTGGTGTTCCGAGCTTTCCGCTGGTTTCTTCGTGTTCGTCGAAGATCAGGCTGTCGCCAAAAGTCTTCTCAAGCGCAGGTTTGACGTTGGCGGCATAAAATTCGCAAGGCGCGCACCCTTTGCGTTTGAACACCACCATCAGCGCTTTCCCCAGCGGAACGCGCCGCCCTTCGCCGGTCACTTTATTGATAACCTGAAGCGTTGCGACGACTCGGGACGCTTCGGCCGCGCGGCCTGCGTAGCGAACGGTCATCCACATGGCGAGCGCCGCCAATGGCGCTGCGCCTAGCAGCGGCCATACGTCCGGCCAATATGCAGCCACGAGCAGACCGGATGTTATACCGGCAACGGATGCCGTGAGGATGCAGGTGATGCAGCGCAGCTTCCAGCGAATCAGGTATGACATCAGCATCGCGTGCGCGCCGAGAGCGGCGAACATCGCGAGGGGGACGAGCGCCGTATCGGGGCGGAAGAACGCGATCGCAAAAAGTGTCGCATAGAGCCCGTGACCTATCTGGCCCAAGGGGAGGTTGCCGACGAGCTTGCCCGCCGCCGTGCAACTGGGGCAGAGTTTGGCGAACGTGTACGACCACGAGGAGAGAATCGCACAAAGGCCGATGCCTGCGATAGCAAGCTGCTCAATGAGATTGTTGGCGCCGCTGTTGATGCTTTCGCCAATGAATATGGTTTTCAAAGCAATCGCTACACCAAGGACTGACAAAACGAATAAGGCTTTCTCGATCAATGCCGAAGTTTTTTTTGGGTCTGCCGTTGTTCCCGCCTGTTGCGATGGGGCCGATGGAGCAGTACCCGGTTTCGGTTCCACGAGCACCACATAGCCGCTCCAAAGCGCGCTAAAATCCTCACGCGTCATCTCGACGACGCCGAAGCCGGGATCGGCGACTGTGATCGTCTTTTCGTTGATCTCGTGAACCACCACGTAGATGGCCGATTCCTCGGTCATTTTCAGGTGAGCGATGGCGGGCAGCTTTACCTGCATGAATTCGTCGTAGCTGCCCTCGACGCCGCTCGCTTCGAAGCCAAGCGCTTGCGCGCCATTCACCACGTCGAGCAGCGAGATTGCGCCTTTTCCCTGATTGGACTCTTGCAGTTTCCTTTGGACACTCTCGAGTGTCGCGGCTTGACCATAGTGGTGGGCGATGGTGGCAACGGCAGCGGCCCCGTTATGGGCGAGGTCGGGTTCCTTAACGAATGAAAAGCGGGCGAGCGTCACGGGCGGCATCCTACGTTCGCGTGTTTGAAATTGCCCTATCCCATTGGTCTCGAGCCGCTCCCGCGAGCTCAAGGAGCCCGTGTGCGATCTGTGCGTAAATGTCGCGATATTTTCGATATTTCCTTAAACCTCAAGCTTGAAGGCTGCGTAATACAAGGGAGAAGACGCGAGTTCATCGCGTAACACAGAGCGATCAGGAGATACCCATGGCTATTCGCGGCAAGTTTGCTTTCGCGCTCGCTTCGGCGGCGTTTCTCGCTTTTTCGTCGGTATCGGTGATGGCGCAAGACGCGACGCCAACGGCGGAAAAAGACCGCTATGCCGGTCTCGAGGAAAACCAGCGCAAGATCGCCGAGCGTCTCGATGAATTGCTGCGCACCATGGCTCAGGCCGCTGACGACCTCGACAAGTCAGGCGACGCCAAGGACGCCGAAGACGCCCGGCGCCTGCGCGAAGCGGTGAAGAAAATCAGTGAAACCGATGTCTCCAAGTTCATTCGCGCCGCCGAGAAGGCGCTCGCCGAGATGAACATCGAAGAGGCCGTCACCAAGGCGAACGGCGCCCGCAATCTGATGTTCGAGGTGCTCAAGATTCTCGACGGTGAGAGTGAGTTTATTGCAGACGATCGCATCGCCCAACTCGAAGCGGCAATCCGCGATATCGAGGATATCAGACAGCAACAGGACGATCTTCGCAAGGACACCGAGAATCAGGCGAAGACTGGCGCGAATCAAGCCATCTCGGAGATGCGAAACGAGGCCGAGCGCCTTCAGAAAACGCAGGAAGAGCTTCGGGACCAAACTCAGGCCGCCATGGAACGCGCCGCCAACATTGAGCAGTTGCAGAGCCGCCTCGACGACATCCGCGCCCGTCAGGAAGAGGTTGAGCGCGAGTCTCAGAATCTCGCCGAGCGTATGAAGGAAGCCGAGGCGCAGAACCTTCGCGACTTGCAGGCCGCTAAGGACGCAATCGACAAGATGGCGGGGCAGGCAGAGCTCGAGAAAATGCGCAACGACAAC
>JABWBM010000080.1 GCA_013360495.1 Planctomycetaceae bacterium
TTGTCGGTCTCGGCATGGGCATTCCCGCCCCTGACGGCATGAACGTCATCGTGCTGGCGCTCGTGCTTGGCGCGATTTCAATCGCAGCCCGTTATGTGATTTTCTTTCCGCTCTTTTATTACACCGGCCTTGACAGGCGCAATTCCATGGTGGCGTCCACCAAACTCGCGCAGGTTTCCGAGTTCTGTCTCGTGATCGCCTACCTCGGCTTGAGTTTCGAGCACATCGACAAGGGATTTGTCAGCTCGGTGATCTTTGCCTTCGTCATCACGGCGTTGGCCTGCCCCTTCATCTTCAACCTCGGCGATGCCATGCACGATAAGCTCGGGCCGCTGCTCTCGAAGCTCGGCTTCAAGGTGCCGGAAACGGTCAAGCACGAAGGTTCGGATGAAACCTACGAGCTGGCGCTGCTTGGTGTCCATCGCGTCGCATCGTCGCTGCTCGAGGAAATGCGCCGCGAGCAGCCGGAATTGCTCAAGAAGGTTCTCGTCGTCGACTTCAATGTCGGCATCCATAGCAAGATCGCGCAGCTCGGGCCGACGGTGAAGTACGGCGATCTTTCCAATCCCGAGACTTTGCATCACGCGGGCGTCGAGAAGGCCAAGGTGATCGTCTGCACCATCACCGACGACTTGCTCAAGGGAACGACGAACCGGAAGCTGGTGAAGGCGCTGCGTCACATCGCGCCGCACTCGAAGATCATCGCCAACGCCGTGACCTTCGAGGAAACCCGCCACCTCTATGAAGCCGGGGCCGATTACGTGTATCATGACCGTGTCAAGACGGCCCAGATCCTGCTGCCCGCGATTACCCATGCGGTCAACGGCGACCTCGCCAGCTATCGCGAGCAGCGCGAGAAGGTCACGGGGCATTGGCACGAGCGGGCCGAGATTATCCCGTAGGTTAGAAGCGTCGTGCTCGCTGGATCTCTTGCGTGGACGCGCGGATTGCCCATGAGCGAATCCCATTCTCGCGAAAAGCTTCCCTTCCGGCGTCGCCGCCCGGGCCTGTTCGTGTATGGAAGCGGTCTTGCCGTTACCGGCGTCGCCACGGCGATCGCCTACCTGCTGCAACGCCTCGGGCTTTCGGATGCGAGTCTGATCATGACGTACCTCGCGGCCGTGGTGTACGTCGCGTCGCGGGCCGGGCGCGGCCCGGCGGTTTTCGCGTCGGTCGTGTCTGTGCTGCAATACAACTTCTTCTTCACGCAGCCATACTACTCCTTTGTCGTTGAAGACAAGGGCGTCATCTACGACTTCCTCGTCATGTTCGCCGTGGCCCTGGTCATCAGCACGCTTACCACCCGCATTCGCCGTCAAGCGCAGACCGAGGCCCTCTACCGCGTTATCAAGCGGCTGGTAAGCGCGACTGGAACACGCACGATCGCCGCCATCGCCGAGGAGGAATTGCGCGCGGTGCTCCCGGGTGACGTGGCCATTTACCTGCCGGAAGGCGGGAAGCTTGAGCGCGTATCGCCCTCCGGCGCCAGCGTCTTCGACAGCCACGCGCTTCTCCATGCATTTGAGCGCAAACTTCCGGCGGGCGCCGGAACCGGCGCGTTTTCCGGCAATCCGGCGATCTATTTACCGCTCTCGCACGCGGGCGGAGCGTTTGGCGTGCTCGCATGGCGGCCCGCCGACCGGCGCGACGCCCTCGAGGGCGATTTACGGCGGCTTTTCGAATCCTTCGCGCATCAGATTTCGCTGGTGCTCGAGCGCGATATGCTGGCTCAGGAAGCCCAGCGTATTCTCGCCCAGATCGAAGCCGAGAAACTACGCAGTTCGCTCCTCAGTTCGGTGTCCCATGATCTGCGCACGCCGCTCGCGGCCATCGCCGGTTCGGCGGCCCTGCTTCTCGACCGGCACGGCTTGGCGCCCGAGCAACACGAGGACTTTCTCCAAACCATCCACGACGAAGCGCAGCGCATGGCGCGTCTCGTCGACAACCTGCTCTCCATGACGCGTATCGAGTCGGGCGCCATGGGGCTTCGCAGGGAGTGGCAAGCCCTCGACGAAGTGATCGAGAGCGCCATTCGCCGGGTGGCACGGGCTATGGAGAACCGCGATGTGCGAGCGTCGCTGCCGGGGAAGTTACCCTTGGTGGCCATCGACGGCTTGCTGATCGAACAGGTGTTGATCAACCTGCTGGAGAATGCCGCCAAGTATTCGCCTGCGCGCACGCCGGTGAACATCGTCGCGAAACTTGAACGAAGTGAAGTCGTCCTCTCCGTGCGCGACAAGGGACAGGGATTGCCCCCGCACGAGCGCGAACGCGTGTTCGAAAAGTTTTATCGCAGCGCCGCCTCCCAGGGCGATCAGGGCCGAGGCGCGGGACTTGGCCTCGCCATCTGCCACGCCATCGTCAAGGCCCATGGAGGCAGGATATGGGCCGACGCCAACGATGGCGGCGGCAGCGTCTTCTCCTTCACCATTCCTGTCACCGGACAGCCGCCGGTACCCGGCGAGGCGCCGGAATTGAGAAGCGCGAGCGGAGGCTGATGTGACGGACGCAAATCAGCCGCTCGTATTGATCGTCGAGGACGAGAAGGCCATTCGGCGCTTCTTGAAAACCTCGCTCGCCTCGAACGGCTTTCGCACGATCGAGGCGGAAACCGCGCACCATGCCATCGACATGATCCAGTCCCACGGCCCCGACCTCGTGATCCTCGATCTTGGACTGCCGGATGCGGATGGATCGGGTGTCATTGACCATGTGCGCTCAAGTTCGCAGTTGCCGATCATCATCCTGTCCGCGCGCGACCGGGAGCGGGACAAGGTTGGCGCCCTCGACCGCGGCGCCGATGACTATCTGACCAAGCCCTTCGGCGTGGATGAGTTGATGGCGCGGGTTCGCGTGGCGCTGCGCAATCACGCGCGCATCGCCGACCGCGACAGCAAATCGGCGCTGCGCTTCACGACGAAGAAGCTTTCCGTCAACCTCGAGACGCGGCAAGTAAAGGTGGATGGTGAAGACGTCCGCCTGACGGCGACAGAATATCGTCTGCTGGCGACGTTGATCAAACACGCGGGCAAGGTTCTGACGCATCGTTTTTTACTACGCGAGGTATGGGGGCCGGGCCACGCCGACGAGGCGCATCTGGTGCGCGTGCATATGGCCAACCTGCGCAACAAACTCGAGCGCGACACCACGAAGCCCGCCTACATTCTTACCGAGCAGGGCGTGGGCTATCGCCTCTGTTGCGATGATGCGTGAGCGCGGCGGCCATCGGGCAATAACTTGGCGAAAGCCAACATGCTGCGGTGACAATTCTTCCATTCCCGCGCCGCTCCGTGCGATAATGCGCCCGGTTTCCCCGGCCATCCCTGTTCAGAGGAGCTCCCATGCGTAACGCGATCCTTTTCGTGTTCCTGTTCCTCGTTACTGGCTGCGGATCATGTGAATCCACGCGCGAGATCGTGCACGTCGACAAGGCGACCGCCGAGAAAGGCAACGATTTCGCCTTTCGTTTATTTGCGAAACTCGTCGAAGGCAAGCAGGAGAACGTCGTATTCTCTCCCGTGAGCGCGCAGTTGGCGCTCTCCATGGCCTACAACGGCGCGCGAGGCGAGACGGCGACGGCGTTTGCCAAGACCCTCGGCATCGAGGGAATGAGTATCGAGCAAGTGAACGCGGCCAACCGGACGCTGATGAATCTCCTCAAGAACAGCGCTGAGGGGGTGGAGACCAGCGCCGCCAATTCCGTATGGGGCAACACGCCGGTGAAGTTTAAGCCGGAGTTCCGCAATGCCTGCGAGAAGTTCTATGACGCACAGATCGAAAACGTCGATCTCAACGAGCCGTCCGGACAAGAAGAGATTGCGGAATGGATTGGCGAACACACACGGGGCTTGGTACGTCGCGATTTCCCGCCTGTGCGAGGAAGTCTTGTGATGTGTTTGTTGAACGTCGTTACATTCAAAGGCGAATGGAAGACGCGATTCTATGAAAACGATACAGAAGACATGGGCTTTATCCTAGCAAACGGCTCGGAGAAGAGCGTTCGCATGATGATGCACGAATACGAGGACTTTCCTTACATGAGAGGTGATGGCTTTGAGGCGTTGGAGCTCCCCTACCGGGAAGGGCGGTGCAGCATGGTGGTGTTCTTGCCGTCGCGAAACCGGAAGCTCGCTGATTTTCTTCGTGGTATCACTCCGTCAAAGTGGGCGGAATGGATTTCGGGCCTTGATGAACGTTCGATTCCCGTTGGCCTGCCGAAATTCCGCCTGAGTACGCAGCATTTCCTAGATGACGCGCTGAAGGCACTGGGATTGGACATTGCCTATGGTGGCGGCGCAGACTTCAGCGGCGCGAGCGATATTCATGACGCGGCTATCGAGCAGGTCGTGCAGAATGCATACGTAGAAGTTGACGAGGAAGGAACAAGGGCAGAGGCGGTGACAAACATCGCGAATACTAATTCCGCCCCCGGTCACCATGGCTTCATCTGCGACCGGCCTTTCTTCTTCGTCATCCGCGACAACGAGAGTGGCCTGATTCTCTTCATGGCCGCCGTGTATGAGCCATGAGGGGCAATGCCAATTCGAAAATGTGATTCCGCGCGTCATTCCCGCGAAGGCGGGACGCATGCGCGCGAAGCAATCCAGTTCCCCGCAACAGCCTTTGATTGGCTCTGGATCCCCGCCTGCGCGGGGATGACCCTCGTAGCGGTACTATCCCAAAGCAACCTTCTATATCCTGCAGCCGCCACTGGCGGGCTGCGTAACCTGCACCTGTTTCTTCTCCGGCGCTCTCACTTGGCCGATCTTCCCGTCGCCGCACACCGGGCAGTCGGGGTTGTGGTCGATCTTCATCTCAAAGAAGCGGGCGGAAAGCGCATCATATTGAAGCAACCTTCCCACCAGCGGTTCGCCAATACCGAGGAGAATCTTCACCGTTTCCACCGCTTCCAGCATTCCTACAACGCCCGGTAACACGCCGAGCACTCCCGCTTCCCCTCATGAAGGCGCCAGCTCCGGCGGCGGCGCCTCCGAGTACAAGCAGCGATAGCACGGCCCGCGATGCTTGCCGTATCCCGGCCAGAACACTGATACTTGTCCCTCGAAACGGAAGATCGAGCCGTGGACGTTGGGCTTGTTGAGCCGCACGCTGGCGTCGTTCACCGTGTAACGCGTGGCGAAGTTGTCCGAGCCGTCGACGATCACGTCGAAGTCCGCAAAAATTTCGTCCGCGTTGGACTCATCGAGACGAGCCTCGTACCCGATCACCTTCACTGCCGGGTTGATCCCGTTGATGGTCTTGCGCGCTGACTCCACCTTGGAGGTACCAACGCGATCGTCGGTGTGCAGCACCTGACGCTGCAGATTGCTGCGATCGACGACATCGTTGTCGATGATGCCGATCGTGCCAACACCGGCAGCCGCGAGGTAGAGCGCCGCAGGAGAACCAAGACCGCCCGCGCCAACGAACAACACTTTGCTCTCCAGCAATTTGAGTTGCCCCTTCTCGCCCACCTCTGGGATCAGCAGGTGGCGGCTATAGCGTTCGCGGTCCTTAGCGGTCAAATTGCGCGGCGTCTCAACGGGCAGGCCGGAGTTCTTCCATGCATTGAACCCGCCGCGAAGCGAGCGCACATTGCGATAGCCAAGTTGTTTCAAACCTTCGGCGGCGAAGAGCGAGCGCACGCCGCCAGCGCACATGACGACAACCGTGCGCTCGAAGTCTGGCACTGATTCTTCGATGCGAAGTTCGAGGAAGCCACGGCCAAGACGCAGGGCGTCCTGCGGGCTGGAGCGCGCAATCTCGTCAGCCTCGCGCACATCGATCAGCGCGGCGCCCTTTTGTTGCAGCGCGAAGGCTTCCGGCGCGTCGATCTCTGCGACCGAGCGTTTGAGTTCTTGGATTCTGCGTTCCTTGGCAGTCATCGTGTTCGTCTCACGTACCCGATTGCTCCTCGAATCATCCTCTCGCTCGTCATACCGGCGCAAGCCGGTATCCAGTCTTACGATTTATCTCTCTTTTTGGCTCTGGATTCCCGCCTTCGCGGGAATGACGTCACGCCATAGGCGTGACGCTACAGCCGGAATAACGCCCAAGCCGCCCGCCACAGCAGGCACGATCGAAATCACATCGCCGGACTTGACGCGCGTGTTCAATCCCTGCAGCGATTTCACATTGTCGCTGCCGACGAAAATGTTGACGAAGGGGCGTACGGTCTTGCCGCCATCGAGAATGCGATCGGAAATCCCCTTGTGCTTGCGCTCGAGCGCACCGAGCACGTCGCCAACGGTTGCGCCCTCAAGCCGCAATTCGCCTGCCCCGCCCGTGAGCGGGCGCAGCGGGGCTGGGATACGCACCAACGTTTCACCTGTTCCGTTATTCGCCATCGATCTGCTCCTCGACAAAGTCTCCGTTCCATAGCCGCCACGAGCGGATGTCCTTCACACCGTCCTTGCCCACCGACACGATGATGTACGACCAGCCCTCCCATGCCCGCTCGAGATCAGTCTTCGACGGCTTGGCCGGATGGTCCGGGTGCGAGTGCCAGATACCGACCACATCGAGCCCGGCTTTGCGCGCAGTAGCATCGGCAGCGACGAAGTCATCAGGCGCCAGTTCAAAGCGGTCGTGGGCGCGCTCGGTATTGAGATTGCGTGCCTCGACAACACCACGAATCTCCGTGCGCCCGTCGGCATGGACACCCGTCAACACGCCGCAGGTTTCGTGTGGGTAACCCGCACGCACGAGACGCGTCAGTACGTCGCGCGCGCGCGCGCCGAGTTGAATAGTGAATCCGGTTGTGGCTGCCTGCTTGGTCATACCCGAAGAATTTCTACGTCAACTCAGCCCGCAAAAACAAAAACACCACGCGGTCAGTGAAGCCCGGTGGTGCGTCTCGCAGAAGGTGTTGTTACATCAAACGACAGACCTTGTGCCTACACCACCGAAGCGGCGCACATGCAACAACAGGCCATAGCGATCGACGTAAACATACGCATGGAAGTGTACGGCGATTCATCGGGGAATCAAGACGATTTTATTAAAAAAGTTTGGTTGCGATATAAATGGCCATAATGGCCGTTTTAGAACCATTTACACATTTTTGTCTCGTATCAAGTCCGCCTCGTTCTTGCGCCACGAGGGGGTTTTCAGTAGGCTACCGGGGTCTTTTCAAGGTGTTTGTGGCTTGCCCCTTTCGAACGTTCGCAAGGGCACGCACAGACGAATGGTCTAAGGATTTTTGCAATGGGTTCCAAGTTGTATGTCGGCAATCTGAACTACTCCACAACCGAAGAGACGCTGCGCGCGGTTTTCTCCCAGAACGGGCGGAACGTGCAGAGCGTCAACATTCTGGTTGACCGCGAGACCGGTCGCCCCCGTGGCTTCGGTTTCGTGGAACTGGCTTCCGCCGACGAAGCCCGGGCAGCGATGGAAGAGTGCAACGGCCTCGAAGTCGACGGCCGTCCTCTCCGCGTCAACGAAGCTCGTGAACGCGAAGCTCGTGGCGGCGGCGGTGGCGGTGGTGGCCGCGGCGGTTACGGTGGCGGTGGCGGTGGGTACGGCGGTGGTGGCGGCGGTGGCCGTCGCGAACGCTCCCAGCGCGACTACTAGGCGTTGAGTATAGAAACGTCATCCGGCCCGCTCTCGCAGCGGGCCGGTTTGTTTAATGATAGAGTGCGATTTCTTATTGTAGGGCCACAGCTATGCTGTGGCGTCTTGAGACCAATAAGACGTCACGGCATAGCCGTGACGCTACGGAAAAAAAAGATGCGCTCAAGGTTTTGCATTCTTTGATCTTCACCCAGGAAAAACACATGGCAAAGAAGAAGACAGCCAAAAACGGACAGAAGTCAACCGGAAAAAAGGCGACTGGCAAAGCGCCCGCCGCCAAGGAATCAACCGCGCGGCCAATGGTGAAAATGGACACCGACGCCGGCGAACTCATGATCGAGCTTTTTGAAGACGAAGCCAAGAACACTGTCGCCAACTTTATCTCACTGGTGGAGAAAGGCTTTTATAACGGGCTGACATTTCATCGCGTGATCGAGGGCTTCGTCGCCCAAGGCGGCTGCCCCAAGGGCAACGGCACCGCCGGCCCCGGATACTGCGTGAAACTTGAACCCGGCCAGCCCCACAAAGTAGGCGCGATTGCCATGGCGCGCTCGCAACACCCGGATTCGGCGGGCTGCCAGTTTTATTTCGTGCTCGACGCGAACGGCTGCCGCCACCTTGACGGACAGTACACGGTATTCGGTCAAGTGACGAAGGGCGTCGAGTTGCTCCCGGCCATCCGGCAGGGATCGAAAATCAAGCAGGCGGCGGTAACCTCCAAACGCGACCACGCCTACGAGCCGGAAAAGCTGCCGTCGAGGTAGGGAGACACTCCAGATGGAGACTGTTCTAAAAAGACACTCTGTCAGCTCTATACTTCTTTGCTGGACGTTGGCACTCGTCGTTGCGGCATGTTCAACAAAGCATCCGGGCAAGATCGCTGATGACAGACCAAAGACGCCCGTGAATTTGGCGGAACGTGACGGGCTGATCGATGCAGTGCTGCAAAGCAAAACTGTAGAAGATGAGGAGCTTGCCTTGCATCGTCTGCTCAACTGGTCCCATCACAATTACGAACTATACGAAGATTCCGTTTTATACGACTTGAGATTCGCAGATGAAGATACGACTACGATTCATTTCGACCATGTAGCGGAATATGCGACGTCGCACCCGGGTTCGCCGATCTATATCGTCGTCACCTACAATGGCGACAAGAAGTCATTCACGCATAAACTGCTCGACTATACGAACGGGTATATTTTGACGCTTGAGTAGCTCAACGGACGAAGCATCAGCCGCCCCGGTTGATCTGCTCGCGCAATTCTCTGCGCAGCGGCTTGCCGACGTGATTGCGCGGGATGACGTCGATAAAGACATATTCGCGTGGGCGCTCGTAGGGTGAAAGAGAACATTCGCAATGGGCGCGCAGCCCCACCTCCGCGCTCGCATCCATCCCGGGTCCGAGAACAATGCATGCCGTAGGAATCTCCCCTTCGCGCTCGTCGCGTTTCCCGACCACGACGACTTCCTTCACAGCGGGATGGCGCAGCAAACATTCCTCGACGTTGTTGGCGCTCACCGAGTAGCCGCGGAATTTGATCAAATCCTTCTTGCGGTCGACGATGGTGAGATAACCGTCCTCGTCCATCACGCCGATGTCGCCGGTTTTTAGCCAGCCGTCGTGAAAGGCAGCCTGCGTCGCATCGGGTTTGTGCCAATAGCCGAGCATCACTTGAGGCCCGCGCAGCAACACTTCGCCGGGCCGACCGGGCGGAAGCATCTTCGCCGGATCGTCGGCGTCGACGATGCGGCACTCCGTGTCCTGAATCGGAACCCCCACCGTGCCTTTTTTAAAACGCTGTGGCGGATTGTTGTGGGACTCCGGCGAAGCCTCGGTAAGACCATACCCCTGTTGCAATGGCGCGTGCGGAAAGCGTTCGTCCCAGCGAGCTTTGAGATTGCCCTGCGTGAGCATCGCCCCCGCCTTGATATGGCGCAACGTGGCGAGGCAGGCGTTGTGCTCAGCACTCACATCCAGCAGGCGATGAAACATGGTGGCGCTGCCGTAGAGCACGGTGGCGCGATGCCCGCGCACGGCGTCAAACACCGCGCGCGGGTCAAAGGGCTGTTCGTTGTCATGGAGCACCAGCGTTCCCCCCACCGCAAGCGTTGAATTCATGCAGCAGCACATGCCCCAGGTGTGATAGAGCGGCAGAATGGAAAGATTGATCTCATCCTGCCCCCAGCCGAACCAGCGCGCGTTCTGCAGCGCGTTCGATAGCAGGTTCGCGTGTGACATCATGGCGCCCTTCGCCGACCCAGTGGTGCCGCTGGTGTATTGGAGAACGGCAACGGCCTGAGTTGGGTCCGCAACAGGAATCGGCTCGAACGCCGCCGACGTAGGCGCGAATGCCATATCCTCAATGGCCCAGACTGATCCATTGACTCGGACGGTTTTGAGCGCATCGCGCACGAATGCGCTACGCTTGCTCTGCGTGATCACCAACTGCGGCGCGGCATCCTTGAGTTGAGCGGCCAGTTCTTCTGCTGTTAAGGCGATGCTCGCGGCGCTGACGACCGCTCCGGCGGCCAGCGCGCCGTGATAGCAAAACAAAAAAGGCGCGCAATTCGGTAGCACCAGAACAACGCGCGGCGGCTCCGGTTCCCCAAAGCGTAGTTCGCTCCTGATCTTTGCAGCGACACCAAGCGCGATGTCCCAGCTCTCTTGATACGTCCACGATCGCCCGTGACTGACGAGCGCGGTCTTCGTGCCAAAACGCCGCGCAGAATCAGCCAGCAACCACCACAGCGCCTCGCGCGGATAGGACGCCGACGGGGATAGCCCCGCCGGATAGTGATGGTGCCAAGAGCAGATTTCCATAATCATCAATCAAAGGCTTGCCCAACCAAGCGTCATTCCCGCGCAGGCGGGAATCCAGAGCCAAAGAAAAGACTGGATGCCCGCCTTCGCGGGCATGACATACGTTCGACACCAGCCTGTTAATGACCCTACCATAATATTCGCCAAAACAAGAAGACAGGCGCCAACTGACGCCTGTCTTCGCATTGTACATTGAACAGGACGGTGTTACTTGCCGCCGTCCGCGGTCTTCAATAGCTGCTCCACCACCTCGTTCACCCGCTTCGCCGAGAGCGCGAAGGTGCAGGTGCGGTCGGAGCGGGCGATGTTCAGCCCGCGCACGTTGCCGTCGAGGTCGATGATGGGAGCGCCGCACTGATCGGGGGTGATCAGACCATCATGGCGGATCACATGGCCGAATCCATCGGCGCGCTTGTTGACCGGGCCGGAGTTCTGCTTCCCGCCAGCGGGCCTGCCGCCGCCGGGGCCCTGCCCCATCGGCACGGTCACGGGGAACTTGCGCTCGTTTCCGGCGTCATCGGTTCTGGTGATGCCGATACGTAACGCTCCGCCCGGGAACTCCTCAAGGGCAGCCCGGACATCTTCAAGCGTCTTGACATCCTTACCATTGATACGGCGGACGATATCACCTTCCTGCAAGGGCGTCGGTTGCCCACGCGCGGCCGGTGATCCGGCTTTGACTGCGGTGATTGTAAGCACGCCATCGCTTTCTTCGATCGTCGCGCCGAGCTTGGGCTTGCCCGGTTCCTTCGGCGTCGGCGTCTCACCGGTTTCGTCCGGGTGCAAGGCGAGCTTGATCTTGACCTCGTGGGTCTCGCCATCGCGCTGATAGGTTGCGATCACTGTCTGCCCTGCGCGAAGGTTCGGCATGATGCCTTGAATACCGCTAGCATCAGCGAGGTCTTCGCCATTGAAAGTCATGATCACGTCGCCTGCCTGCAGGCCGGCTGCCTCGGCAGGGCTCTTTTCCATAATAGCCGCGATGGTTACACCCGGCCCTGGAGCGGTCGGGTCGGCCTGAATACCGAGCCAAGGCTTGCCCTCGAGCTTTTCGCCAAGCGTCAGCGATACGGTCTGCGGCGCGCCGTCACGTTCAAGCTGCACTTCGACGGTGTCGCCGGCCTTTGCCGACGCGAGGAAAGTCTTGATGTCCGCGTTGGACTTCACATCCACTTCGCCGATCTTGCGCACGAGGTCATCGACTTTGATACCGGCCATGTCCGCCGGGCCATCAAGCTCGACCTTGGTCACGCGCATGCCACCGGTTTCTTCTGAAGTTCCGGACATTCCGAGATGAGGCTTCGGGCCGTTCTCCGCGTCCTTCTTCTTTTTCTTACGGGGCTGGCCGTTGTTGTCGACGACATCTTTGCGGGCGAGGAGCGTCACTTCCCACGTCGTGGTTTCGGCGTCGCGCACCCCCTCGATGTCCACCTTTTCGCCGGGCTTGCGGATGTTGATCATCGTCACAAGCGACATCAGATTGTCGATATTCTCGCCGTCGAGCTTGAGCAACACATCGTCTATGGCGATGCCCGCCTCTTCCGCCGGACCGCCTTCGACCACGCTCGTGACCGTGATCCCGCCCTCAGGACGGTCGTCGCCGCCGACGCCAAGGAAGGCTTGATTGGCGGCCGCATTGCTATTGAAGCCGTTGAGCGCGGAAACCGCCTGAGAGAACACTTCGCCATCGTCACCGATGTCAGCGAGGAACTCGCCCATGACGGGATCCTGCCCCTTGAAACCAAAGCTCACCACCGATGAAAACGTGGTCTCCGCCTTGAGGAGCGCGATGTCCGTGTCCTTGTCCTCCGCGACCACAGCAAAGGGGATGCGCGTACCGTCGTCATTGACGATCTCGAGACCAGCGACGCCGCTCACTTCGCTTGCCTTGGAAATCAGATAGCCGTCCTCGCGAACCGCCGTGGCATAGGCGACGCGCTTGTCGTTCTTCTTCACGGTGAAGACCGCGTCACGCAGCGATGTGGTGTCGTAGCCCGCCCACAGGTCGAGCAGCGTATCCTTGTCTTTGCCGTGTTCCTTGACCGCGGCGTCCAGATTTCTCATTCCCTGGCCACCTCCCTGCGGGCCGTCGTTGACCGGATCCGCCTGCCAGGAGATCGTCTTCGTCTCCGAACCACGCATCACGTCGAAGGACGTGAGGCTCGAACGGTCAGCCGTCGCAAGGGCGTTGGCGTAGTCGACGGCGTTCGTGATCTCATGGCCGCCCATGCGCTTGATAATATCGCCGGGCTCGAAGCCGACGATCGCCGCCGGAGACTTCTCAAGCACCTTCACCACTTCGACGCCGCCTTTCGTCTCGCGAACTTCGAGACCGAAGAGCGGCTTGAAGATCGCCGTGCGCAACTCCTCGACGAAGAGCTTGTAATCGTCGCGTTCGCGCAGACAATCGAGGTCGGGGTCTTTGCTGGCCCAGTCCAGATCGACCCAACCGGCCTTCACCGAGCGGCGCAGGTATTCCACCGCGCGGGCGGCTTCCTTCTCCTTCTCCTCGCCTTCGAGCGTCGTCGACCAGAGCGAAAACGCGCACGCCGAATTATAGAGAAGGTTCATGTGGGCGTTTTCCTTGTCGGCAAGGGGCCCGAAGCCTTTGGCGGCTTCAGCGTAATTCTTCGCCAACAATTGCTGCTCGGCTTCCTGATACTGCTCCAATTCCTCCGCGGACAGTCCGGGGACCCCCGGTCCACCCTGCTCGTTCGCGCCCGGCCCGATGACTTCGCCAGCTTTCAAGCGATCCAGGATGGCTTTGAATCCGTCAACGGGAGTAATATTGTTGGCCCAGGTCTTCGAGGGATCGCCGTTCGAGGTGAATGCGATCATTTCGCCCGCGAGATTGAAAATCGGCCCGCCTGAATCGCCATGGATCAGCGGAGTATCGCATGAGATCATGCCCGCCTGATTGATGCCGATCATGCGGCCAGCGCGCACCACCGGGCCGCGGCCAGGGATCATGCCGTAGGGGTGGCCCATGGCGATCAGCCAATCGCCGGGCTTGACGTCTCCCGAGACGCCCATCGGAGCAACGGGAAGCTTGTCGCCGTTGGTTTCAACTTTGATCAGACCGTAGTCAGATCCTGCTTGCATGCTGCGCTGGGTTGTCGCGCCGACGGCCTTGCCCTTGTACTGGCGGTTGTCTTCAAGCGTGATCGTGACATCCATGCCGCCCCTGAATTGGATCACGTGGGCAGCTGTCGAAATCCAGCCGTCTTCGGAGATAACAGTGCCTGAACCGGAACCGCCTCCCGCGCGGATGTTCACGACGGTTTTGCGAACGTCGGCGATCACCTTCTGAATCTGCTTTTCGAGCGTCTTGATGTCGCTCTTCTTTTCCAGATTGATTTGCGGTCCAGGTTCGCCCAGCGCCAACGAAGCACTCACCGCAACAAACGCCAGCCCGAACACCAGCCTCACGATCAGATTCATGATCTGTTCCTTCCTTATGGGATTTCATACCCGTCTTCAAAAGCCAGCAATGTGCGGCGACTCGCCGCTGAACACGCACCCACCAAACAAACCTGTAACCATAGCCTACTACGAAAATGTCGCGATAAGTGGTAGGAAAATTCACCCTCACGCTTAACTCGAGATCCGGCGCCACGATTGCACACAACGCATTGGCGGTTTCCAAGGCGCTTTCCTGGCCGTAAAGAGCCTCAACGCGGGGATTGTGACCGTGTATAAGCGTTCTTATTCGTTCGACCTGACCGGAGCACCCATGGCGGCCAAACCTTTCTTCAAGGACTCCACACCCGCGCGTTATTCCCGTTCGCGCGATGCCGATACGAAGCATCTGGCGTTGACACTCGACATCGACCACGAGGGTCGACAGGTCAGTGGCAACGCTTCGTTCACGTTGCAGGCATTCGGTTCCGATATCCGCAAACTTCTGCTCGACGCGCGCGACATGACGGTCGAGGGCGCGAACATCAACGGCAAGCCTGTGGAGTTTCACCACGATGGTGAGCGAATCGTTGTATCGCTCCTCCATGCGCTCGCTGAGGACAAAGATTCAACGCTCGACATTCGCTATACACTCGACGATCCAGTCGACGGCTTGCACTTCGGCGCGCCCGACGACGATGACCCCAAGCGTCCCGTCGAAATCTGGTCGCTCGGCCACGAAGAGAAAAGCCGCTACTGGTTCCCCTGCTTCGATGCGCCGAATCAACGCCTCACCAGCGAAATCAC
>JABWBM010000081.1 GCA_013360495.1 Planctomycetaceae bacterium
GTCGATTTCAAACAGGCTTGATTGGCCAGGGCGGCCAGCAAGCACAAGCCAAAGATCAGAACATGATTGCGCATGCGCAGGACTCATTCGTCACAAAAGGCGAATCGCGCAGCGCGTCGTCGAGCGTCGCGGCTTCCGCGCGGCGCGCCGCGAGCAGGGCGGCCTGCCCCTCGCCCCGTTGGAGACGCCAGCGCGAAATCCAGGTCAGTATCAGGCGGTCGGGAGCGGCTTCGTAAAGCTCTTCGGGGTGCTCGTCCCATGGGCCGGTGCGCAAAGCATTGAATCGTATTCCCACGTCATCAGGCCAGGGGCTATCGACGGGTTTGACGTACATCAGCATTTCCCACAGCGCCGGATCGGCGATGGGACTGTTCCCCTCGAGCAAAGAGGCGGCCAGTACCACGCCCTCGCGCCAGGCGTCGACGGCATGGTTGAACTTGTTGTCACGGCGAAGCGCGTCGCTCGAAAGCGCCATGAGATAGGCGACGTGGTGGGGGTGGTTGTTTCCAGACTGTGTGATCGCATTGTCAAAGGCGGTTGCTGACTTTCCGGGCTTGTTGTTGAGCAGCTCGACCACGCCGCGCAGGTGCCACGCGTCCATATCGAGCAGGTGGCTATGGCGTTCGAGGGGAAGCGCGCCCATCAGGTCGACGCTGGAAGCTTCATCGAAGTATCCCTCGAACATGGCGGAAAGCGCGCGTTTGCGCTCGCGGTCATAGGCCTCGAAGCGTTCGGGGAACGCGACGCGCTCGCGCGCGAGGCTGGTCCAGTGCATGGTGTCTTCGCGCGTCGAGCGCAGACCGTCGTACGATGACGCGATGAAGATGAGCGTTTCAGGCGATGCGCGATAGGAGCCGGCTGCGCGCAAGACTTCGAGGGCGACATCGGGATAGCGTTGCACGAAACGCGCTGCGCTTCCCGTGCGGCCCTCTTTGAGGTAGGTCGCAACCTTCTGAAAGAAACGCTCGGGCGTATAGGTCGCTTGCTGCACGTCGCCGAGCACGGTGCCGCCCCCGCCGAAACGGATCTGGCTTGGCGCCGCGGTTTGCACGCCGCCCAAGGGAGGCGTCACGCGGCTTGGCTCGAAGAGCGAGCAAGCGACGCAAAGGAAGGAGGCGGTGGTTGAGAGTAGTATTGATGCAAAGCGCATTAGTCGTCATCTCCCGGTGTGGCGTTGCTGTGGAAGCGGAAGCGGTCGCGCAGGTTCTTGTTGGGCTGGTTGGGCTGGAGCACGTCATCCTCGTCGTGCAGGCCGAGGGTGCCATCGCCGCCGGGGGCGTTGGGGTGCAGGCTCAACCTGCTGAGGAGTTCGCGGCTCACGGCCTCGCTTTCGGACGGTGTATTGAGCACATAAGGCCGGATCATCACGACGATCTCGCTGCGTTCCTTGCCGCGGCTGGTGCGTTTGAAGAAGAAACCGAGCAACGGGATGTCTCCAAGCACCGGCACCTTCGACTCCTGATCGCGCATCTCTTCCTCGATCAATCCGCCGATGGCGACGGCGAATCCGTCCTTGGCGACGATGGTGCCGCTCACATTCTGCGAGCGCACGATATCGACGGCCTGCGGCGTGAAGCCGGTGTCGGTGGGGACGAGAACGGTCGCGCCGCCCTCGAGAATGCTCGACGTTTCCTGCAGCACGCGCAGCGTTACCGTGCGGTCGGCATTGATGGTGGGGGTGATGAGGAGCGAGGTGCCGACGGCCCGGAATTCGATGTCTGTCGATGTGGAAGTTGTGGCCGTTCCGGTGCCCTGCGTTACCTGCGTATCAAAGTTCCGGTTCAGCGGGCGTTCCTCGCCGATGAAGAGGCGGCTGGCTTCGTTATTCGTTGTGAGCAGCAAGGGCGTGGCGAGTTGCGTCACGCGATTGTCGTCCTCGAGCATCTGCACGCGCGCGCGGAAATTGCGGTCGACGAACTGGAAGGTCAGGTCGCCGGGGGTGAGGCCGGTGCCGTCAAGTCCGAGGCTACCGAAGCGTCGCGCATCGCCTTCGATGGCGTCGCCGAAGGGGGGCAGAATGTTGCCCTCGGTGAAATTGACCGCCGAGCGCGAGGCGTCGGTGAACTGATAATCGAAGACCGAGCGGAAGCCATCGCCGAGCGATACGCTGAGCACTTTGACCTCGAGTAGCACCAGCGGCGTCGGCACGTCGAGGCGCGTGACCACATCGCGAATCTGGTCCATGGTAATGCCGTCGCTGGTGCGTACTACCAGCTTGTTATGGCTGTAGATAACGGTGATGAAGATGCTGGCCTGGCGGCCGCGCAGCAGGCTTTCCACCAGTTCCGGGTCGCCACCCTGAATCACCGCCTGAATCTGTTCGGCCGTAAGTCCGCTCAATCCGCTGGCGCCGCCCGCGCCGCGTCCGCGAAGCTGGTCAAGCTGACGGTTGATGCGTTGTTCGGTGTCGGAAAGCTGTTGCTGTGTTTGGAGGTTGTTGTTGAGTTGGGTTCCGGTGGTCCCGGTCCCCGTGCCGGCTCCGGAATTGAGATTGCCCGATCCGCCAAAGACGGCGAGGCGATCGAGGCGGTTTTGCAAGTCACGCTGGATTTCGCGCGCGGATTCACCGAGGCTCAACTCGACGCGCTCGCCGAAGAGGTCGCGCACGGCGAGCGCAACTTCGATGGCATTCGCGTACATGAGGGTGAAATCCTGGGTTTGCTCGTGACGGAAGCTTTCGAGATCGCTCTTGTATTCTTCGGCTGTGCTCACGCGCACGACGCCGGTCGCGTCGTCGCGTTGAAACCAGAGCTGGTTGGCGGAGCAAATCGCCTGCACCGCCGCCATTGGCGTCACTTTGTTGAGGTGAATGGAGACGGCCCGCTTCTCGGCTTTGGCGGAGGCAACGACGTTGAGTCCCGTACGCTCGGAAAGTCTACGCAGCGCTTCGCCAAGCGGAATATCGCGCACGGTCAACGATATCTCGTTCTCCCCTGCCGAGACGAGCGTGAAATCGTCCACCCGGCGGCGCTGGTCGCCGGATGCGAGCGATATCTGGATGATGTCCGTCGAGGCGTCGCGCTGGAAGAGCAGACCGTGGGTGCGGCACAGAGTCTCGACCGCGGCGACGGGCTCGACGTTCTTGAGCTGAACGGTGATGCGGGTTTTGGCGGCCTCGGTGGTGGCGACGAGATTGAGCGGAGTGGATTGCGCGAGGCGCTGCAACACGTCACTGAGGGGAAGGTCGACGATGGTGAGTGAGATGCGCCCCTCGTCCGCTACCGCGAAGACGAAACGGTCGGAGGTTTCGGCTCGTTCGGCGGCGATCGCCTGATCGTTTTCGTCAGGCGTGGCGATATGCACGATGTTGGTTTCGTTCTCGATGCGCCATACCAGACCATGGGAGCGGCAAAGCGAGCGCACAGCCGTCATGGTGGAGACCGTGCGAAGTTCGAGCGAAACGTGCATTTTTGCCGCCTCGGTCGAAGCGACGAGGTTGAGGTCGGATTGGCCCGCAAGCATGCGGAGCGCATCGGAGAGAGGCAAGTCGCGGAACTGCACGAGGTCGAGGGTCGCGCCTTCGTTGCGCGCCTGCGTCACGGCAGGAAAGCTGGAGATGGCGATCAAGAGAACGAGCGCAGCGACAATCCTCGCGAGCGCGAATGCGGTGGTCCGTATGGTCATCGCGCTCTCCTTATTGAACGATCAGGGTTTTGTTGAGGGGCGTGACATCCAGGCGCACCTCGCGCTCGGTCACTTCCTTTACCTCGAAGGTCAGGGTTTCGCCCGTAGCGGGCGAGGCTGCCGTAAATTTTGAACCGGGGCTGACAATGGTGATGGTACCGTTCACGTCGAGGGCGGCCGTCGGTTCCTTCCCGCGCACGAAGACTCTTCCTTTAACACTGATCGCCGGGGTTTCAGCCGCGCCGGTGCGGACGGGCCCGGTATTGGTATCGTTACGGTCGAGCAGGCCACCGGCAGCCGACGGGTCGCGACGCTCGGTCGAGGGTGGGTTAGCCTGCGCCGGTTGTTCCTCCGGTTCGTTCCCGGCGGGTTGTTCTTGCGCGAACGTGATTGAACTTGTCAACGCCAGCAACAGTGCTGACGCGATCAAAATCTTTGGATGCATAGGAACCCCTCAAACTTTCGAGCGCCGCAAACGCCGTCACGTCAAGGTGCGCCGCGCTGGCGGAGATCGAAGAAGATGAACGAATGGGCGGAGTTTATGTAGGAGCGCTGGCGTGGAAAGAGGAAAATAGCAACTTCCTCCACGACGCACAGGATTGTCAAAGCATAGACGAAGAGTACGGGTAGCATAAATCGAACGCTGTGTAATGCTGATGTTTTTCCACCTAATGCTTCATTAAAAGCAAGCAGGGGGGAGGGGCCGCCCTGTGGTATGCCTGATCCCGGGCAACAGTTCTGGCACCGGATGCCTTTTCCATTCACGGCCCATGGCGCGCTTTCGTACAATCAACCACGATGTTGAAACAAATCCAAACGGCTGTTGCGATGCTTCTTCTCCTTGGCGTAACGACACTCGTCGTGGCGCAGAGTGGGACGCCGAATCTTCCGCCAGCGATGAATGGCGGGGCAGAGCGCCACGCCAACGGCGATCCGCTTCGCGCCATCGGCAGCGAGTACGACTCGCGCACCGAGGCCGGCCGCAAGGAAATCGAATGGATCGAGAAGCGCCTGCTCACGGACATTCTCGTCGCGCTTACGGACCTCGACGTGGTGGACATCGTGGTTGACGTGCTCGCGCGTTCGGTGGTGGTGGTGTTGTCTTTCGGTGAAACCCTCGACGACGCGATGAAAACGCGTGTCACAGACGTTTGCGTGTTGTTCACCGGTTTCGACAAGGACCGGATCGTGGTGCTCAAGACGCCTTTCGATTGACCGGCCAGATCACATTCCCGCCGGTTCACTCATCCTTCGGTGTGATGCGCTCGAGGAAGGGCGCCCATCGCGGGTCGCTATGCAGTATCGCAAGCGCCGGCTCGTTCGCCGCTTCATAGCTGTTCGAGAGGTTGTTGGCGGCTGCCGCCTCGAGCAGCGTGAACGCCATATCGACATACTTCTTCACCTCCACGTCGAGAGCCTCGCCAGTCAACGCGTTCAGGGCGGCCGTCTGCCTGGCGCCGTCGTCGGCGGTCTCGCCGAGAATCGAGGCTTTATGCTCCTTGACCTGGGTTGCGGCCGTGGCGGCGAGGATCGCCGCGGTGTATTGCTCGTAGGCGTAAGGAGGATAGTCGGATCTGGCGATTTGCTTTTGCCATGCCGAGAGCGCGTCGATGTGGCAGCCGATGGCCTTCAACGCCTCGCTGGTGTACCACTCCGCGCCGTAGAGCATGTCCTGTTGATCGCTTTGCGGGTTATTGAGGATCGCGTTCATCAGGTTGCGCGCGATACGCAGGTCGTCGGCTACGCTATCGCGGGGAAGCGGAATGGTGTTCTGTGTGAGGTCGTAGGCGCGTTTCGCGTGGGCCTCGGCCTTGAGGGCGCGCTCTTCCTCGTTCACCGGTTCGCGCGCGATCACGTCCCTGAGCCGCAGGTCCTTCTCTGCCGTTTCGATGTAGTATTCGCAACTGTAGCGGTCGGCCATTTCCGGTTCGACCTCGAGGGCTTTGCGCCAGTACGACAGCGCGCCGTGAATATCGCCAATGGCGTTGAGCAGGTTGCCCCGGGCGTAGTAATAATAACCGGAGTATGGCGCGACTTTGATCGCCCGGTCCAATTCATCGAGCGCTTTCTGGTTGTCCTTCAGGCTCACATAGCACTGCGCGCGCAGATAGATGGCATAGGCGTCATCGGGGTTGAGCGTGACGATTTGCCCGTAGTCCGCGATCGCTCCGTCGAAATCTCCTTGGAAGCTGCGCACCGCCGCGCGGCGATACCAAGCATCTCTGTTCGTGGGGTCGATTTCAATCGCTCGGGTATAGCCGGCTTCCGCCGCTTCACGATCTTCCATCGCTTCGTGGACCGCGCCACGCTCGAGAATGAGCGGGATGTTGTCGGGCGCCGCAGCGAGTCCCTTCTCGCACTCTTCGAGCGCCTCGGTATACATGTACGATTCCCGGTTGGTCTGCGAGCGCATGATATACGCGTCGATATAGGCCGGGTTGAGCGCAAGAACCTGCGCGAAGTTATCCAACGCGTCGCGGTACTGATACTTGGCCTTGTAGGTCAGACCGCGGTTGTAATACGCGGCGAGATTTCCCGGATCGAGTTCGATGCAACGGGAGAAATCCTGCTCCGCCTGGGAGTGCTTTCCCCGGTTCAGGTAGGTAATCCCGCGGCTTAAATAGGCGTTGGCATAGTAGGGGTTGATCTCAAGGCATTCGCTGAAATCCGCTTCCGCAAGCTCGTCCTCGTTTCTCCGCATTTTCGCGATTCCTCTGTTGTAATACGACGTAAAGGAGCTTGAGTCACAGGCGATAGCCATGTCGAAGTCGTAGACGGCTTCATCGATACGGCCGAGTTCGAGGTAGAGGATTCCGCGGTTGTTGTAGGGGAGCGAGTACCACGTATTCAATTCAATCGCTTTGCCAAAGTCCGCGATAGCCTCGTCGTACCGCTTGAGGCCCATCAGCGCCAGTCCCCGGTTGTTGAAGGAAATCGGGTCCTCCGGCAATAGGCGCACCACTTCGTCGAAATCAGCGAGAGCTTTTTCGAATTCACCGATGTCGCGATAGGCATTGCCGCGGCCATTGAAGTGGTTGTAGTTGGCCGGATCGAGGGCGATGGCGCGCGAATAATCCTTGATCGCTTCTTCCCGCTTCCCGCTTTCTGCAAGCGCGTTGGCGCGCTCGAGGAATTGATCGGCGGTTTGCGGCTCGCCCACGAACACCGGGTTGGGCACGCGCGGCAAATAGAAACGGATCCGGTTCCAGGCAGAACTGCCCGTGCCAAGCTTGTCGCGCACGGCCATCAATACGCCGTAAGCGTCCTCGTGACGCGTGTTGCAAAGCGCGACGCCGCATTCAGCCGCAACAGACTGATCGGTGATCTGCTCCATCAGCGGGCGCAGCACGGCCACGGCGTCTTTCCCCATTTCGAGGCGGCCGCAGACGCGGCAGATGAGCGTCAGTTCGTCGCGTTCCGATTGCGAGAACTGCGCGCCCCACGCATCCTGCGCCAGGCGTTCGAGATACGGCTTCAACGCCTCCGAGAGCAATTCGAGTGTTTGTGGCTCGCGGTATCCGGAGAGCTGGATCGCGTAATCGTCGAGCATGGGCGAGCCTTGCGGCCTCCCCGGACGCCCAAAGCCCGCGCGCACGTCGTCGAGCGCCTCTGTGATGGCGGTGCGGTGACGATTGAGGCGCGCAGCGCGCGCGACAGCGATGTCTACGGTCAATTCTTTGGCCTGTGATTCGTCAAGATTTCCAGTTCCGCTGAGCACGAAGGTCGCGAGGGCGAAATCTTCGTTGACCGTTGCGAGTCTCACGGCGAGCGTGCGCCAGGCGAGCAGGTTCTCTTGCTCAGTCTGAAGCTTCTCGGGCGGGATAAAATCGGGTGGAGTATCGACGATCGGGCGGGTAAGCAGGGAAATCAGCGATTCCTGCTGGCCGATGAGCACCAGAAGATCGCGCAGGGCGATGTCGTTCATCGCTTTCTCATCGCCCGTGATCTCGGCGCCTCGCTTCGCGGCGCGAGCGCCGATACGCGCGCTGGCGTTTTCAGCGCGCGCGGAAGGATTCAGCAGAAGAATCGCGGTCTCTAACTCCCCAATGGCGCGTTTGCGGGCGTCGGTCAAATCCTTTCGCTGGGCGTCCTGCGCTTCTTTGATACGCTTCTTCTCGGCCTCCGCCTGCTCATATTTCTGGAGGTTTTCCTCGGCGCGAGCCCGCTCCTTGAGCGCCGCCGCTTCTTGTTCTTTTGCGATCCGTTCGCTTTCTTTGGCGATGGCTGCGTTGCGGTCGGATTCCTTGCGTTCTTCCTCGGCGACAGTCCGTTGACGGTCGGCTTCATTCTTTTCTTCGAGGATGTTGGCGTAGGCGAAGACGCCGCCGCCAATCAGCAACGCTATCGCCACGGCGCCAACGGCGACCGCGGCCTTGTTGCGGGCGATGAAACGCTTGATGCGCTGGACGGTGGAGTAGTGATACGCTTTGAGGGCGCGACCGTCACGGAACGCCTGAACTTCCTCCGCGAATTCCCGGGCGCTGACGAAGCGCTCGTCTTTCTCCCGCGCCATGGCCTTGTCCACCACCGCGAGCAGTTCGGGCGGCGTGTCCTTCACGAAATCGGTGATCGGCGGCGGCGCGTGGTCGAGCACCTGCGCGAGGACAGTGCGCGCGTTGCCGCCCTCATAGGGCGGCCGGCCAGCGAGAATTTCGTAGAGGATCGCGCCAAGCGAGTAGATGTCGCTGCGTTCGTCAACGTGTTCGATCTCGCCCCGCGCCTGCTCGGGCGGCATGTAGGCCGGCGTGCCGAGCACCGCGCCATCGAGCGTGAGTTTGGAATCGTCATCGCCCGCGAGACTTAATGCCTTCACATCATGCTTGATGCGGTCGGCCACGTCGTCGCGTTGTCCCTTGACGTGTGCGAGCCCCCAGTCGATCAGCACCGTCTCGCCGAACTCGCCCATCATGACGTTTTGGGGTTTGAGGTCGCGGTGGATCACGCCGCGCGCGTGGGAATAGGCGATGGCGTTGCAGATGTCGACGAAGGCGTCGAGCAGCTTGAGCCGCTCCTGCAGGCGGCTCGCGGGGGTAAGCTTCTTATCCTCGTTGATCTCGCGCAGGCGGTCGGACATGGTGCGCCCGCGCACGAATTTCATCGTGTAGTAGAGCGCGCCGTCGGCCCGTTCGCCAACTTCGTAAACCGGGACGATATTCGGGTGTTCGAGGCGTCCGGTGACCCTTGCTTCTCGTAAAAAACGCTCCGCCGCGAGATCGGCGACCGGCTTTGGCGTAAACGGCGTCGCCGAGCCGGTATGCTGGTCGCGGGGCAACAGCTCCTTGAGCGCGACTTCGCGGCCGACGGCATTGTCGAGGGCGATCATGATGCGCCCCATGCCGCCGCGCGCGAACTCGCGCTTCACGTCATAGCGGTGGTTGTGGTCGTCGAGGGAAGGAACACGCCGCGCGTGGCGCCCGCTGCTGCTCACATGGCGCATGGTGGGGGCGCTCGATGGCGCAATATCGCACAAGGTTTTGTGAACGAGCTCAGTGTCAACCTTCGATACCTGCACGTCAGAATGTGCGTCAAAGATCGTTTTCTGTACCTTCTCGCTAACGCCGAGTTCTTTGAGAGTGCGTTCGGCCTTGGCTGGATTGGCAGCGAGTTCCTCGACCTCGGTCTGGAGCTTGTCGCCCGATGGCGCAACTTCGCACAGGGTTTGCGAGGCAGGTTTCGGTGGGGGAGCGTTCGGGGCTGGCCCGTCTTTGATCTGGCCGAGGATATTCATGGCCTCGTCGGGCGAACAATAGCCCTTTTTGACGGCCAGTATCGCCGCGAGAATCGCTTTGCGTTCCTCGTCCATCTCCAGACTCCGTGTCCGCGTACCTTCAGGGAAGCATTATGCTATGAACCCTAGCTTCACGCGAGCGTTTCGCTCTTCTGCTCAGGGCTGTTCAATAGTCTCCGTGAAGCGTCACACCGGCGAAAGCCCAATGCGATACGATTAAGGGTGTAGCGCCATGCGCCCTCGCATGGCGTCTTGTCGAAAATAGGTCCGTCACGCGGGGGCGCGTGACGCTACACCGCAATTCATCCTAAGAAACGACCTGCTGGAAAAAGTAAATCATCGGCAATTGATAGAGTTTTTGTCCGGGGCAACGTATGCTGGGCGGGGCGAATGAGCGCTTTGAGGCTTTTTCGCCTGTTTCCCCATCATTCAATTCCCGGTTCCGGCTGGGATTGCATGGCCCAAGGACCGCGATGACCCAAACCGCTACGGACGATATCCACACCGAAGAACAACAATATGGGTCTGAGCTCGTCGCCGCCACAAGCCGCTTCGCCCGCGAAATCCGCGCGAAAAGCTGGTGGCACTTCGGCTCGACCTTCGCTGCGCTGATCGCATGCCTTGTTGCAGCAGCGCTCATCCCGTGGTGGCCGGTCCGCGCGGCTGCCGCCATCATCGGCGGGCTGACGATGGTGCGCGCCTTCATTATTTACCACGACGTGATGCATGGCTCGATCCTCCGGAAGTCCATTCCGGCATTGATCGTGATGTATATCTATGGGTTGCTGACGCTCTCCCCTCCGAGCGCCTGGCGCCGCAGCCATAATTTTCATCACGCTGCCGTTGGTAAGGTGTCCGGCTCGGGCATCGGCTCGTTCCCGGTGATGACCGTCGCCGAGTGGAAGAGCGCTGGCGCATGGCAACGATTTATCTATCGCGTCAACCGCCATCCACTGACCATCCTGAGCGCCTACATGACGGTCTTCTTCTATAACAATACGCTCAAACCCTTCGTCAGGCGTCCCTTGCAAAACTGGGACGCGGCTTGCGCCGTCGTCCTTCATGCCGGCGTGATTGTCGGGCTGTGGCTGCTCGGCGGCCCCTTGCTCGCGCTCTTCGCGTTCATGATTCCTTACGCGCTGTCGGCGGTTGTCGGCGCATACCTGTTCTATGCCCAACATAACTATGCCGGCGTGGACATGCTCCCACCGGAGAAGTGGAGCTACCACAAGGCGGCGCTGCGCTCATCGAGCTATATGAAACTCGGGCCATTGATGAACTGGTTCACCGGCAACATCGGCTACCACCACATTCACCATGTGAACATGTCGATTCCGTTTTACCGGCTTAAGGAGACCATGTCGGCAATACCCGCGCTGCAGCGCGCGGGCGACACAAGCCTTCGTATCCGCGACGTGATTTCTTGCCTGAGCTTGAAACTCTGGGACGAGCAGTCCGGCCGCATGATCAGCTTCCGCGATCTGCGTGTTCTTGTTCGCGCCTGAAGTTAACCGATCACCGCGCGTAGATGCCCCTCGAAGGCGCGCAGATCTTTCTCGCTGATCAGGCCCATGTTCGCCACACGGAATGCCTCTTTCGCCAGCGGTCCCTGCCCGGCGTAAATCACATAGCCCCGCGCTTTCAATCCGTCGTGAAGCTGGTCGTATGTCCGGCCTGATGGAAGCTTCAGCGTCGTAATCGTATTCGAGCGCCACTCGGGCTTGACGAGGTAGGCCAGCCCCAGCCGTTCGAAGCCCTCGCGCAAAATCTTCGCCGCCATCTTGTAGCGCGCGATGCGCCCACGCAGCGTTTCGGCCATCAGTTCGTCGAGCGCCACATCGAGGGCGTACATGATCTGCACCGCCGGCGTAAACGGCGTCGAGCGCTTCTCCTGATGTTCGAAATAGTTCGGCACATGCAGATAAAGCGTGCGCGGCGGAAACGTGGCCATCCGCGCGAGCATTGAGCGCTTGGCAAGGATGAAGCCCACGCCCGGCAATCCCTGCACGCACTTATTGGCGGTGCAGACCGCCATGTCGGGGCCATTCGCTCCAAGCTCCAGTTCCTCGCCCGCAAGTCCGCTGATGGTGTCCAATACGAAGGGGACTTTGGCTTCTCGCGCGGCTATTGCCAGTTCCTTGACCGGGTTAATCAAGCCCGTGGTGGTCTCGTGATGGACGGCGGCGAGTACTTCGTATTTGCCGGTTTTGAGCTTGCTGCGCACGGCGTCCATGTCGGGCCGCTCGGTCCAGCCCGCTTCAATACAGTCGCAAGGGATGCCGTGGGCTGCGCAAATTTTCGTGATGCGCTCGCCATACACGCCGTTCTTGATCACGAGCATGCGCCCGGCGGGCGAGATGCAGGAGGAGAAGGCTGCTTCCATGGCTGCCGTTCCGCTGCCCGTCACCAGCACAGCGGCATGGTCTTTTTTATCGAGCTGGAACGCGTCGAGCAGCTTGCGGCGCACGGAATCCTGCAGGTCGAAGTACTCGGACTCGCGGTGGCACAAATCCTCTTTGTTGAGGGCCGCGCGCACGGCTGCGCTCACGTTGATCGGCCCGGGATTCATGAGGACGTACTGTGTCATGGGAGTTCCACAAGATTTACCACAGAGGCACAGAGGACACAGAGAGAGAATCAAGAGTGGCTCACGCGAAGTCGCAAAGATAAAAGAAGAAGTACATAAGAAGAACATTAAACCCTGGACTCCTTTGCGTCTTGGCGGCTTTGCGTGAAAACATCTCTCTTTTCTCTGTGAGCTCTGTGCCTCTGTGGTGAAATCTTTTTATGAAGTCGCCACCTGACGGAAGCGCCTCGCCAGTTCCGGCGGCTCCGGCTCGACGCGGCCTATCCCCTTCACGTTGCCCGGTTCGACGACCACGCGCAGCATCGCCGGTCCCGGCTCGTCGAAGAAGCCGTTCAGCTTGCGTTTAAGTTCGTCCCAGGTCTTGGCGAGCTCGACGCGGGCGTAGCCGCACACCTTTGCCACCTGTTCGAGCGGGAATTGATCGGCGATAGTCTTTTGTCCGCCGGTGGAGTCGTGGACGCTGTTATCGAGGACAATGTGGTAGAAATTCGGCAGCTTGGCAGCCGCGATGTTGCCGAGCGTCCCCATATTCATGAGCACGTTGCCGTCGCCGTCGATCACGACCACGTCCTTGTCTTCCTGCGTCTGGGCGAGGCCCATGCCGATGGAGGACGCGAGGCCCATGGAGCCGATCATATAGAAGTGGCTCTGGCGGTCGCCCGCGGTCCAGACCTCGCGGCCGATCATGCCGTTGCATATGACCACGAGGTGGTTGTCTTTGAGGTGTTCGCGGACAAGTTTGACGGCGTCGTATCGTTTCATGGGGTGTTTTTAGTCGTTCCATGTGATCCGCGCGACGGAAAAATGCGTCGGTATCCCGCCCACTGTTTTTGCGACAAAAATCTCACTTGCGCGCGCTGCTGACATACCCAGCATGGCCGGATTTATTTTGAGACACTCGCGCCTTCTTTTCCCATAGCATTTTGAAATGCTTTTTGGATAATTCCGCCACTATTGTCTGAGGAGTGATTTCGGGGTGGTGTGGCCGCCCCCGTTGGAAATCTTGTCCACGGGTTGTGTTCGACACTGGAGCTGAACCGGAGAAACGCCTATGGCCTTCATGGACTACGTCAAGCTCTACCGCGAGAAGGGTACGGAAGCGTGGGGCAAGTTGCCCACGAGACAACGGTGGATCTACGGCGGCATCGGCGCGATGATTCTTGTTGGCTTCGTTCTGCTAATCGCGAGCTTCGGCTCCGGCGAAGGCGGCATGGTGCCGTTGAAGGTTCCAGTCACTGACACTCGCACTGCACTCGACCGCCTCGCTATGTTCCAGATTCAGGCGGAGTTGAGCGAAGACCAAAACAATATTCTTGTGCCGCGTGAAAAGGAGAAGAACGCCGTTTGGGTTCTTGCCAGCGCAAAAATACTCCCGGATGCCAAGAGTCACTACCAGTTCCTGCGCGAAACCGACCTTACCCAAACCGACGCCCGCATGCAGGAAGCCGTGCGTACAACCGTCGAAGAACTCATGAGCGAAACTATCGCGGCAATGAGTTTTATCAGTCAGGCGGAAGTCCGCATCGCCCCGCCGGACAAGCGTTGGCACGTCGGTCACATGATCGAATCGGCGCAGGCAAAAGCCTCGGTCATCGTGGGGTTACGGGATCAATCGGTCCTTGACGACGCGCAAGTCGCCGCGATCGTTCAGACGGTTGCATTTTCCTATCCGACGATGCCTGAGGAAAACGTGGTCATTACCGACCTCAACGGCAATCCGTACCGTTATGACGGCGATTGGACGGTGACCGCAAACTACAACAAGACCAAGGTTCGCGAAGAAGTGATGATTGCCATGAAGGCCGAGGGAGCGCTGAGGTCGTTCGGGCCGAGGGCTGAAGCGACCGTATTCATCGATCAGGCTACAAAGAATGAAAAGACAACGGAGTTTCTCGATCAAGAAGGCCGTCCGACCGTTCGCCAAAGCCGCGAGGAGTCAGAAACGGAAATGAAACGAACAGGTCCGGTTGGTGCAATTGGAGAAGTCGGACCAAGCGCAAGAGAAACCCCAGGAATGGGTGAGTTTGAAGTGAAACGGGAGCTTGCAGAAACTCGTGAAGATGGATTGCTTTATGGTACCCGAGAAACGGTTAGAACCGAACACGGAAAGCTTCAAATAGACTACAGTCAGTCCGCTGTCACGGTGACGCTCAACGAAGAGCACAAAGCCAAGATTGAACCGGAAATGCTGCGGAAATCGGCCCAGTTCGTGCTGCAGGGAACGGTCAATCTGGCCGACGAAACGGCCGTCAACCTGTTGGTCGAGCGGCGTCAGGAAAAGTACGACGCGCTGCAATTGCGTGTCGCCAATTTGAACCCGCAGGTGAAGGACAGCAGCTGGTCGGTTGTGGATCTCAAGGCCGACAGCACCGAGGCACTGCGCGCGCAAGTCCTGCAGCAAGTGCGTGATCTGATGAAGGCGCCGCCTCCGGCCCAGGAGCCCACGTCGTTTTCGCGCCGCGGCGGGGGGCGGCCCGAGAGCGGCAGTCAACGGGTTGCCCGGTCCATCACGCGCGGCTTGGCGCGCG
>JABWBM010000252.1 GCA_013360495.1 Planctomycetaceae bacterium
GCAAAGTTGCGTTCCTGAGACGTTTTCATGTATCTGCGTCATGCCGACGACGCGAGCTCAGCGAAGCGTTACAGCGAGCGCAGTCGGCATCCAGTCTTTTTGCGGGTTTCTGAAACCGGCTGCGCTCGGCGTAACGCGTTTCGCGCTTGCCTCACGTCGCCGGTGTGACGTTTACGGAGGACTTTGCACGTGACGTGGCGACATAACGACATGGAGACGGATACCGGGTTGAAAGTGGGCACGGCGCGGGATGCCTAGCAGCCTGCTCATGACACAAACGACGCGACCGGAAACGGTCGCCCGTTCCAGCCGCGCGTTTGTTGCTCAAAACACCTTCGCCGAAGATTCGGACGTCAGGCCCGAGCGGCTCCGGCATTACTTGGCGGCGTCTGTGCCAGCGCCGCAGGATTCGCAACCCTCGCAGCATTCCTTGCACTCTTCGCAGCCTTCGCAGTTTTCGCAATTTTCACAGCCTTCACACTCTTTGCAACACTCCCCGGCATCGCAACAGCCGCCGGTGGCGGGCCCTCCAAAACTCAGCGCCGCCAACATTCCAAGGAACGGAAGCATGATGAACTCCTTACGCATTGACCAATGCCCAGCCGACCATCGGCGGGCGATTTCTGACGAACGTGGACAGATGGCAAGATGCTCGCGGTTGCGGCAATCTCTGATTATTAAACGCGTGGATTCACCCGCTATTCCGGGAAATTGAGCAGTACGAACAATTTTTCGTTTGTTCCGGCGGGCGTTCGTTCCGGTGTGCGCGTGTGTTCGGAGATCACGCGAAACCGGCGCGGCGTTTGACGCTACAGCCCGAACATCTCGAGCAAATGCCCGACTTCGTCGCGGTTTTGCCGCACGCGGTCAAGCTCGAGGCGCAATTCCTTCGGGTAGGGCTCCATGGCAGGCAGCAGCGCGTTGCTCAATTCCGTAACGCTCGCTGTTGCACCCACCAGTTGGGCTTTCACCGCGCCAAGCGCGCGCGACGCACCGCTCAGGATCATGTTGGCCGAGCGCAACTCGCTCGCCAGCGTGCGCAGCACGGCGATCAACAGTTTCGGACTGCGCGTGCAGGCGTCGGCCACCGCCTCGCGCGGGACACGCACGACGCGCGTGCTGCCCTTGGCGCGCAGCTCCGTATTCCGCGCGCCGCTCTTGATGCCATAGAGACACGGCACGATATCGGCGATGCTGCCCGCCCGGATGCTGCCCACGCGCCTATCACCTCGAAACACGTCGAGCCCGCCCTCCATGACGATGAACGCGGCGTTGGGCTGATCGGAGCTTTTCCGCAGGGTGTGGCCGTCGTTGAGCGTCTGAATGCCGTCCTTCAGCGCGTCGGCGATCACGTCGCTGATCAGCCGCGACGAATCCGTGGCCGTTTCACGGAGCTTGAGGGCGTGGCGGTACATCGGGTGGGCACGCGCGGCCTCGGCGGCCTTCATCAGGTTCTGGTCGCTATGGCTTGTCGCGAATGCAGGCAGCGCGTCGACGACTTTTGCGATATCCATCGACGCTGCGTCGCGGGCGTCCTCAAGCATGGCGAGGGTTTCCATCTCGCTCTTCGATTTTCCCTCGGTCTCGGCGATGCGCGCCGCCATGGTGGAAGCGATGTTCATGCCCACGTCCGGCCTGCGCGCCGCGAAGGCTTCGGCTTCGGCGGGCGGCATCGGCAGACGGTTGAGGGAAACGAGGCCGCGCGCGATGAGCGTTGCGGTGCGAGCGCCGATCCAGACCCCCGCCTCACCGATGATTGTGCCTGCCTTGTCGATCACGTTGAGCGAGCGCGCATCGCGCAGCGTCGCGTCGTCGGGAACGCCTTCGATATTGTCGTTGACGAGAATCTCGACCTTACCATTGACGAGCACGAACACGTCGTTGGCCGGCTCGTTCTGCCGGCAGACGATCTGCCCGTCCTGAAACGATTGGAATTGGTTTTCCATGTGCCCGTGGACGGTGATCATAGCACGGCAGTAGAGAAAAATGCATCGGTGAGGAACATAGGTGTCTTCGTAGCGCCACGATTCATCGTGGCGTCTTTGATTCAATGAACCGCATTCGTCAGGCGAAGACGCCACGCTTAAGCGTGGCGCTACATGCAGACAAAGACGCCATGCTGAAGCGTGGCGCTACATTCAGACAAAGACGCTACGGCATCATAACGAAACATGAAAAGGCGTTTGACAGCGGAAATCCTAAATAGTATATATCCATACATGTTCCTGCGAGGGCCAATGCCGACCACATGGGGGCGCTCCCGTTCGGTTCGTCTCAAAGGACAGGATTACGCAACGCCGTGTCTGATCGTTTCTCTGACGTGGTGCGTGAAACAGCGGAGAAGGGACTTTTCCGCTCCGTATCGAGCCGCGCATGCGTGTGCCATCATCCGAGAGAGAGCGTGTATACGAGGTTATCCGCCGCAAACTGATGCATCAGTGCGACGTGCATACATTAGCTGCGCCTGCCGACCGGAATTTTCTACGCCCAAGGCGTCAAGGCGAACGTGCTCTTCTTTGACCGCAAACCAGCGAGTGAAAAGCCGTGGACGAAGAAGCTTTGGATTTACGACTTGCGCACCAATAAGCACTTCACGCTCAAGACGAGCACGCTCGCCCGCGCTGACCTTGATGAATTCGTCGAACTTTATTGTCCGGGCAAACGCCATGAGCGCAAGGCCACATGGAGCGAGAAGAAGAACCCC
>JABWBM010000082.1 GCA_013360495.1 Planctomycetaceae bacterium
TTCCGCGGGCCTCGACAGCCAGTTCGGCGAGATGGTCATCCCCGTCGAGAAAATTCAGGAGATCAAGGGCGGCCGCAAGCGCGAGCGCGAACGCAAGGTTTACCCGGGCTACATCTACCTCGAAGTCGAAACGAAAGTGACCGACGACCCGGACGACAAATATCAGATGGGCGGCGAGGCCTACTTCATTGTTAAGGAAACGCCCGGCGTTGGCGACTTCGTCGGCGACCGCAACAAACCGGTCCCGATGAGCTCGAACGACGTACAAAAGATTTTGAAGGCCGCTGCGCCCATCGTCGCGGGTGAGGAACCGGCCGTCGCCATCGACCTCAAGAAAGGCGACCCGATCAAGATCAAGGACGGCCCCTTTGAGAATTTCGAGGGCGTCGTGGACGAAGTTATTCCGGCGAAGGGCCTGGTGCGCGTAACCGTGACGATCTTTGGACGCGCGACGCCGCTTGAACTGGAATATTGGCAGGTTGGCAAAGTGACATGATGCGCGTGGAACGGGCATCATGTCATCCCCGCGCAGGCGGGGATCCAGAGCTGACCTGAAATTATTGCGAAGACTGGATTCCCGCCTGCGCGGGAATGACGCGAAAGACGAGAGCAGGAGAGACCCATGGCAAAGGAAATGGTAGCAAAAGTGAAATTGCAGTGCCCCGGCGGGCAGGCGACTCCGGCTCCGCCAGTCGGTCCCGCTCTCGGTCAGCACGGCGTGAACATCGGCGCGTTCGTCAAGCAATTCAACGACGCGACCCGTGACCGCATGGGCCTGATCCTGCCGGTCGAAATCTTCATCTTTAAGGACAAGTCTTTCGAGTTCAAGGTGAAGAGTCCTCCGGCGTCCGTGCTGCTCAAACTCGCCATCAAGGCGCCGAAGGGGTCCAAGACTCCCGGCCGCGAACAGCTCGGCACCGTGCCAATGGACAAGGTGATCGAGATCGCCAAGACCAAGATGGAAGATCTCAACTCGGGTAGCCTGCGCGCCGCCTGCAAGGTCGTCGCCGGCACCGCCCGCTCCATGGGTCTGCAGGTAACGGGCGAGCTGCCGAACGAATAGCGCACGTATCGTCATTCCCGCGGAGGCGGGACACGAAGTGCGCGAAGCAATCCAGTTTTCATGTAATTGAAATGCCGCCCCCTTCTTGGGGGCGGCTGCATTTTAGAACGCTTCTAACGATTATTTGCAGTGGATGAAACGAGAGAATTTGCGTTGCTATCCCATAAAGAGCGGCCAAGGGTGTAGCGCCCCGCGCCCCTGCGGGGCGTCTTGAGCAACGCAGAACCTGTCGTAGGCCAAGACGCCCTGCGTGCGTGCAGGGCGCTACACCGCCGGTTATGAGATACGCGACGACAACGCAGTCGCTGCAATTGGTCAGTGGCTTAAGCGCGGAGTTGAGGACAGATGCTTCACGCAACGGCGCAACGCCGCGACGGGGGCGAAGAAGATTCATCCACAGATGTCGCAGATATCGCAGATGAATCCGGAGAAGAAGCTTCGTCTGGAGCTTGCGTCATTCCCGCGGCTTGCTCCGCCGTAGCGGATTCGCGAAGGCGAGAGGCGGGAATGACGTCCGTTCCGGCTTTCTTTTCTTTCTGATCCCCGACCCCTGAACCCTGACCCCTGTCTTCGACTCCGTACTCCGCACCCCGCACTCCGGACTCTTCCTCCAGCGCTTTCAATCTCTCACGATGAATCCGCGTCGCGAACGCGAGCGCGCTCACGTCGATGGACTTGATCGCGCCGTAGGGATTCTCCTCCGTCCACTTGAGAAGAGCCGTGTTGCGCATCGTCAGGATGGCGAGGATCATCTCCTCCGCCGGTAGTTCGTGCTCTGTTCCCTTGACCAACCGGCGCAGTTCACGCATCAGGCGCATCTCGACGCTCTTGACCGGCGTTTCCCGGTCCATCGCGATCCGCTCGTAGAGGCTGCGCGTGGAGTGCAACGCCACGTTGAAATTCACGTTGTCGTGATGGTCTGAGTGTTTGCGGGCAATGGCTACACGCTGTTCGGGCGTTTGCTTCGCCGCTCGTGCGTTCGCGTCGGAGAAGGGACCGAACAAAGAGTGCGGAGTACGGAGTACGGTGTGCGGAGTAGAAGAGGGAGATACGCCGCTTGGCGCTTGCGTCATTCCCGCGAAGGCGGGAATCCAGTTCTTGTCTTTCTCTTCTGCAACGCCCTCTCCAGGGTTCTGGATCCCGGCTTGCGCCGGGATGACGCCCTTTGCGTCTTGGTTCTTCTCTTGAACTCCGTACTCCGCACCCCGTACTCCGGACTTTTCCCGAAGCTCTTCGATCCGCCGCTGGGCGTGCTCGCTGCGGCGTTTGCGCTGTTTGATCGTGTGATTCCGTGACATGGTTCTGGCCTTTCGTGCTTTTGGTTGACAAACAGGAACCCGGCGCCGGCTCACACGAACCGGCGCGGCGGAAAGGCCATGCCGCGAGACTCCCTGCCCCGGACATAACTTTTCCTATCTAAAGCATCCACGGCCCGGTGAAAATTTGGGCGTTCCTGAGAAATTCTTAAGATTTTTTCGCCGCGGAGAGCGCAGAGGAAGAACGCAAATGAAAGACGGGAAAGAGTTAAGCCAGAGAAGACGAAGACAAGAATTTGGAACAGGGATGAAGGTGATGAACGCGGATGACAAAATTAACGAACGGAAGCCGTCTGATTTGGCGTGGCAATTTTGAAATCAGTAGTCAAGTCTTCGGATTCGTCCGTAATTTTTACGCGGACTTCGCCGGTTGCGACCTTCATTCTCATGATTGCAGCATTCGTCTCGAAATCAACAATGGCGCAATCGATCGTCAGCATGGAGGTGTGGCGGACGCTCGCAATCCCGATCTTGGCTCCTTGGCCACCCCGCACATCTATGAAATCGAGCACAAGACTCGCGTCTCCGGTACAAATTTCCGTGCCTTGCGGCAGGATCATGTCAACGTGAGCCGTGGGGTAGCGTTGTTCGTCGGGCAGTTCCGGTGACGGCAAAGTGATAAGAACCTCGTCAACCGAACCATCGATCTTGGCAACTCTCGCATACAATCCATCAGCCAATGGCTGATCGAGTTGCACGGGAACAGGCTCGAACGCCTCCAGTCCGTTCATAGAACTAACGGCGACTTCCGCGTGATTGAGGCCTACCTCCGACGCCTCGGGCGCCCGCACGCAACTGGCGGCGAGCGATGCGATCAACGCGAATGTCAGCACTGCTTTGTTCATGATGGTTACCCGCCAAGCGCGCCATTCTATCAGAACCCCGAGGCGAAATGTCGTATCTTCCTTCTGTACGGACATACGATGTGGTCAAACTCGAATTTCCTTGACGGCGGGGCGGGCATGCCGTATATGCCTTTCTCCCAAGTGCCAGATATGAGCCAACCGCACGTGCCGGCGGCGGTTTGGTGGACAAGGCGGGAGCCGGCAAAAGGAACGCGCTGGATTGTCCTGCGCTTCCTCAACCGTCCGGAAGCCTGCCGTTCCGGGCCACTGCCGAAAGGAAGAACAATGGCTGTCAAAGCAAGCCGTCGTCATCGCGAAAACGCCTCCAAGGTGGACCCCACCAAGACCTATCCGGTTGAAGAAGCGGTCAAAATCCTTGGGTCGTTCCGCAAAACCAAGTTCGACGAAACCGTCAACCTCTCCGTCAAACTCAACCTCGACCCGCGTAAACAGGAACAAAACCTGCGTGGCGCTGTCTCGCTCCCCCACGGCACCGGCAAGAGCAAACGCGTGATCGCGTTCGCTGAAGGTACGGCTGCCGAAGCCGCCAAGGCTGCCGGGGCGATCGAAGTAGGCTCGGCTGAACTGGTGAAGAAGGTCGAAGGCGGCTGGACGGATTTCGACGTCGCCGTCGCCACCCCCGATATGATGCGCCATGTCGGTAAACTCGGTAAGGTGCTCGGCCCACAAGGCAAGATGCCCACGCCGAAGTCCGGCACCGTGACTCCCGACGTTGCTACTGCCGTGCGCGAGTTCTCCGCCGGCAAGATCGAATTTCGCACCGACGCGGCAGGAAACATCCACTGCCCGATCGGCAAGCGCAGCTTCGACGGCAAGAAGATCGAGGACAACGTCAAATTCATGATCGAACGTCTGCGCGCCCTGAAGCCCACGACGGTGAAGGGGCGCTATATGCAGCGCGTCGTCATTTCGGCGGCCATGTCGCCCGGCGTGGCGGTCACGGTCGACGAACAACAGAGCGCTGAGTAACGGAGCGAACTATGCCAAGCAAGTTGAACATGCTTCTTGAAGATCAGCTCCGGCGCGACTTCGCCGAGATCGACAACATGCTGCTTGTCGACTATCAGGGGCTCAACTCCGAGAAAATGGCCGAGTTCCGCACGAAGCTGCGCAAGAGCGGCCTCACGATGGAAGTCGTCAAGAACACGCTCTTCCAGCGCATCGCCAAGGAAGGCAAGGGCAAGGCCATCGTCGAAGACCCCAAGGGCAAGCTCGGCTCGTCCGGCGCCTTCAAGGGTCCGGTCGGCATCATCTACGGCGGCGAGACAGTGATCGACAGCGCGCGCTTCGCCATCAAGTGGCTCAAGGACAACGAAAATACCATCGTGCTCAAGGGGGCGTTGATGGGTGAGGAAGTCTTCGCCCCGGGCGAGATCGCGGCGCTCTCGAAGCTGCCGGGCCGCAAGGAACTGCTGGGTATGATGGTCAATGGCATTCAAGCTCCGATCCAGAAGCTGGCTGCTACGATGCAGGCCGGATACTCCCGCGTATTGTGGGCGTTCAATGCGCTCGCAGAAAAGCTTGAAAAGAAGGGCTAAATGTAGTATCTCTCCCGTCTCACTTTTCATGACGGGCGAAGCAAGTTGTTGTGAACCAAGAGGTTGAGTTCAGGATCGACATTGAGCCGGGAAGACCCGGACGGGAAGAAGGGAAGAATCATGGCGTCTGACAAAGTTACCAAGGTGCTGGATGAAGTCGCGTCCTGGACGCTCCTCGAGGTGAAGGAGTTCATCAGCGCGTTCGAAGAAAAATTCGACGTCAAGGCGCAGGCCGCCGTGGCCGTCGCTGCTGCTCCTGGAGCCGGCGGTGGCGCAGCGGAAGCCGCTGCCGAGAAGACCGAATTCGATGTCGAGATGACCTCGTTCGGCGACAACAAGATCAACGTCATCAAGGCGGTCCGCGAAGTGACCTCGCTCGGCCTGGCCGAAGCGAAGAAGCTCGTGGAAGGCGTGCCCTGCAAGGTGAAGGAAAAGGTTTCGAAGGCGGACGCGGACGCGATCGTCAAGAAACTGGCCGACGCCGGCGCGCAAGCGGTCGTCAAGTAAGCGCTTCCCGATCATCTGGTGTCAACGGATGGGCGGGCTTCGCGTGGCTGACGCGGGCCTCCCGAGAACCACCAGCCCTGATCCAACAATAGGATATACCGGCCCTTCGCACACAGCCACGCGAAGGGCCGGTGTTCCCGTTTCTAGAGCACTGCATTGCGGACAACATTCGACGTAATCGCGCGACGCTCCCCGGACCGGTAACCATGCCGGTCACGGGGTTTCGCGCGTTTATGACAGCGTAGCAAACAAAGAGGACACAGCCATGAGCGAACTGGTGAAGAATCTCCCGAGACGCGAATTCGGACGCCATGCCAATGCGGAACTGCCGCTGCCAAACCTCGTGGCACTGCAAACGCAGTCCTACGAACGCTTTCTGCAGCGTGATGTGCCGCAGTCGCGGCGCGACGGCGCGGGCCTCAACGGCCTGTTCGCCGAGATTTTCCCGGTGTTCAGCTACGACCAGACGATGTCGCTCGAGTTCGTGGCCTACGAATTCGGCGAACCGCGCTACACGCCTCCCGAATGCAAGGCGCTCAAACTCACCTACGGCGTTCCGCTCAAGGTCACCATGCGCCTGCACACCGGCAAGGGCGAGCCAATCACCGAAGACGTCTACCTCGGCGAAATTCCGCTGATGATCGGCGGCGGCGAATTCATCATCAACGGCGCTGAGCGCGTCGTGGTGAGCCAGCTCCACCGCTCGCCGGGCGTCGACTTCGGCCACCAGATCGGCCCGAACAACAAGACCCTCCACCAGTGCTGGATCATCCCGGAGCGCGGCTCCTGGATCGAACTGATGGTGACGAAGAAGGACACGCTGCAGGTTCGCATCGACCAGTCGGGCAAGTTCTCGGCGATGATTTTCTTCCGCGCCATGAGCCCGAACTGCTCGACGACCGCCGACATCGTGCGCCTCTTCTACCCCACGCAGAGCGTGAAGCTCAACTCCGCGCAAAACGTAGCGAAGATCAAGAACAAGTTCGCGGTCACCGACGTCGTCGATGAAGCGACCGGCGAAGTGCTGGTGGAAGCCGGTCATATGATCTCTTCCGATGTCGCCGAACTGGTCAAGAAGGCGGGTATCAAGGAAGTCGAGATCATCACCGAAGTACATGATCCGCTGATTCTCAACTCGCTCGCCGAAGACCCGACGCGCTCGCAAACCGAAGCGCTCGAATCGATTTATAAGCGCCTGCGTCCCGGAACGCCCGTGACACCGGAAAAGGCCGCAAATCTTTTCGTGGAAAAATTCTACGACGACACGCGCTATCGCCTCGGCAAGGTTGGCCGCTTCCGTCTCAACCGCCGCTTCAATCTCAGCGTCGCGGAAACCGAACAGGCGCTGCTGCCCGACGACGTGCTGCAGGCGATCAAGTATGTGATCGACCTGCGCCGCACCGGTTCGACCGCCACCGAGGACGACATCGATCACCTGGGCAACCGTCACGTGAAGATGATCGACGAACTGGTCACCGACGAACTGCGCAAGGGCTTCCTCAAGCTCAAGAAGAATGTTCAAGAGCGCATGAACCTCGAAGAGACCCCGACGCCCCGCAGCCTCGTCAACGCCAAGACCATCGCGTCGGCTGTCGCCTTCTTCTTTGGCCGCGGCGAACTCAGTCAAGTCGTCGACCAGACCAACCCCTTGAGCCAACTCGCCCACGAGCGCCGTCTTTCGGCCCTCGGACCGGGCGGCTTGAACCGCAAGCGCGCGGGCTTCGAGGTGCGTGACGTGCACGTCTCGCACTACGGACGCATCTGCCCGATTGAAACGCCGGAAGGCACGAACATCGGTCTGATCTCGTCGCTCTGCACCTACGCGCAGGCCGATCAGTATGGCTTCCTGATCGCCCCCTACCGTGTGATCAAGAATGCCAAACTCTCCGACGAAGTCGTTTTCCTGCGCGCGGACGAGGAAACTCCGCGCTGCATCGCTCCCGCCGACTCGCCGGTGGACAAGAGCGGACGCCTCGTCGGCGACCACATCCCGGTGCGCATTGGCGCCGAGTTCAAACTCGCCAGCGCCAAAGACATCGAGTTGATGGACGTTTCGCCGAAGCAGATGGTAGGCGTCTCGGCCGCTCTCATCCCCTTCCTCGAACACGACGACGCCAACCGCGCGTTGATGGGATCGAACATGCAACGTCAGGCGGTGCCGCTCGTCGTCACCGAGCCGCCGCTGGTCGCAACCGGCATGGAAATCCCGGTAGCGGTGAACTCCGGCATGGTGCTGCGCGCCGAGCGCGACGGTGTCGTACACTCCGTCGACTCGAACCGCATCGTGATCGGCGACGACATCTATTTCCTCACCAAATATAAAGGCTTGAACGAACGCACCTGCTTGAATCAGGTGCCAATCGTCAAGGAAGGCGAGCGGGTCAGCAAGGGGCAAGTGATCGCCGACGGCGCAGGCACCTGCAACGGCGAGCTTTCGCTTGGCAAGAACGTGCTCGTGGCCTTCATGCCGTGGGACGGGTACAACTTCGAGGACGCCATCGTCGTCTCCGAACGTCTCGTCAAGGAAGACACCTTCACCTCGATCCACATCGACGAGTACGAGGTTGAAATCCGCGAGACCAAGCTCGGACGCGAGGAATTCACCGCTGAAATCCCCCACGTCTCAGAAAAAATGCGCCGCCACCTCGACGAGGGCGGTGTGATCCGGGTCGGCGCCAAGGTGCGCGCCGGCGATATCCTCGTTGGCAAAGTCGCGCCGAAGTCCAAGAGCGAATTGTCGCCTGAGGAAAAGCTGCTCCACGCCATCTTCGGCAAGGCCGGCGAAGACGTGAAGAACGAGTCGCTCGAAGTCCCCGCCGGCGTTGAAGGCATCGTCATCGACACCAAGCGCTTCTCGCGCAAGACCGCCGTCTCCGTCGAGGACAAGAAGGAAGCAAAAGCCGAGCAAAAGCGCATTCAGGACAACTACATTGAAGCCGCCAAGGCCACACTCAAGGCCTGCGTCGAAGATTTGAGCGCTGCGCTCGAAGAACCCTTCAAGCCTCGCTCGGCGAAGCTCAAGCCTTTGACCGACCTCGACAATCTCAACGATGATGGCGTCAAGGCGATCCTTGACAATCTCACCCCTGACGCCGTTCTTGGTAAAGAGGCCGAGAAAAAGAACAAGCGCACGCAACTGGTGGAAGAAGCCATCAGCCGCGCCCGCAAGCTGGTGCTCAAGGTCGAGCAAATCCGCACCCGCGAGATCACCCGTATCCAGCGCGGCGACGAACTGCCGACTGGCGTGCTTGAAAAGGTGACGGTCACGCTCGCCACCAAGCGCAACGTATCCGTCGGCGACAAGTTCGCCGGACGCCACGGCAACAAAGGCGTGGTCTCGAAGATCATGCCCGTCGAAGACATGCCATTCATGGATGACGGCACCCCGGTCGACATCGTGCTCAACCCGCTCGGCGTGCCGAGCCGTATGAATGTCGGCCAGCTCTTCGAACTCCATCTCGGTGTGGCCGCAAAACAGCTCGGTTTCCGCGCCGTAACGCCGATTTTTGGAGGCGCCACCGAAGCCGAGATCGACGAACTGCTCAAGGAATGCGGCATCCCGCCGGACGGCAAGGTGAGGCTGCATGACGGCCGCACGGGCCAGCCCTTCGACCAGCGCGTCGCGGTAGGCTACATGTACATGTTGAAGCTGCACCACCTGGTCGATGAGAAGGTGCACGCCCGCGCCACTGGTCCCTACTCGCTCATTACGCAACAGCCGCTGGGCGGCAAGGCGCGGAGCGGTGGTCAGCGCTTTGGCGAAATGGAAGTCTGGGCGCTCGAGGCCTATGGCGCGTCGCACGTGCTGCAGGAACTGCTCACGGTGAAGTCCGACGACGTCGACGGCAGAACCAAAATTTACGAGTCGATGGTCAAGGGAGTGAACGTCCTTGAACCGGGCATGCCGGTGTCCTTTGACGTTCTGACGAGCGAAATCAAGGGCCTTGGCCTGAATATGACGCTCGTTCGGAAGGACGGCGAAGTGCTGCCGGAATCGGCGGTGAAGGGCGATGAGCCAGCAAGCGCGCGAGGAAAAAGTTAACCCCCTCGCGTCCCGGTTGGTTTGAACTGACACAATAACGACATTCGACGGAGATAGAGAGCCATGGCCGAACAACTCTACGACAAGATCAACGAAGTCGCCGCGGTCGCCATCAACCTTGCCAGCCCCGAGGAAATCCGCTCCTGGAGCTACGGCGAGGTGAAGAAACCCGAGACGATCAACTACCGCACCTACCGCGCCGAGCGCGACGGTCTGTTCTGCGAAAAGATCTTCGGACCGGAGAAGGACTACGAGTGCTTCTGCGGTAAATACAAAGGCATCAAGTACAAGGGCATCGTGTGCGAGCGTTGCGGCGTAAAGGTCACGACCTCGAAGGTGCGCCGCAAGCGCATGGGCCACATCGACCTCGCGCGCAAGGACGGCGAGTGCATCGCACCCGTCGCGCACATCTGGTTCTTCAAGGCGACGCCGAGCCGCATCTCGTCGATCCTCGGCACCAAGACCACGGCGCTCGAGCGCGTGCTCTACTTCCAGGACTACATTGTCGTCGAGCCGGGCCGCTCGGGTCTCAACGCCAAGGAACTCATCTCCGAGGAGAAGTACCGCGAGATGAAGGATCTCTATGGCGACGAGTTCGAGGCCGGCATGGGCGCGGAAGCCGTCCGCAAGCTGCTGCGCAAGACCGATCTCGTCAAGCTCTCCGAAGAACTGCGTCAGGAGCTTCTCGAGACCAAGTCGCGTCAGAAGCAAAAGGACTACATCAAGCGTCTCAAGACGATCGAGGCGCTGCGTGATTCCGGCAACAAGCCCGAGTGGATGATCCTCGAGGTGATCCCCGTGATTCCGCCTGACCTGCGGCCGCTGGTGCTGCTGGATTCCGGCAATTTCGCCACGTCGGACTTGAACGACCTCTACCGCCGTCTCATTAACCGCAACAACCGCCTGCGCAAGCTGATCGATCTCAACGCGCCGGAGGTCATCATCCGCAACGAAAAGCGCATGTTGCAGCAGTCCGCTGACGCGCTCTTCGACAACGGACGCTGCCGCCGGCCCGTGCTCGGCTCGCGCAACCGCCCGTTGAAGTCGCTCACCGATATGATCAAGGGCAAGCAAGGCCGCTTCCGCGAGAACCTGCTCGGCAAGCGCGTCGACTACTCCGCCCGTTCCGTGATCGTGGTGGAACCGAGCTTGAACCTGCACCAATGCGGTCTGCCTAAGAAGATCGCGCTCGAACTCTATCAGCCCTTCATCATCCGCCGCTTGAAGGAGCTCGGCCTCGCCGACACCATCAAGTCAGCGAAAAAGATGATCGAGCGCAAGGACGAGGAAGTGTGGGACGTTCTCGAAGAGGTGACCAAGAACCACCCCGTTCTGCTCAACCGCGCCCCGACGCTGCACCGCATGGGCATTCAGGCCTTTGAGCCGGTGCTCGTCGAAGGCAATGCCATCAAGCTCCACCCGCTGGTGTGCGGCAGTTTCAACGCCGACTTCGACGGCGACCAGATGGCCGTCCACCTGCCGCTCTCCTATGAAGCGCAGATCGAAGCGCATACGCTGATGTTGTCCGTACACAACGTTTTTTCGCCGGCGCACGGCGGCCCAGCCATCGCGCCGTCGCAGGACATGGTTCTCGGCATCTTCTATCTCACCTGCGATCACCGCGAGGAACGCGGCGAAGGCCGGTTCTTCTCAAGCCCGAACGAACTGCTCATGGCCTACGCCCACGGCAAGGTCGGACCGCACGCCCGCGTGAAGGTCGTGATGCCATCGCGCATGGTGGTTTACAACACACTGGAAAAGGCCGTATCGGGCCACGTCGACCGCGAGAATGAAGACTGGTTGCTCGACCTCGACGCCAAAGGCAATCCAAAGTGGCGCGCCCATCTCATCGGCGAGGAGCCCTTCGAGCCGGTCGAAGACTACGCCGAGCAGCACTGCCGGCCCTTCGTCGTCGAAACCACCGCGGGCCGCGTGCTCTTCAACGACATCCTTCCGAAAGGCATGCCCTTCTTCAACTTCGTCATCGACAAAGGCAAGACGCAGGACATCATCGCGATGTGCTACAAGCGTCTTGGCCGTATGCACACCCTCAAGCTCCTCGACCAGGTGAAGGAAATCGGTTTCAAAGCGGCCACCCGCGCCGGCATCTCCATCGCCAAGGGCGACATGGTGACGCTGCCTCACAAGGAAAACATCATCGAGGCGTCGCAGAAGAAAGTCGACGAGATCGAGGCCAACTACCGCTTCGGCGCGATCACCGACCGCGAACGCCGCGCTCAGGTGATCGACGAATGGACGCACGCCCGCGAAAAGATCGGCCAAGAACTGCAGCAGGCTCTTGCTCAGGATACCCGCGACGGCAAACCGTACCTGAATCCCATCTTCATGATGGTGACCTCCAAGGCGCGTGGTTCCGCGGAGCAGGTTCGCCAGCTTGCCGGCATGCGCGGCCTGATGGCCAAGCCGGGTGGCGATATCATCGAGACGCCGATCAAGGCGAACTTCCGCGAAGGGCTGCGCGTGCTCGAGTACTTCAGCTCGACCCACGGCGCCCGCAAGGGTCTCGCTGACACAGCTCTCAAAACCGCCGACTCGGGATATCTCACCCGCAAGCTTGCCGACGTAGCGCAGCATCTCGTGGTCGGCGAATACGATTGCGGCACGAAAAATGGCGTATCGAAGGCCGCCGTGATGAAGGGCGAGCGCGTCGAAGTGCCCCTTGCTCGCCAGATCAATGGCCGCGTTTCGGTGGATACGCTTAAAAACCCGGCTTCGGGCGAAACGATCGTCAAGTCAGGCGGACTGATCACGCCAGCGCTTGCCGAGGAAATAGAGAAGTGCAAATTCGCCAAGGTGCGCGTGCGCAGCGCGCTCACATGCGACTCGCCTCGTGGCGTCTGCCAACTCTGCTACGGCGCTGACCTGTCCACTGGAAAACTCGTCGAGCAAGGATTGGCCGTCGGCATTATCGCGGCGCAGTCGATCGGCGAACCCGGCACGCAGCTCACGATGCGCACCTTCCACATCGGCGGCATCGCGTCGACGCAGGCCGTCGAGAAAGACATCAAGGTGCTCAAGCCCGGCGTCATCAAGTACGGCGCCGACCTTGAAACCGTTACCAACAGCGAGAAGCAGTTGATGGCCATGCGCCGCGGCGAGATCATCCTGCTCGACAAGAGTGGATCCGAGATCAACCGCTTCCAGATTCCTTACGGCGCGATCCTCCACGTCGCCGACGACGAAAAGGTCAAGGCCGGCCACAAGATCTGCGAATGGGACCCGACCACGATTCCGATTCTTTCGGAATACGCCGGCAAGGTCCGCTACGACGACCTGATCGAGGGCCGGACGTTCAAAGACAAGAAGAATCCGCAGACAAAACAGCGTGAACGCGAAGTGATCGAGCACAAGGGCGACTTGCACCCGCAGATCATTATCGAGAATGACAAGGGTGAAGTGCTCAGCTTCTATCCGCTACCCGAGCGCGCCATCATCATGGCCCGCGACGGCCAGCGCGTCACGCCCGGCACCATGCTCGCCAGAACCGCCCGCGAAGTGGCTGGCAGTCAGGACATCACCCTCGGTCTCCCCCGCGTGACCGAATTGCTCGAAGCGAGAAAGCCCAAGGACGCGGCTGTGCTATGCGAAGTCGACGGCGTGGTGACGATCTCCGACGAACGCCGCCGGGGCAAGCGCGCCGTGATCGTCAAGACGGCCGAAGACCTCGAACACGAGCACCTGATTCCGAAGGGCATGCAGCTCGTGATCCACAACGGCGACCGCATCCGCGCGGGCGACCCGATCACGTCCGGTATGCCGGCTCCGCACGACATCCTGCGCATTCAGGGCAAGGATGTGCTGCAGGAGTTCCTGCTGACGGAAGTCCAGAACGTGTACCGCTCACAGGGCGTGCCGATCAACGACAAGCACATCGAGATCATCTCGCGCCAGATGTTGAGCAAGGTTCGCGTGCTCAACGAGGGCAACACCAACGTGCTGCGCGGAACGGTCGTGGACCGCTTCGCGCTCTTGAAGGCTAATCAGGAAGTGAAGGCCCAGGGCGGAAAACCCGCCACCTTCGCCCCGCTCCTGCTCGGTATTACCAAGGCGAGCTTGCAGTCGGAGAGCTTCCTTTCGGCGGCGTCCTTCCAGGAAACCACCAAGGTGCTCACGCACGCGGCGATCGCTGGCCAGATCGATACCCTCGAAGGCCTTAAGGAGAACATCATCCTCGGCCGGCGCATTCCCGCCGGAACAGGCTTCCCGAACTACCAGCGCGTCGATCTGAACAAAGACGTGCCGGATGCGGATGCCAACGTGGAAGAGGTTCTGCAAGAGGCGGAGGGAGCCGGAACGGCGGCCTAAAGCTCCAGCGCGGATTCGTCATACCGACGAAAGTCGGTATCCAGAAACGCTCGGAAGACTGGATTCCGGCTTGCGCCGGAATGACGAGTGGAGAGAATCGATCTTTCGCGACGAAGATATTGCTATCGGGCGCGGAAGTGATACACTCCCGCCCTTCCCGGAAGGGAGCAGCGATGCGAAACGCCCCGCAACAACGTGCGGCGCGGTATTCGCGTCGCGGTGGATGAAGCAGAAACGGAAAACGACATGCCGACAGTGAATCAGCTTGTGCGCAAAGTACGCAAACCCATCCGGGTCAAATCCACTGCGCCGCTCCTTGAAAGCAACCCTTTCAAGCGTGGTGTGTGCCTGCAAGTGAAGACGACAACTCCGAAGAAACCGAATTCCGCCCTGCGCAAGATTGCGCGTGTTCGCCTCTCGAATCAAAAGGAAGCGACCGTCTACATCCCGGGCGAAGGACATAACCTTCAGGAACACTCCATCGTGCTCGTGCGCGGCGGCCGTGTGCGCGACCTGCCCGGTGTGCGCTATACGATCGTTCGCGGGACGCTCGACACACAGGGTGTCCAGGGCCGAAAGCAAAGCCGTTCGCGATACGGCGCGAAACGTGGAACCTAAGGACAACGATTTATGCCGCGCAAGTACGTGTCAACCGAACGATTCTCGAAACCCGATCCTCGCTATAACAGCAGGCTGGTAGCCAAGTTCATCAATACGGTGATGTATCAGGGCAAAAAGAGCGTCGCCATGTCGATGGTCTACGAGACGATCGAACAGT
>JABWBM010000083.1 GCA_013360495.1 Planctomycetaceae bacterium
GGACGCCTCCAGCATCGCCGGCGTCGCCGCGCGCACGGTCGCGATCGCCTTCGTGACGTGGGGCATCAGGACGTCTTCGAAGCGCGCGATCGGGTCGCCCGGGAAGTTCGCGACCAGCGGCGGGATCGCGAGCTTGACGACTTCGGCGACCTGCGACTCGAGCAGCAGTCCGGCGTCGAAGCAGCGATGCAGGATCAGCGTGTGGTAGTTCGAGACGAGGTCCTTGCCGCCGATCGGGTCGCCGCCGAGCCACCAGCGCAACTGGAACGCGTCGCGGGCGCGCGGGTCCTGCTCCTCGTACCAGAGCCGATTGAGTTCGCCGTCTTCGAGCGCGTGGTATTCGAGGAGGTCGCGAGGCATCCGAAGTTCGCTCCTGGCAAGAAGGTCGGCGCATTAGAGAGGTGGACGACGGACCCCGCAACGAATCGTCGGGAAGCGTGCGAGCAACCCTTTCGTACCGAGGGCTTGCGACGGTAAGAGCCCGGTGGTCGTGGCGACGACAGGTGACGCAAAGCTGATGCATCACTGGCTGTCGGGTCGTTTCGGGGCCAGAATCCACTTACTTCGGCCCTCCGCGGGGTCGACATCAAGCGTTGGAACGTGTTGGAGGTGCCCATGCTCGGATCCCTTCGGTGGTTGCGGACAGCCGTCCTGGTGTTCGCCTGCGGGGGAGCAGCGGCCGAGGCCGGGACGATCACGGTCGGTAGCGGGGGGATCACGACCATCCAGCAGGCGATCGACGCGGCGCTCGCGAATGCGGACACGGCGGACACGATCAACATCCCGTCGGGCGTCTACACCGAGAGCCTCTACATCTCGCTGACGGGCACTCCGACGCAGGCCTCGCTGGCGCTGCAGCGCTCCGGCAAGGGACAAGTGCAGATCGTCGGCACCGCGGTCGACAAGAACGCGATCCGCATCCAGGACGCGCGCGGGATCACGCTGAAGAACCTCGTCGTGAAGAGCTTCTCGGTGACGGACGGCGACGAACCGGCGGTCGAGATCGGCGGCGTGGCGTCGAACATCGTGCTCGACGGCGTGAACGGCGTGGCCGGCGACGACGTCGGCGTGGTCGTCTCCGGGACGACGACGTCGGGTGTGTTGCTGAAGAAGTGTGACTTCTCCGGGATGACGAAGGTCGCGTTCTCGATCGACGGGAACGCGCACACTTTGGATGCGTGCGTCGCCGACAACGTCGGGAACAACGCGTTCTTGCTGTCCGCGACGTCGACGAACTGCTCGCTGACGAATTGCTCGTCCGATGCGCTGATGGCCTCGGACCTCTCGCATCCCGGGCTGTTCACGATCCGCGGCACCGGCCACCGGCTCGAGAAGTGCACGGTCAAAGCCTCGGCGTCGCACGGCTTCTTCTTCGAAGGCGCGGCGCATCGCGCCGTGAAGTGCGTCGCGCAGGACTGCGACGTCGGCTTCATCGCGCTCGGCGTCCAGGTGTCGCTCGAGACCTGCACCAGCCGTCAGAACACCTACGGGTTCCAAGGCGGAGCCGAGGGTGGCGTGATCCTCGGCGGCACGTACTCGGACAACACGGTGCACGGCATCGAGTTGTCGCAGAGCGGCATGAGCGTCCGGACCGCGACGATCAACGCGAACCTCGGTCAGGGCATCCGTGTGGTCAGTGGCGTCGAGCGCTCCGCGCTCGTCGGCAACAAGTTCAAGACCAACGGTGGCGATGCCATCCAAGTGCTCGGCGACAACAACTGGCTCGAGGCGAACAAGGCCACCGGCGACAGCTTCGTGGACCTCGGCACGCAGAACGCCGGCCGAGCGAACAAGGTCTCGGGAGCGGGCCAGTCGAACGACTTCCCGTAATCTCCCAGCGGTCGGCGGCCATCGGACGCGCCCTTCGGTTCTGTCCATTCGGGACTTAGGGCGGCGGGTCCAGCCGCAAGACGAACCCAGACCATCCTGGACGAACGAGGGGGCGCCGCTCGCGCGGCGCCCCCTCGTCGTTTAGGGACAGGTGGGGGACAGGTGCGGACCCGTCCCCGTCGTCGACTCGATCAGCCCTCGATCAGCCCTTGATCGTCACTTCGAGGCCGTTCGAGTTCGAGAAGCCCTGCGGCACGCCCGGATCGGCGACGAACGCCTGCATCGTGAACGTGACGCTCGGCGCGTTGCCCGGGATCTGCGTCGGGATCGAGAGGTCACCGTTGCCCGGACCGGCGCCCGGCAGCGGGAGGTTCAGGATCGCCGGCGTCAGCGTCTGGATCAGCAACGAGCACCCACCGTCCATCGCGATGTTGCCCTGACCGAACCCGAACATCAGCACCGTGAACGATCCGCCGAGACCGTCGTCGATCGACAGCGTGACGTTGCCGGCCGCGCGCGCACATCCCGTCAGGTTCAGCGACGGCGTGAAGCCGCCCGAGCCCGCGCAGCCCGTGCCGTACTGATTCGCCGAGCCGCAGACCTCGATGCGGATCATCGAGTCGCCGAGGTTCGACGTCGTGCCCGAGATCGTGTCGCGCAGACCCGCGATGAAGAACACGTCGCCGCTGTCGGCGAGGTGCGTGTCGTCCGGGCTGAACGAGTTGATGAACGCGTTGTCGTCGAACAGACCGTTGCCGTCGAGGTCCACGGGATCACCTTCGCGGACCAGTTCGAACGCCGACCCGTCGGCGCCGAGGTAGACTTCACCATTGAGGGCTCGGGCGAGCCGATAAGGATCTTCACGACGAGGCCCGACACCCTCTTCGGCGTGACCTTCATGTCGCTGGCGGCCTCCCATCCTCTCATCGAGAAGATCGCCACGCCGGAAAGGAAGGACGAGGTCGCGAGGTTCGCCGCGAAGGTGAAATCCGAATCAAAGGGCGCGCGCGGCCCGGAAGAGGCCGAAAAAGAGGGAGTGTTCACCGGCGCGTATTGCATAAACCCCTTGACCGGCGACAGGGTGCCGGTGTACGCCGCCAACTTCGTCCTCATGGAATATGGCACCGGCGCGGTCATGGCCGTCCCTGCCCACGACCAGCGCGATTTCGAGTTCGCGCAGAAGTACGGCATCGCCATCAAACCCGTCATCGAACCTGCGAAAGACGCCGACGCCGAGACCAAACAGCGCTATGCCGACTTCACGGCGAACAAAGCCGCGTTCACCGATCACGGCGTAATGGTCAACTCTGGCTCCTTCAACGGCTTGTCCACCGAAGCGGGCATCAAGAAAATCGGCGAGACGCTGGCCGCGAAAAAGCTCGGCGGATTCGTCACCAATTACCGCATCCGCGACTGGGGTCTGTCGCGCCAGCGCTATTGGGGTTGTCCGATCCCGGTCATTCACTGCGCCTGCTGCGGCATCGTTCCCGTCCCCGAAAATCAACTGCCTGTCACACTGCCCGAGGACATCGAGTTCATGCCGACGGGACAGTCGCCGCTGGAGTCGCACAAGCCCTTCACGAACGTCGCCTGCCCGAAATGCAAGAGTTCCGCGCGCCGCGAGACGGACACTATGGACACCTTCGTGGATAGTTCGTGGTACTTCGTGCGCTACTGTGACGCAAAGAACACGAAGTCCATCGCGGACAAGGCGAAGGTCGAGCACTGGATGCCAGTGGATCAATACATCGGCGGCAGCGAGCACGCCATCCTGCACCTGATTTACGCACGCTTCATCAATAAGGTCCTGCGCGATATCGGCATATCCAACTGCGACGAGCCATTCGCGCGCATGTACACGCAGGGGATGATCTGCCGAGAGTCGATCATGATTCCGTCGGAGAACTCGCGCTATATTTCGCACGAGGAATTCGCCGAGGCGCAGAAGCAGAACAAGTACACCGACGACATGCTGGTGCGACGTGTGGAGAAGATGTCCAAGTCCGCCAAGAACGGCGTCGACCCCACCATCCTCGTCGACAAATTCGGCGCCGACACCGTGCGCGGCTACACGCTCTTCATGGGCCCAGCCGAGGCCGAGAGCGTATGGGACGACGCCGGCGTGATCGGCGTACACAAGTTCATCAAGCGCTGGTGGGACGCGCAGCAGACGTGGATCGGACGCCTGGATGGCGCGAAGGAAGGCCCATGTGACGGCGCCGCGAAAGAACTGCGCCGCCTGAGCCATCTCTTCATCGAAAAGACCGAGCGCGAATATTCCGGCGGCTTTGGCTTCAACACCTGCATCGCCAAGGCCATGGAGTTTGTCAACTTCCTGCGCGACAATGCTGAGAAGTTTGGCGATAGCCATGGTTCGCGTTTCGCGGTGAAGGAAGCGCTGGAAACGCTGGCGCTGTGCATGGCACCAATCACGCCGCACGTGTCAGAGGAGTTGTGGGCGCAACTCGGCCACAAGACGGCCGTTGCGCAATCGCCTTGGCCGCAGCACAAACCCGAGCTGACCGTGCAGGACGAAATCGAGATTGCCGTGCAGGTAAACGGCAAGACGCGCGCGTCAATGAAGGTGAGCAAGAACGCATCACAGGCCGAGATGGAGCAGATAGCCAAATCCGACCCCGCCGTCGCCCGTCATATTGAGGGCAAAAGCGTGCGTAAGGTGATCCTCGTGCCGGGGCGTTTGCTCAATATCGTTGTGGGGTGACAGCATTCACCTCGATTGCAAATGCGGCGCAACAAGTCAAAACGGGTGCCACTCGATCAAGTGGCACCCGTGTCATGACCTCGGATAGCGAATCGGTACTTAACTAGCAGGGCAAGCCGTTGGGGCCGATGCACGGCCTTGTTGGGGCCTTCGTCGCCGACCAACTCAACCCACCCATAACCACATTCATTTCGTTTTTGCTCATGACCTTCATGTACTTCTCCTCTTTCCAAACGAGAGACACAAAACTCGGGGAAGATCCCCTTTTATTGCGCCGGGTCACACGCTGATCCGGCATAGAAATGTTTGGCTTCATCGCTCCCTGGATCAGCAAGGCTGGCCATTGGGTTGAATGCATGTGCGCATTCCAATGTTGGTGGCGGTCCAGGCTAAGCCTCCGTAAATCGTATGCATGACTTTCGCGTTCATGACTTTCATAACTTCTCCTTAGGCGTTGTGAAATTGAGACCACGTTTTTGCTGGTGACGCTTTCCCAAGTTGTTGCGGAGCCCTGTTCTATTGGCTGCCTGACTTAGGTCCTCAACCGCCAGCCGAATTTAGGCTAAACCATGATCCAGTTACCGAAGGCGTCTCGCACGATCTTCCCATTAGGATCAATGACGCGAACAAGGATATAATCCTCGCCAGCAGCCACTTTTTTCATCTCGTTGCTCGTTATGATTTTCATTCCCTTATCTCCTTGCGTTGATCTTGAAACGCTGAACCTAACGTCGGCCAGCGTTCAACGAATTGACTGTCAAACCCTCTTCTGAACGCGCTCCTGCAACCGCGCAAACCACATCACGAAGATCACTACGATGAACGTCAGCCACAGGCGCTCAGGGTTCGCATTCCCGACGATGCTGCATCCGGCGGCCGCCGCGCCGACAAGATCGGGCGTAGGCGCATTCGATCCGCCGCTCTCAACGTCTGAATTGGCAGGTGCTGATTGAGATTGGCCCTTGACGACCAGTTTGAGAATGGTGCTGGCTATCAGGCCCTCGGCGTCAGTGACGATGGCCTTGACAAAATAGATTCCTGCGCTGCCGATCAGAGGCGTTCCGTGTATTTCGTTCCCGTTGGGAGTAAGCCCCTGCGGTAGACCAGTGATGGTCCACTGATAGGGCGCATCGCCACCCGAGGCGTTCAAAACGTGCGTATAGGAGACGCCTTCCATGGCAGGGAAAAGATAGCTGGTAGTGACCGTCAGCGGAGCGGTTCCCGCCGCCTCAATCCGCAGTGACAGGATCGTAGGCACCATCACCGGAGGTTGAGCGGAGTCGGTCAACACGGTTTTGAGCGCGTAGACCCCGGTTTCCGTATCGTTTGGCGTTCCGGAAATGGCGCCACTTGTCGAGAGCGAAAGGCTTGAAGGGAGGCCCGCAACACTCCAATGGTATGGCGCGACACCCCCCATCGCCTGCAGATCGAGAAGATAAGGGACGCCGGCCTGTGCCGCCGGGAGCGTGAGCGCCGTCAGGAGCACCAAATCCGCCGCTTCGATATCCAGAGAAAGTATCGTGTTGTCCGACGAAGGAGGCGCGTCGGAGTCCGTCACGCTCACTTGTAAATCATAGTGTCCGATGTCGCTTACGAGTGGCGTACCGCTTATGACGCCCTGCGCGTTGACGGCAAGGCTTGGCGGAAGCCCAACGACTGCCCACGTGTATGGGGCCATGCCACCCTTGGCGGCAAGGTGAAAGACATAAGGCGTCCCAGCTTCAGCCGGAGGCATGGAAGATGAGACCACGATATCCAAAGGATCGACGAAAGTGACCTTACAAACAAGAGTGTCAGCAGTTGGAATACTCCATTCATCCTGGACCATCACGTAGAAAGTAGACGCCCCAGGAACCTGCACCACGCCGCTCAAGACCCCCGTGACAGGGTCCAGGCTTAGCCCGGGCGGAAGACTCCCCACGCTGACAAAGAAAGTGAGACTGCCCCCATCCGAAAGATATCCGCCAATGGTATCGAGCTGCGCGGTGAAGGGCACACCCAAAGGCGCGATACCGAGCTGGCCGGTGGAGGTAAACTGGACAGGCTGGTGGACGGTAAGTGTTACACTGACGGCATCTCGCCCGCCGGATCCGTCATTAGCTTCGACAGTAACGTTGTAGGTCTTGCCTCCCGATCCTATGTCGGGCGTACCCTCGATACTTCCTACAGTTATTGAGAGGCCGGAATTCAGGTCAACGGTGAAAAATGTCGTGCATTGCATACCCGGCGGCAGGCCCTTGGCCTTCCACGTGGTTTTGTCTGTGGCAGGCATGGCGGAGCAACTGAAGGCGGGGTAGTCTTCGCCTTCCATGGCGTCAGGGAGCGCCTCCGATGGCGCTGGAGTGACGATCTGAAGCGCACGCAGGCCCGAAGCCCAACAAACCAATAGCGCGAAAAGAACGATCCTTGGCATCGTGTTGTTCATCATCCCGCCTCATTTCCTAACGTGCGCTTTCGATCCCCCGGCTTGTGTTCCAAGTATCGCCGAAAATAAGAAAAATGATAATTTGTTTGCGGCTTCACAAGAGAAAGAGTTAAGTATTCTTAACATCGCGAGGAGGAGTCAGATTTATGGATACTCGAAGCGACACCTCACGCCGGATCGTTCAGGACGAGGAGGCGCTCCGCAGACGACTGGCCGAGCTCGCGGCTCGCCATAGCCAGGCCGCGCTGGCACGCGCCGCGGGAATCTCCAGCAATCGTATTCACTACTATTTGAACGGATCGAATATGCCGGCCAGTGTCTGTACGGCATTGGTGCGGGAATTGGGAGTTAACCCCGCATGGCTGATCAGCGGCGAAGGCTCGCCATACCTTTCCGATGTCGCACATGACGAAGCCGTCACCGTGACAGGAGTGCTTGATCTCGTGGAGCGGCTGAACGGATTTTCTCGCATGCGTCTTGGCGCGCTCTCGGCCAACAACAATACGAAGGTATACCAGGAATTGAACCGCTCTCTGACGACCTATCACGAGACGAAGGAAAAGCTCAACGATCGCGCCCGTCCCGTATTCAGACGGCTGCTCGATGAGTTCTCATCGCATATTCAGAACGATCGCCATGGAGCCGCGCAGGGGCTGCGTTTGAGTATCGAGCAGGTTGCGAAATTGTGCGACGACGAATCGTTGCTGCTCGAATACGACCAGCATGTCGCGCGGCTCGACCATCAACTCGGGCGCTTTGAGCAGGCAATAGCGCGGTACCGGCGCATATTCGTTCGATCCTTTGTGCATGCGGACGCACTTTCGGAGGAAGCGCTTGAATTGTTATGGCAATACATATCTCTTCTGGCCGGCATGCGTCACAAGGATGCTTACCGCGTAGCCAAGACGATTCTCGCATTTCACAGCGACTCGGACGAACGCCAACCTCTCAAGCGCATTCTTTTTATAAAAGCGTTTCTTGACCTCGATTACGGCAGGATTCGCCGCGCCGATAGGGACATGCGAGCCGCGTACTCCTTCTTCGGTGAAGATGGCCAGAAGATTGCCCAACCGGCACTCCTGCTGGTTGAGGTCGTCATGGGAACCCTTGCACTGAGCAAAGCGGTGAACACTCTGCGAGGATGCATCGACCAAATGAGCGAGCGGCGGCGCGTTATCTCGGTTTCGCCGCTGCTCATGGCCGCGACGGCTTTCGAGGATGAACAAAGCATCCAGCCCCTTCTCGCGCTCATGCGCACCAACGTCACCATCGAGGATACGCCGGGAACAGTGCTCTTGCTGCATCATCAAGCCGAAGCGCTTCTCGCCATTAAGAAGGACAAGGCCAGCGTCAACCATTTCCTTCAGCACAAGGACGTAGCGACGGCGATGAAATCCGGAGATGCCGGCGCGATTTTTTGCTACCACGTATTCTGTTGCCAGCTTTGGCGCAAGACCAACCATCATGCGAAAGCGATGGAACATTTTGTGAAGGCCGATAAAGCCCTTCGCGAGACTCGCAAGGACTATCTCCACAGGATCACCGTTCGCATGCTCCATGAGAGAAACGCCTTGCTTCTCTTTCAACGAAACAAAAAAGCAGAAGAAAGCGTCGATCGTGGCTCTCAAGCTCGTGCACACCTTGAGCGGCTGCGTCGAAAGGGTTTCGCCTGCGTGAGGCCGTGGCTCGTGGAGATCGCGGAGAAGGATTAGAACGACTGATACCAATCCCAAGATGGAAGAGTGATTCCTCGCGTCATTCCCGCGAAGGCGGGGATCCAGGGCTTACATCGATTTGTCGTGGGGCTGGATGCCCGCCTGCGCGGGCATGACAGTCGAAAATCCAATCTTCACTTTGGGATTGGTTTTACTCGTGTGTGTTTCGCTGCCGCGACGGCCAACGCCGGCAGGCACTGGCCATCACAACAAGCGTTCCGACCATGAGCCATCCATTGCCGGAAGGCATTCCTAACGCGCATGCTCCAGAAGTGCCGACGAGGTTGGGCGAAAGCATTGTCCCCGTTAAGGTCGACCCAAGGACATCGTCTTCCGCTTCGCTCACCATCATTGTCAGAGACACCGACTCGCTATCTCCTGCCGCGTCGGTCACGGTCAGAATAACAACATGCTCGCCTGAGGTTCCGGCTTCCGCGCTGCCGCTGATCCACCAGTTTGTATCGGTCCCGCCAAGGGAAAGGCCGTCAGGAAGGCCGATAGCTTCAAAGGCGTAAGGAGCTTCACCGCCTGCGGCGCCAAGTCGTGTGAACGGAAAGGATTCGTCCTCACGCGCTTCCGGAAGATAATTGGTGAGTATGCGCAGTGTTCCGCCGACTGCAGGCGCTTCGACCACATCGAGGGTGAGCGACTGCTCGACGCTTTGCGAACCGGCTGCGTCAGATTCGGTAAGCGTGATCGTCACCAGATAGCGGCCTACGGTGTTGACAGAGGGTGTACCTGCGCTGCGCCGCCGGAGACGCGCGCGCGGGCAAAAGCATTTTTCGAGCAACACATCGCCGCCGGCTACGCCGCTTTCCGCACGGCGTTGGAACCTGCGAAGAAGTCATAGCCCACAAGTATATTGCAACAGCGAGGACAGACTTTGACGCTTTTGTTCTCTCGTTTCCTTCCTTGTTCACGTCACGCGTTTTTTGTTGACTCCGCTTGCCTTCTTTCGTTTCTGGAGTATTTTGCGCTCGTTCACGACGATCGCCCTGCGATCGTTTCGAAACCAACACGCTTCATTCAAACACGCGGAAAAAGCACAAATGGAATCGGATCCGCAGCAGTTGGTGATGGAGATCGAGCGGAAAGCCACACGCGAAACGCGCAAATACCTCGCGTCGCTGCTCGAAGCGGATGACCGCCTGCGCAAGGATCCCAAGTGCCTGTTGAACATCAACGAAATTGAGCGTTCATGCGCCTGGGTCAGCCACGCGGTGCCATTGCTGAACATCCGCACGTGAACTTCCTCTTTTTCGACTGTTGCATTTACGAACGCCGTCACTGCGGAGGAGGAATCCAGCGTCTCTACGGACAACACCGCTAGAACCTGATGTTGTTGATTTCCTGATAGGCGGCGAGGAGTTTGTTGCGGAATTGCATCAGCGTGCGGAAGGCGAGGTCCGCCTTCTCGACAGCCGTCATCACCCGCGCGAGGTTTTCTTCCTTGCCGGTGGCGAGGTCTTCGATCGCTTTGTCGGCGTCCTGCTGGCGGATATTTACCTGCTGAATAGTGTCGGAGAGGATTTCGCGGAAATTCGGGTTCTTGTCGTCACCGGTTTTGGGGATCAAATCGGGACGCGACGGCCCTTCGAAGGGCTTGATCGGCCTGCTTAAGACGTGTCCGTCTCCGATTTTCCCGTCCATGATCCTGTCCTGACTACTTCAATAATGCTCAGGGCGTATGCGCCCATTCTATGTACTTATCGGCTCAAAAGCACCAAGAACTTTACCACGGGGAACACGGGGGAAATCGGGGCATGAATCCATTACAAACGTTCCCTCGACATTATATTCTTTCCCTGTGTTTCCCCGTGTCCCCCGTGGTAAAAAATCTTCTACGCGATGATCTGCAGCGAATTGTGGATCAGCTGCTTGCTCACCTCGATGCAGGTCACATTCGCCTGATAGGCGCGCTGAGCCAGCATCGCATCCTTCATTTCCATCACCGGATCGATGTTCGGATACTCCACATATCCGACCTTGCTCAACAAACGATCAAAGCCCTCGGCGTCGAGATATTCATACTCCGGACGGCGCTTGTCCGTCAGTTGGCCCTTTTCGTCCACTTGGAAGAGGTCAGAAAAGCGCACGGCGTCAGGGTGGCTCGGGTCATAACCAACACGCGGCGCCGCATTGTCGTCGATGATGTCATGCACCGTGACACCGAGGTCCGGGTTCGAATTGTTCGCGTTGCCTTCCATAAAGATCGTTAGCTTGCGGCGGAAAGGCTCGCGCTCGCTCAACGGGTTCCGTGTGGTATGCACGTTGGCAAGGTTGTTGGCGATGGCGGTCATACGGACCCGCTCCGCCCACAGCCCTGAACCCGACGCATCGAACGCTTCGAACATTGCCTCTTCCTTTGTCTTCTCTCGTCAATCTTCTTCAGTCACCAGTTTGACAGGCATCTTCACCCGTCGTTGCAGTCTGCCAATAGGGTCATTCCCCACGTTATTCTTTGTTCACGGCCTACGCGGTCTCACGGATGGTGGAGCGCAGCAGGTCGTAGTTCTTCTTCGCGAGGCTCGACATGGTCTGATACATCAGGCCGTTGCGCGCGAGCTTCGTCATTTCCTTATCGATATCCACGTTGTTGTCGCTGTGGCGCAGCACCTCGCCCGCGGTGTCCTCGGTCAGGAAGCCGTCGCCACCGTCCCAATCGCCGTAGACCTTGCTGTTGTGAATCATTTCGAAGACTCTCACATGCTTGTGGTCGCGTGCGTCCATGGACTTGTTCAACAGGCGCAGGAAGTCTTCCTCGGGGAGGTCCTTGGCCTTGAAGAAACGGGTGTGGACATTGGCGATGTTATGGGAGATGAGCTTGTGGCGTTCCTCAAGGAAGGCCAGGTTGCGCTCGACGACCGGCAGTGAACCCTTCCCAAAGAGGGTTCCTTTCTCGGTGAATGGGCCTGCGAGCATGGTCATGAAAAAATCTCCCGGAGGCATAGAGCAAGGGGCGTGCCGACCATTCGCCGAACATGCGCGAAACGACACAACTCTTTTATTTTATAGTGGTTATGGATTGACCGGTGATTGGCTTCCTGTACCATGATGAACGAAAAATCTGGTTTCGAGCTGGAACTTTCTTCCCGGATTGGTCATTAACGAGACGTCCCGTGACTGACGCACACGACATCGCCGGAAATATCAAATCCAAAGCTCGCGAGCTTGGCTTTGACGATTGCCGCATCTGTTCGGCGACGCCGCCCGAAGCGCGCGAGCGTGAAGCTTTCCAACGCTGGCTCGACACCGGCATGAACGGCACGATGAGCTGGTTTGAGCGAAGCAAAGACGCGCGCGCGGACATCACCACGCGCTATCCCTGGGCCAAGTCCATCGTCGTCGTGCGTAAGGACTACGCCGCGAGCCGCCCGGAGCTTCCCACGGCCAGCATCGGCGAGCGCACCGCGCGCTACGCGCTTGCCCACGATTATCACGAGAGTTTGCGCGCGCCGCTCCAAGCCTTGCAGGACGCGGTGTTGGCGCTGGCTCCCACCAGCGAAGCCAAAGCGCTCTGGTACGTGGACACCGGCCCGTTGCTGGAACACAGCTACTCCCAACGCTCGGGCATCGGCTGGACGGGCAAGCACACGCTCTCGCTCCATCAGGAGCACGGCAGCTATTTCTTTTTAGCTGAGGTCGTGACGTCGCTCGAACTTCCGCCGGACACACCGGCAACCAATCACTGCGGCACCTGCACACGCTGCATCGACGCTTGCCCGACGCGCGCGATTATCGAACCCTACGTCATCGACGCGCGGCGCTGCATCAGCTACCTCACCATCGAGCACAAGGGTTCCATCGCGCCGGAACTGCGCGATCAGCTCTCGGGCTATATCTTTGGCTGCGACATCTGTCAGGAAGTCTGCCCGTGGAATGTGAAGCGCGAGGAACGGGATGGTCCGCGCCCTCCGGCGGAATCTCAACGCGCGCCGAATATCGAGGCGCTCATCCTCGACGACGTGCTCAAGCTCCCCGACGACAAACTCGACAGCCTGCTCGATGGCACGCCGCTCGCTCGCACCGGTGCAGTGAGGCTCAAACGCAATACCCTGCTCGTGGCGGGCGCGGAGAAAGATACAACCTGCTTCGAAGGGGTGGCAATGTGCATCGAACACGATGAAGCGCTGGTGCGAGAGGCTGCCGCATGGGCGTTGGGTGGATACGGCGGGACAGAACGGGCGATCGAGGCGCGCAAGCAGCTCGCGTCCCATCAGCGGATTGAATCAGAGCCGGACGTAAGGGAAGCCATTTCCGAGGCGCTGGCGCGGCTTGCTGCCAAGGCCTAAAAACACGCAGGACTGCTCAAAATCTTCACAGAACGTCATACCGGTGAAAGCCGGTATCCAAAGACCAGAACAAAGATGGATGCCGACTTTCGTCGGCATGACGGCGGGGCGCGGTAAAATGACTTTTGAGCAACCTCTAAAACCCGCGTTCAACCCTTGCGCGAAAAGGGGTTTAACGAGACAATAATGGGCCTCGATTCCCGTTGGGTCATCCCCCGTGCCTGGCTGGTGGTCATTGCGTGTAAGCATTGGCGTTTGCAATGTTTAACGAGGATGTTCCATGAAACTTGCGGCACGTTGTCGATTCGTCACCACAATCGCGCTTTTGGCGCTCATCGCGCCGCACCTGTCCGCGGAGCCAAGCGAAACGGACAGGGGCTTGGCTTGGGTGCCGGTGCCTTCCTCAGGCGTGGCAGCGCCCTATGTCAGCGCCATCGCCCAAGGCAACAACCAGATTTATGTCGGCGGAAATTTCGACACCATCGCGCCCATCACCGGCAGCGTGGCATTGCTTGACAACACAGCAGTCGCTGACGGCACAAACGATGGCGACGAAGTCATCATGGAATTTCCGCGCCTTCGCGGCGGCGTCACGGCGATATACGCCGTCGCCTCCGATGGTAATGACGGTTGGTATATCGGCGGGGATTTCAGTGTCACCTTCGGCGGTTTAACGTTCACCAACGCAATGCACGTTCTCGATGGCGGCGGGATCAATGGAGACTGGCGCCCGAACCCCAACGGCATCGTGCGCGCCATCGAGGTCGATACGGCCAACGACATCGTTTACCTTGGCGGCGAGTTCACGTCGCTTTCGAACAGTGTCGGCGCCGCGCCATGGTTTGACACCGATTGGCCCTACCGCATCGCTATTGCCATCGATCAGACCAAGGTGTCCGTCGATGAATCGGAATTCCCGGTACTGATTTCCATCACCGATCCGGCCCTGCGCGATATGGCCAACGGCGGCCACGTGGCGCAATCTGACGGCGGCGATATTTTGTTCATCAAGGACGACGCCACGCAGGCCGCCCATGAGATCGAATCGTACGACCGGACAACCGGGACGCTCGTGGCGTGGGTTGAAATGCCCGTGTCGACAACCGTCACGCGAACTGTTTACCTCTACTACGGCAACACCGCCGACGCCAGCAACCAATGGGATGCCAGCGGAACGTGGGATGGCACGAGCGGCGAGCACGAGGCCGTCTGGCACATGGATGACGGAATAGAGCCCGATGACGGTACTATCGACGATGCCACAGGAAACGGATTGACCGCGACCGCCGGGAATGGCGCCGCGGAGGTGGCCGCGTTTATTGGGAACGGCTACGTTTTCGATGGTTCAGACGATGAAATCACCGTCGGCGATGATGCGGCGATCCAGTCTCAAGCTCCCTTCACCGTTTCCGCGTGGGTCAAGCGCAGCGCTATCGGCGAGGACGATTT
>JABWBM010000084.1 GCA_013360495.1 Planctomycetaceae bacterium
CCAGCATTTCCGAAGAAGAATTACCGGCTGTCGGATTATAGTTCGAGTATAGATGAGAGGCGCACGAAACTCCGGCTATTGCGTCCATGCGGCGCGAATAACGTGACATCTCCGTGACATGATCGATGGCGTCGTCGTGGCCGAATAGGCTGTGCCTACCGAGGAATATTTGACGTGTGGCAAGTGGACTGGCTATCGACGCATAGCAGCGAGGCACTCTTCATACAAGTCATCGAGAATTTTTCGTGTATCACGAGCAATCAAAACGACGGCTTCATCTTCAGCGATTCCATTGTCGGATCCAGATGGAAACCGGCTCACGATTTGCGAATCGAACTTGTCGAGCATCCGGTCTGTATCCTTTAGAAGTACGACAGCCGAAACATCCCAAGGCTTTGTTGCGAACGACTTGAGCCATTTTAGGTCAACATCTGCATATGAACAATGCTCGTTTGCGCGTTTCATCAAGCTACGGAGCTCTCGAATTGATGAATCCAATTCCTCTCGTTTAGTCTTGAGTAATTGCAAAGCTTCAGTGCTTGCTTGGAGTTGTTTTTCTGCCTCCTCGGCTGCCGTCCTTAAGGGACGTAGAATTTGCTCCTTTCCTTCATTCGATTGTTCTATAGCTCGCAGCATTTCTTTGCGGACATCTTCTACCTTTCGCTCGGCCTCCGAAACCACTTTGTTGGTGGCCTTTTCTTTAGGTTCAGAAGAAGATAAGGCGGTTTTCGCTCCCGAAAAGGCTGAATTCGCGCTATTCTTCTCTCGCTGTGCCGCATCATGTTCAGCCTGCTTTTGTTTCAAGACTGTTTCTGCCGCATTCAGTTCGGCTTCTGCTTCGCGAACGGCCCCCCAATCACCATTGCCGTGAAGCGAATCGGCGGATTGAGCTGCGTAGAGTCGAGTTCGGTACTTGACCTTGGCTTTCCCGTGTGCGGCTTTTGCCTTGCTTAACTCACGAATATGTCTGGAATGAATCAATGTCGCTTGATTGAGTAAGGCCTGCGTTGCTGAAATATCGTTTTGTGCGTCCTTGACTTTTTTATGCCATTCGGAGGCCTTTATTGCGGCGTTTTGATAGGCGGTGAGCGCTGCCTTGAGGTTTATTTCCTCCGGGGCGCTTTCATCTGCTTGGGCGAGTTCTCGTGATAGAGTTTCCAAACGATTGTCCCGCTCGATGAACGCGCTTTCGTATGCACGTTGAGCTTCTTCGAACGCCAAACTTTCCTGTTCGACTCGAATCCGAATGACCGCGATTTCTCCTTGGAGGTTTTTAAGTTTTAACATCAGTGCTTCATTTTGTTTTGAGTCATCCTTCTCTTCCTCTTCTTCGAGGTCGTTCATGATATCCCATTCAACTTCCTCGCTCTTTCTCAGAGCATCATTGGTTTCGGCGATGGCCGTTCGTGCGCGAAGCATTTCCTGCGTAGCGGTCTTCACCACTTCTTCCACGGCTTTGTACGAGTCGAAGGCGGCCAAGAGAGGAGCGAGTGGATTCGCAGCGCCTTGAATCTCGGTATTCAACGCGTCGTTCGCCTTCTCAAAATGTTCCTGCGCTTCTGCGACAGCTTTCTCAGCGTTGGCAAGTTCAGGGCGGATTGTCTCGATATCGCCTTCATGTGCTTTGATCGTCTGACCGTAAGCGCCTGATCGCGCTTGCCAGAATTGCTTACTCTTTAATAGTGCGTTCGAGAGATCAGTAGTCTGGGTTATCAGTAGTTCCTTAAGGTGTGTTTTTGCCTCAAGAAAAGCTTCATTGGTCGTTGTCGTATCGACGTACGGCTTCTCTGACCCGACCGGCATACTCGCATTGTGAGGGTTCAATGGGGGCGGTGATACATGATTTGACGTAGTGAGTGCGGATGCATTTGTATCGCTATTGGGGTTGCTGGATTTTCCGGAAAGAACATCTCCGATAAAAATCCACGGGACAATGACGCCTGCAAGTAGTACGACCGCCCAGATCGCCGCAATGATGACGGGGTTAGCCTTGCGGCGTGGCAGCCCTCTCATTGCTAGAGCCTTTTTCCGTAGTGGCAATTTCGCGCCTGGAGCGGGAGGGAATCGATTAGAAATAGGCCTTATTGATGGACCTTGTGGGGAAGGAGGAGGTGGTGGCGAACGAAATGTTGCTGGGTCAGGTATCCTAGGAGGCGCGAATGCAGTAATGGTTGGGGCCGAGATCGGGCGTGACGGCGGGAGTGAGCCTTTCTCGGTTGACGGGGGAACCGCAGAAAAACGAGCGCTCGTTTCTTCGTTGCCAGATTCTAGAACCGTATATTGCCACGGGCTTTTCCCGCAGTTTACGCACGACGTAGTGTGCGTAAGTTTTTCGCTGGAGATGCGAACTTTGCGTGCACAATCACGGCATCGGACTTTCATGGCATTTCTCCGCTCTTGTCGTTCGCACCAGACTCGAAACTCAAATAACGTACCCATGAAAAGAGGGTACGTCAGCCGTTGCTCCATAAGCGGGCTTGCGACAGCCCTCGAAGGTGCAGCGAACCAACGCACCCAAGATGGGTGGTTGAGTTCGCAGCCTTCGAGAAAACCTCCTGTTAGGAGGGTCGCAATTCGCTTACGGCCGCTCACGTAAATGTCGCCGGGACAGATTCCCGACTTGTGACGATGATACTTCCATTTTGTCATTGTTTCGTGTGTGATTTCTGGCGGCTTGCCGCAAAGGACACACCTTCAAAAAAGACGGAAGAATTGAGTTGTAACTCTTGTCAACACATAGGGATGCAAGTAGCCGCCGCACGGTGTATGAGAAGCAGCTTCATACCACGTCCCACAAGCCGGGCATCAAGTCCGGAGAGGTGGAGTTCGAAATCCCGAAGGAGGTCCCGGCGGGCGAGGACGACGAGATCGATTGGTTCGTCGTGGTGCGCCTCGACATCCCCAACTGGCCGGACACGAAGGACGAGTTCAAGCTCAACGTGGCGGAGAACGCAGGCGAGGAAAGAGTTTGAGAGATTAGCCGCGGATGAACGCAAATGAACGCGGATAAGAAAAAGTGTTATGAAAACGTGAAAGGATGAATCCGAAACGAGGTTTTCTTTTTCTCAGTTTCTCAATTCGTGCTTTCATGATTTTCTTCATCCGCGTTCATTTGCGTTCATCTGCGGCCCAAATTCTTTTCTGCGGCTTCGTGGTTCACCGCGCGGCGGCTTCGAGGCGAGTGCGATACTTGCCGTTGGGGGTGTAGTATTTCGGTTTCGCGTGGCCCGCGCGCACCAGTTCCTCGTTGAGCATCACCTCGTTGCCATTCCGGAAGGCCCACGCGTAGCCGAGCAGGCGGTCGTACTTATCGCGTTTGTCTACGTCGAACTCGATGCGGATCTGCGGGTCGTCGTCCACCAAATCTTCGAGAAAGCGCGAGGCTTCCACCGATCCGGGCTGGTTGCCCGTCCCCTTATGCTCGTTGGCGATCTCCGCCGTGTCGATGCCGATCAGCCGCAGGGATTCGGTCTTGCCGTCATAGCGCACCTTGAGCGTATCGCCGTCCACCACGCGCAGCACTGGGACGTAGCCCTCGCGCAACGTGGCGGGCGCTTGAAGTTCTTTCCCCTCGAAGCGGTCGCTCGATGCTGGAGCAGAATCGTTCTGAACGACATACGCGACAAGGGCGATAAGCCCAAAGATCACCAGCGATGCGAGGGATGTGCTGCGTCTGCTACGTGGAAAGCTCAAGCCTCGTCTGAATCTTCGCACGCCTCTTCCTTACTGGATTGCGCCCGTCATGCCGACGGAAATCGGCATCCAGTGGCCACCGAAAATCATCCATCATGCTGGATTCCGGCTTGCGCCGGAATGACGGCCAGAGTCACGTTTCTATTGGGGATTGGTAGCAGCATCAGCGTCGTCGAGCTTAACCGCCTGCGTCGCAGCGACAGCGTTGGGGTCGACAGCTTCCTCGCCTTTGGCGGCCTTCTTCTTCGGCGGGAGTTTCACCATGTCGTCGGTGACGGGCAATTCGCTCAGCGACTTCAAACCGAACTCGTTCAAGAACTGTGTCGTCGTGCCGTAGAGGGCGGGAGCGCCGCCGCCGAAGGTGCCGTCGGTTTTGCGGCCAACGACCTTGACGAGGTCGCGCTCGGCGAGCGCGCGGATGTGGTGGTCGGAGCTGACGCCGCGGATGTTGTCGATTTCCTGCCGCGTGATCGGCTGCTTGTAGGCGATCACGGCGAGCGTTTCGAGGGCGCCGGGGGTGAGCTTCTGCGCTTTCTTCTGCTTCTGGAGCTTCAAGACTTCCGCTTCGAACTCCGGCGTCGTCATGAATTGGTAGCCACCGGCCAGTTCACGCAGTTCGAATGCGTGGCCGTCGTAGGTTGGCTTGAGGTAGGCGGCAGCCTGACGCACCGGCACGACGCTGGTGAGGCCGAGCAGTTCCGCAAGCCTGCGCACCGACATCGGGCGCGGCGAGACGAACAGCAATGCTTCCATACGTTTGGCCAGCGCGGGGACTTCGTCGGCGTCGAGTTCGGGGCCTTCTTCGGAAATGTTGGCGGTGGTTTCCTGATCGGCGGCTGCTTCAGAGACTTCGTGCGACACGGCGTCGTTTTCAATGCGGTCGGTCACGGCCCAGCCCTCGCGCTCGAGGATGGCAGTGGCTTCTTCGTCCTGAGCAGGGGTGCCGGGGATGTCTTGCGTCGCTGCGAGAGCGGCAGATTGGTCTGACTGAGCTTCGGGTTGTTTGGGTTGCTTCTTCTTGGCCACCGAGGTCTCCTGTTTCTTCGTAGCGTCACGGCTATGCCGTGACGTCTTGAGGGTTATCGCATGCCGGGTTGAAGACGTCACGCCATAGGCGTGACGCTACAGCATTTGCCGCACCGTTACGCGCCACCGCGCGTGGCACACGACGCTTACTTTACGTCTTTCCGCGCCGGGGTCGAGGTGCTTTTCGTGGTTTCACCGGGGAAGCGGAAGCGAACAGCATACTTGCCGGTGTTGTACATCACGGCGACCCACTGTTCGAAGGTTTCCGGGGTTCGAATCCCGCCTTCGTGGAATGTCTTTTCGATGGTTTCTTTGAGTTCCTGATAGGTCTTTGACTCACCTTTGAAGCGGGATTTCAGCATGACGATACGGTAATCGCCTTCCCCCGCCGTAATGATGCCGCTGTATTTTTTCGGTTCCAGCGTGTCAAAGAGCATCTCTTCGACTTGTTTGGGCAAGCCCTGATGCCGGAAGGCAACCCGCACGCCCTGACGCCGGTCGACGGAGTTGAGCAGAGCAAGCCGGTCAAAGTCCTCGCCCGCGTCGAGCTTTTCTTTTATTTTGAGCGCGTCCTCATAGCGCACGAGGCGGACATCGGAATAGGTGACCGACTCGGTTGTAAGCTTGAAATAGTTCAATACCAGGTGGGCGAGCACGACGACTTCGCTTTCGTCATACATGACCTTGTAAAACGACTCTTCTGTGTGCCCGATTTCCCGCAGGTACTGTCCCCACGGCAACGCGTTGCCGGTTGACTCCGCGATTTCGCGCTTTGACTCATCGATGAGTTTTTGTGTTGCCCACTTGCGATCGTCATCGGAAACCACGATACCTAGGGCTTTCGCTTCGCAGCGAAGCAGCGCCGCCTGCATCAGATATTGATATGCGCTTCGCACATGCTGCTCGGCGGGGTCGGACTTGGACTTCTCCGATCCATAGACGCGGCTGAGCACGTCGTCGTGGCTAATGCTGATTTCGCCCACCTTGGCGGCGATTCCGGCGGGGAGCTCCTCGACCGCTCCGTCGTCATCCGCGGCGGTCGCGATGGCGGAGAGCCATGTTAAAGGAAGAGCCAACATGGTCAGCCCGATCTTGTAGTGAAGGCGCATAATATTCCTTTGCCGATGAACACGGGGTAATAACAGACGCTGCCTACCGAAACGTCATTCCCGCGCAGGCGTGAGGCAAGCAAGCGAAGCTTGCGTTACGCCGAGCGCTTGGGAATCCAGTCCCCGCAACAAACGTTGGTTAGCTCTGGATCCCCGCCTTCGCGGGGATGACGTTGTGTAGCGACGGTTTCTAAAGAGCATGAAGCACCCATAGCTTACCACAGAGCCGCGTGGCCCTTGAAGAATTTCGCCCCGCGACGTGTATTACCCATGATAGACTCCCGCCCGCGCCTATGGCCTCCCCAACGTCAGAGCTTCGTTTCGCCCTTGTGGGCTGCGGCAAAATCGCCCAGCGCCACGGCGACATCCTCGCCAACTGCATCCCCGGCGCAAAGCTCGTGGCCGTCGCCGACCTCGACCAGAAGCGGGCCGATGAGGCTGCCGCACGCTGGAAATGCAAGGGCTATACGAACCTGCGCGCCATGATCGAGGCAGAGCGTCCCGACGTGGTCAGCGTTCTCACCGATTCAGGCTCGCACGCGCGGCTTTCGCTGGAAGCCATCCCCCATGTGCGCAACGTGATTGTCGAAAAGCCCATGGCGCTTACCGTCGCCGACGCCGACCGCATGATCGCGCTCGCCAAGGAACGCAACACGCGGCTTTTTGTCGTGAAACAAGTGCGTTACTTCCGGCCCGTGCAGAAGGCGCGCGAATACTTCGAGCTTGGCAAATTCGGCAAGATGGTGATGGGCAGCGTGCGCGTGCGTTATACGCGGACGCAAGCGTACTATGACTCTGCGCCGTGGCGCGGCACCTGGGCTAAGGATGGTGGCGTTCTCGCCAATCAGACGATCCATCTGATCGACCTGCTGATCTGGTTCATGGGCGATGTGGAATCGGTCTACGCCCATACGGCGACAAGGCTCCTTCGTATGGAAGCTGAGGACACGGCCGTCGCGGTGCTGAAATTCAAGAGCGGCGCACTCGGCGTTGTTGAGGCGACGGTGGCGACACGACCGAAAGATATTGAAGGCACGGTGGGGATTCTCGGCGAAGGAGGCACGGTCGAGATCGGCGGCTTCGCCTCGAACCAGCTTGTGCGGTGGCAATTTGTCAACGAAGCGGAAGATGAATCGCGCCGGATCATCGAGCAGTGGGGATCGAACCCGCAGCATCCCTATGGCTACGGCCATGAGGTCTACCTGCGCGGCGTGATCGATGCGATTCGCGAAAAGCGTCCCTTTGATGTAGAAGGGAGCGTGGGGCGCGAATCGCTACGGATTGTTGACGCGATCTACGCCTCGGCGGAACAGGGGCGCGAGATTCGTCTCGACCAGCCATGGGCACCGAGCCGTTTGGGGAAAGGATAGCGCAAAACGCGTATGGCCGAAGGCAAGCGCCATCTGATGATCGTCACCAACGCCATTCCACCGTGCTTCACGGGCGGGACGCCGCGGCTCCTCCGCTGGTGCGAAACGTTGCCGCCGCTGGGCTGGAAGATCACGGTATTGGGTTTCAGCGAGATTCCCTTTCTCGACAAGCATGACCGCATTCTGTCCGACGAAGTCACGTGTTTTCCGGTTCCCTTCGAATCGAAAATATCGCGCGTCGTCTCGCGTTTCACCATGCGCATCAACCCGACGGCGTGGCCCGACCGTTTCCGGCCCCACCTGCCGCGATTGCTCACCGAAATTCGCCGCGTGTTCACTTTCGATGCGCCGGACGTGGTGATGGTGACGACGCCATCGCACTCGTTGCTTGACCGTGATTTTCTTGAAGGATTGCAGGAGCTTGCTCCGGGCCGCATCGTGCTCGAGCAGCGCGACCTGTTCTCACGCAACGACGCGTCGGTGCATAGCGAAGTGGACCTGACCCGCGCGCTCGAGATGGAACAACAGGCGCTTCCGTATATCGACGGCAGTATTCAGGTTTCCGAACATCATGCGGAAATCGCGAAGTCTTGGCTTGGCGAGAAGCCCGTCGTTTGCATCCCGAACGGCTTTATCCGCTCGCGCTACAAGGATCTTCCCCGCCACGATCCCTGGCCGGGAAAACGCGAGGATAAACTGCGCTTCCTCTTCACCGGCATGGTCTACGGCATCACGCCAATGGCGCTGCTCATTCCGGGATTCAAGCGCGCCATCGAGCTGAGACCGGAACTGAAAAACCGCTTGCGTGTGATTCACATGGGCAAGTATCAGACCGAGGCCCTTGGGGACTGGTCTTCGTTGCCGGGAGTGCTCGTCACCCGCGATCAAATATCCTACTCCAAAATTCCGCCTTATCTGGTCGAAGCCGACGTGCTCATGCTTGTGATCGCCGATGTTCAGGCAGTTGCAGGCATTCCGGGTGGAAAGGTTTTCGAATATCTCGGCGCGGACCGCCCGATCCTCGCGGTGACGAACGGCATGGCCGCGCGCATCGTGGAAAAGACCCAGACTGGTCTTGTGGCAAACCCGAACGATCCAGAGAGCATTGCCAAGGCTGTTCTTCACATCGACGACCTCTGGCAGCGCAACGAAGCGTTCCCCATGGGCGACCCGGCCCAACGAGACCGGTGGGAAGCCCTCAATCTCGCGAAAGAGCTTGATCGCTTCCTGCGCCGCTTCGCGCATTGATGTCCCTGTGTCCCGCCGCGTAGGCTTGTGACACCCCCATGAAATGCCTTGCATCGGAGGTGCTTCCGTCTAGCATAAGGGCCTGTCTTTTCACGTTTTGGATCGCATCGCCGATGCTCTCCCGGCGTGAACGAAGGCACCCCCGGCAGAAGGGGCGTCGCGAGCGGATGCCCCGTGGTCAATGAGGTGACGGCATGAGCCGTTCCATATTCCGTGTCGTCCGGATAGTTGCTCTTTGCACGTTCGCGGTCGCGTCGTCGGCGCGGGCGCAGGACACCACGCCTGTCGAGAAGCTGCGCGAGGAAGGCAAGCTCGACGAGAAGAAGAACCACCCCGCTGACTCTGGCGAGGACGCTGCCAAGGGATACACCCGTCAGGGGTTCGGCCATATCCGTCAGGGCAACACCAGTTCAGACAAAGATCCCTTTGGCCGCGCGTTCGCTCCCTATGGGGGCGAGAGTTATGAGACGCTGGCCAAGAAATTCGAGGATCGGCTCAATACGCCTGACTGGACTCTTGGGATCGATATGCAGGAGCCGCGCCGCATCGTGGTCGAATACCCCGACGGCACCGCTCAGGAATATTGGTACATCCTGTTCCGCCTGATCAATGACAACTACCGCAAGGTTTCGACCAAGGTTGTGAGCGACTACGATCCCTCGAAAGCCGGCACGGGCGAAATCAACGCCGTGAACATCGAGAATCAGGAGGCCGAGCGCTGGGAGGGTATTCCTGTGCGCGCCAACATCGACGTGGTTGTCGAAACGCTGCGCTACAATACCCATGCCGAGCCGGTCCGCCACGGCGACGAAAAACGCGACGACCTCCACGCGGAATTGACAAAGGAAGCGGAAAAGGACACGGGCAAAGGATTGTCCGGGAACGCTGACACCGCCGAAGCCGAACGCCTGGTCAAGGAGCGCTATCAGCACGCGCGCAAGACCTACACCGATATTTCCGACGCTTGGGTGCTCCAACGGATCGCCGAGCAGGAACAGCTCTGGGAATGGCGCGACGGCAAGCGCGAGTACATTCTTTGGCCCGCCTCGGCATTCAAAGCCGAGATCGCGCCCGCCTACGAATATGAGAGCGACTGGCTCGACGGCCCCCGATGCCTGCCCCATCAGGTCGAGAAGTTCGACGAGAAGGGAAACCTCTATATCGTCACCCGCTACCCCGGCGTATATGAGGACAACTCCTGGGCCGGATATTTCGGCGAGCAGGACACGCTTCCCGCGGGCGTGCGTCTGGTCAAGGGGCCGGACGACGCGAGCGGCATGTACGGCAAGCTCACCAAGCGCCGCTACAAAAACTACGACGTCGTCGATCGCTTCGGCCGCGTGCTCGGCGAGAACGAACCCGGCTACCTCGCGGCGAAAGCCGCCGGTGGGCGTATCGTGAAGAACAATCCCGACATCGGCGACAAGGGCAATCTCGACGCGCTCATCGGGCAGACCGCGCGCCGCCCGGCCCACCGCCGCTACAAGGCAGGCGACCATGTGTTGATGGAGTGGGATACCGGCGTCGCCATGCCCGGCCGCCCGAATCAGAATTACATCATCAACGGCATGATCATCCAGCCCGGCGACAACGGGATTCACAAGGGGTACGACAAGATCCGGCGCGAGTACACCGGTCTCAACCCGAAAGCTGACGAGGAAGTTGGCACTGTCGCCGTGCGCGCTTCGCAGGAAGACCGCTATCAGACCGCCAAGGTTTTGAGCGAAGACGACGAACTCTTCCGCCGCAGACCCGTGTCCGAGCATATTCCGGTCAAAGTGCTCGACTATCTGGGCAGGCCGGTTACGCGTGGCGCGCCCGTGACCTACCAGATCGGCGACACGGTGACCGAACTCGAATACCGCATTTGGGCCGAGCGCTACCCCGCAGAGCTGGTCAAGCGTTTCGAAAAAACTTCCGCTGAAAAATACGGCTCCGAACCTTGGAAGCGCACGCTGCAGTTCCACGACTTTCTCGTCGGCTTGCCCAAGATCAAAATGGGCCGGGGCGAGGATATCTCCGTCACCACGCCCGAAACTCTCAAGCGCGGCATCGCGAAGAAAATCGAGAACGGTCAAGTCGTCGAGATGGATGTCGTCGATTACGTTACGGGCCGTCCCTACGATCCGAAGATGATCAAGCCCGACGTGTTCATGCGCGATCCGGACGGGACGTTTACCACGTTCCGCACGCCGCCGGTCCCGCCGAACGCGGCGCTCGCCGAGGGCGAGGCTTATGTTTACGCGCCGCTCGGACCCGCCGACGTCGGCGCCATGCCGGTGCCGAGGTTCGACCGTTTCGGCGTGTGGGAAGATTACGTCCATCCGGTCAGCGGGAAACGTATCCCCTTGGTCGATGGCAAGGGCGAACTGGTGCGCGACCAGTACGACCAGATCCAGTACGTCAAGGATTACGAGTACGAATACCTCTACCTCTACGACTTCGAACCCGCCGAAGCCGCAGACGAAAGCTATCGCGGAAGCTACGGCGGCGACCTGAGTTCCCTCAAAACCGTGAGCGTCCCAGTGATCACGAAAGGCGGGAACATTACCGGATTGGCGCTGCCGCGTATTGTGCGCAAAGAGAAATACACCGATCCTCTGACCGGCAAGGAGGAGACCCGCCGGACGGTTGTCGGTCTCGCTTTCGGCAACAAGCGACCCGCTGGCGAACTTGAGGAGTTGGAAGAGGCAAGCGCTTTCCTCGCGCCGGGCGAAGCCATCGAGAATGTCGAGATGGACGAGTTCATTTTCAATTACCTCATCGCTACCTACGTTCCCGGCGGAAGTGGCGAGAAAGCCATCAAGCCAAGCGATTTCCAAAGCGCCAAGCCAGAGAACAACAAGCTTGAAGAGGTGATCCGCACCTACGACCGCTGGACGCTGCCGCCGCCATTTGTCTATATGGAAAAGAATCCGACAACACAGGCGATAGAGCCGCGTGTGCAGACGCGCATCGAAGTGCCGATTGGTCCCGATGGGCGCACGGGCTTTGTCGAGTACATCTCAGAGCGTTGGGGCGCATTTGTCTTTACCGGTATCGACCGTGGCTGGGACTATATGAACGTCTATGTGCGTGGGCTGCGTCCCGGCGTGGCGCGCAAGGGCCGCACGAGCGAGACCTATACGCTGCCGTCAGCGACGACGAGCGGAACGGTCGAGAAGACTCGCAGCAACACGAACTATTACCGCCAGGATTGGGTCTACGGCGCGCGTTATGAGCGCCTTGGCGACGAGTACGAGAACTTCCGCGACCTGATCCGTCCGCTGCGCGAGTATTGGTTCCTGCGCTCGGAGGAGTTGCTTCCCGGCCCGTCCGGCGTCATCCCCGGCGGGTAGTACTTGCCGATTGTAGCGTCACGCGCCCTCGCGTGACGAAATGAACAAAAACAAGACGCCATGCGAGGGCGCATGGCGCTACACGACGAGATCTGCCGCGCTCTCAACCCCGGAGAACCCATGCTCTTCTTCATCGACACCGCCGACGTCAACGAAATCCGCGAGGCCAACGAGCTTGGCATTCTCGACGGCGTGACGACCAATCCGTCTTTGGTTGCCAAATCCGGCCGAGTGTTCGAGGACGTGGCGAAGGAGATCCTCAAAATCGTGGATGGCCCCGTCTCCCTCGAGGTGACGGCCACCGACAAGGCGGGCATGCTCGCCGAGGCTGAAAAACTTCTGGCCTGGGGCAAAAACGTGGTGATCAAGCTTCCGCTGATCGCCGAGGGCTTGAAGGCTTGCAAGGCGCTGACCGATCGCGGCGTGAAAACCAACGTCACGCTCTGCTTCTCCGCCAATCAGGCGTTGCTCGCCGCGAAGGCGGGCGCCACCTATGTCTCGCCCTTTATCGGGCGGCTCGACGACATCGGCGAAAATGGCATGGTCTTGATCAGGGACATCCGAAAGATTTACAACAACTACGGCTTTAAGACCAAGATTTTGGCCGCCTCTATCCGCCACCCCATCCACGTCTTCGACGCGGCGCTTGCCGGCGCGGATGTCTCGACCATCCCCTTCAAGGTATTCACGCAACTTGTCCAGCACCCGCTGACCGATAAGGGATTGGCCACGTTCCTCGCCGACTGGCAAAAAGCAAAGAAATAGGCTCAAGCGTCTCGCGTGAAAGCTCATGGCCGACCGCAATTTCATCGTCGTGCTCGATGAACAGCGCAGGCTCGACCCCGCCGTTGTCGCGCCACTGCTCGTGAAGGCGGGGCTTTCCCGCGCGGACGCCCTGCGCGCTATCCGCCGCCAGCGCGGCATCCTGCTTTCCAAAATAGAAGAGAGCGTCGCGACCAACGCCGCCAATGAGCTCACCATCCACGGCATCGACGTAGTCGCAATGCCCGACGAGGAATTTTCGCAGTTGCCGCGCCCTGTCTTTCTCACGCGCATAGAGCCTTGCGACGACGGACTCTCGCTGCCGACAATGGAGGCGTTGGGCAAGCAAGGTTTGATCCCGTGGGACGACATCTCGCTTGTTGTTGCGGGGCTGATCCCGCGCGAGCACAGCCTTGCCAACGTGGAGAGCGTGTTGCGAGCTGGCGGCACCAGCCATGAAGATCACGAAATCCTCGCGCGCATGGCGTATGAAAAACGCGAGCCCTTCCCGCTGCGCGCCTATCTCGATGCCGACCCGTCTGCGATGGTGAACCTCGAACGCCTCGCTCCGGACAAACAATCGGCAAAACTTTCCGCCGTCCGAAAACGCATGCGCCGTTTTGATGCGCCCGAGAAGAAGGAGCGCCACGCTTCGCGGCACCCAGGTTTGCAGGGCGTGGTGTACGTGCTCTGCCGTTCAAGCGAACCAAAGCCTTCGTCTCGTCATTCCCGCGAAGGCGGGAATCCAGTCTTAGACAAGGACGGCCCCCCCTCTCCCTCTCTGAGGGAGAGGGAAAATCCAGTCAAAGAATTTCATCCACAGATGAACGCAGATGAACGCAGATTGGAAGACTCGGAATTCAATTCTTTATCATCTTCATCTGCGAAATCTGCGGATGCCCTCTCTTCTCTTTCTTCCGACTCCGCACTCCCAGGCCACGATTCGCAGGAACATGAAAGTGGCACTACACCCCACTGCGTTCGGCCTGCCTCGGCTGATCGGCCTCACGACTCCGCACTCCGCACCCCGCACTCTGCACTCTTCGCCCTCTCCGGTCCCGACGCTTCTTTCGACGTCTCTGATCTGCGCAATGCCGGCCATTGGCTTCGGGGCTTTCAATATGTATGCGAACGTGTAGTGGCGAATTCGCTCGCAGCCGCCACGCCCGATTCGGCGCAAAAATTCGCCGGCGGGGAAGATAGCGACGACTATCTTTATTACGACGACGCGGCGCTGCTCGAACACCTCCGCTGGCTCCATGCCCTTCACCGTTGATGAAGAAGAAATTTAGCCGCGGATGAACGCAAATGAACGCGGATAAGAATTTTCATCACGAAAAAGAACGAAATCACAAGTCATGACTTTTCTATGTTCGCGTTTTTGTGCTACTTCAGATGATGAGATTTCTCATCCGCGTTCATTTGCGTTCATCCGCGGCTAAAAAATCTTCGCATTCTTCCTAAGTCCCGTCGCGGTGCGCTTTAGGCGAAAATTGACACACTATATGGAGTGAAAATTTTCTGGCAAATGGGCAGATAACCCGCTTGCAAAACTCATGTCCCTACATATAGTTCGGTCAACTCAGTGGGGACCTTGGGGTGTTCCCATGTGCTGCACAGGCCTGTGATGTTCCCTCCGGGCGCCGCGGCACAACCCCTCGAAACCCTTTGGAATGCCCGTGTTATTTG